>CAZMLG010000016.1:0-29515 GCA_964566985.1 uncultured Intrasporangiaceae bacterium
GCAGAAGCGGTCCAGTTCCTCCAGGCTCTCCGACTCGGTGGGCTCGACCATCAACGTGCCGGCGACCGGGAACGACATCGTCGGGGCATGGAAGCCGTAGTCGATCAAGCGCTTCGCCACGTCGTCGACGGTGACGCCGGACGCCTTGGTCAGTTCACGCAGATCGATGATGCACTCGTGCGCGACCAGCCCGTCCTCGCCGCTGTAGAGCACCGGGTAGTGCTCCCGCAACCGGGCGGCGAGGTAGTTGGCCGACAGGATCGCCGTGTGGGTCGCTTTGGTGAGCCCGGCGCCACCCATGAGGCGGACGTAGGCCCACGAGATCGGCAGGATCGACGCGGACCCGAACGGTGCCGCGCTGACCGGCCCGACGCCGGTCTCGGGGCCCGCCTCGGCGGAGAACGGGTGGTTGGGCAGGTAGGGCGCCAGGTGGCTGCGCACACCGATCGGCCCCACCCCCGGTCCACCACCGCCGTGCGGGATACAGAACGTCTTGTGCAGGTTCAGGTGTGAGACGTCGCCGCCGAAGTGGCCGGGCGCCGCCAGTCCGACGAGGGCGTTGAGGTTCGCGCCGTCGAGGTAGACCTGTCCTCCGGCCTCGTGCACCAGGCTGGTCAGCTCGGTGATGGTGTCCTCGAACACTCCGTGCGTCGACGGATAGGTCACCATGATCGCGGCGAGTGTCTCGCCGTGTTCCTTGACCTTCGCGCGCAGATCCTCCATGTCGATCTCGCCACCGGGCGCCGTCTTCACGACGACGACCTTCATCCCTGCCATCACCGCACTCGCGGCGTTGGTTCCGTGCGCCGAGGCCGGGATCAGACAGACGTTGCGGTTCTCCTGGCCCTGGGCCCGGTGGTAGCCGCGGATGGCCAGCAGCCCGGCCAACTCCCCCTGTGACCCCGCATTGGGCTGCAGCGACACCGTGTCATAACCGGTCATGGCGCACAGCCACCGCTCGAGGTCGTCGACGACCTCGCGGATCCCGACCGTCTGATCCGCCGGCGCGAACGGGTGAAGTCCGGCGAACTCCGGCCAGGTGATGGCTTCCATCTCCGTCGTGGCGTTCAGCTTCATGGTGCACGAGCCCAGCGGGATCATTCCGCGGTCGAGGGCATAGTCGCGGTCGGCCAGCGTACGCAGGTAGCGCAACATCGCCGTCTCGCTGTGGTAGCGGTGGAACACCGGGTGGGTGAGGAAGTCGCTGGTGCGACGCATCGCATCGGGCCACGCCGGCTGCCCGTCCGTCACCGAGACCGCCTCCGCCCCGAAGGCCGCCGCGACGCGATCGAGTTCGTCCTGCGTCGTCGTCTCGTCGACGCTCACCGACACATGGTCGGCGTCGACGAGCCAGACATTGATACCGCGCTCCAGAGCGCTCGCGACGACGGCGTCCGCCTGGCCCGGCACGACCGCCGCAACGGTGTCGAAGTAGGACTCGGTGGCGACCGTGACACCGGCGTCCTGCAGGGCACGTGCCAGGCCCGCCGCCTTGCCGTGGACCCGGGTCGCGATGTCCGTCAGGCCCTGCGGCCCGTGCCACACGGCATACATCGAGGCCATGACCGCCAGCAGCACCTGCGCGGTGCAGATGTTGGAGGTCGCCTTCTCCCGTCGGATGTGCTGCTCACGCGTCTGCAGGGCCAGGCGGTAGGCCGGGACACCGTCCGCGTCGACGCTGACGCCGACCAAGCGACCGGGAAGGGTGCGCTCGAGGCCCTTGCGGACACTCATGTATCCGGCGTGCGGACCCCCGAAGCCCATCGGGACGCCGAACCGCTGAGTCGTGCCGACCGCCACGTCCGCGCCCCACTCACCGGGGGGTGTGAGCAGGGTGAGTGCCAGCAGGTCGGCGGCGACGGCGACGAGTGCGCCCTCGGAGTGGGCGACCTCGACGAGCGTCGACCAGTCGGTGATCCCGCCGTCCGCACCCGGGTACTGCACGACGACGCCGAAGACTGCGCGCCCACCGGTCGCCTGGGTCAGGCCGCCGGCCTCGAGCGCCTCCCGGACATCGGCCACGACGACGTCGATCCCGAGCGGGACGGCGCGGGTCCGCGTGACGGCGATGGACTGCGGCATCACGTGCCGGTCGATCAGCAGGACGGCGTCCTTGGCGACCTTGCTTCCGCGCCGCATCAAGGTCATGGCCTCGGCGACCGCCGTGGCCTCGTCGAGCAGCGACGCTCCGGACGTGGGCAGGCCGGTCAGGTCACTCACCACGGTCTGGAAGTTCAGCAGCGCCTCGAGACGTCCCTGGGAGATCTCCGGCTGGTAGGGCGTGTAGGCGGTGTACCACGCCGGGTTCTCCAAGATGTTGCGCCGCACGACGGCCGGGGTGTGGGTGCCGTAGTAGCCCAGCCCGATCATCGAGGTCAGCACCGTGTTGCGAGAGGCCTTCGCGGCGAGCTCCTCCAGCACCGCGGGCTCGGACGGCGCCGCCGGCAGATCCAGCGCACCCTGCGACCTGATCCCCCGTGGCAGCGCGCGTTCGACGAGGGCGGCGGTGCTCGGCTCACCGAGCACCTTGAGCATCGCAGACACGTCGGCGTCGGTGGGGCCGATGTGTCGGTTGACGAAGTCGGGCGACGAAACCTGCGTCATGTCACTTCCTTGGGGGCATGGGACGACGGGCGTCTCCCCTTCTGTCAGCGCGTCAGACGCGCCTTCAGAGGTGCCTCGCCCAAGTGGTCCGGGAGCCTGAGAGGTTCTGGGGAGAATTGCCCCTTCGGCGTTCCCTCTCCGGGAACTCTCCCACTCGGATTCGCCAGCACCCCAAATCTAGCATCCCGCTCGCCCGGGCCGACGGCGTGTCAGCCGGCGTTGCGACGCTCCCGGCGCGCACGCAACTCGTCGCCAGGATGCGGTGCGGGTGCCTCGTCCTCGGGGCGCTCGGTCGGCAACGCGCTCAACGTGCCCTCGACCTCGCGCCATACCGAACCCACGGCGATCCCGAAGACGCCCTGACCACCGCGCATCAGGTCGATGACCTGGTCGTCAGAGGTGCATTCGTAGACGCTCGCGCCGTCCGACATCAGCGTGATGTTGGCCAATTCGGTGACGCCACGGTCGCGCAGTGCGGTCACCGCGACACGGATCTGCTGCAGCGAGACGCCGGTGTCGAGCAGTCGCTTGACCACCTTGAGCACGAGGATGTCGCGGAAGCTGTAGAGGCGCTGATGTCCGGAACCGGAGGGGTTGCGCACAGATGGCTCCAGCAGACCGGTGCGAGCCCAGTAGTCCAACTGGCGGTAGGTGACACCCGCGGCACGACAGGCCGACGTGCCGCGATACCCGACGGCGCCGGTCATCTCCTGCGGCAGGTCACTCACGAACAGGGCATCCTGCATGGGAGCCGGGGCGCCTGTTCGCTTCGACTGCGCCTCACCTGTGGCGACCACGGCTACCTCCAAGACCTGGGCCCTCGGCCCACCTGCACGACACGATCGACGCACACCGAATATGTACTTCTTGAAAGGTATGCGCACCGCACCTCGCCGTCAACGACCGGCGGTCCGTCCGCGTCGGCGTGTCGCAACCTTCAACCTCACGTCGAGGTCGAGGGAAGAGGGCGACGCGCCCGGAGTGCCGCGCCGATCCGCTCACTCCCGACCCGATTCGCCGGGCTCGCCGGGATCGTCGCCACCGAGATCGAAGTCGTCGGCCGAGACGTGGTCGAGGAACTCCCGGAAGCGCTCGACCTCGTCCTCCTCCTCGACGGGCACCTCGACGCCGGCCGCCTCGAGCACCTGATCCGCCACATAGATCGGCACGTGCGCCCGCAGGGCGATCGCGATCGCGTCCGAGGACCGTGACCCGATCCGCACGTCGTCGTCGACGACGAGTTCCGCATAGAAGATGTTGTCCTCCATACGCGTGATCACCACGGACTGCAGCCGATGCTGCAGATCTTCCAACAGGTTGACGATCAGATCGTGGGTGAGTGGCCGCGGGGGTGCGACCTCCTGCTGGGCGTAGGCGATGGCCGTTGCCTCGGGCGCCCCGATCCAGATCGGCACATACTGGTCTCCCTCGCGCTCACGCAGCAGCACGATGGGCTTGTTGGTGGGCATCTCGACACGGACGCCCATCACCTCGACTTCCTTCACACCTCTACGCTACCCCGCCGAGGACATGTCGCGAACCAAAGCGAGATGAAGCGCGAGACACTGCCGGATGACGTCGGTGCGCTCGGACTCGTCCGATGCCGCGGTGAGCTGGTCGGCGAGGCCGACCTCTCGCTGCGCGGCCAGATGGAACGGCCGCAGATGGCGGGCCTGCAGACCCCGATCCATCAGGGTCGCCGCCGCCCGGGTGACACGCAGTGCACCCCGGCCGTAGTGCCCGTCGATCTCAGGACGGATCAGACCGAACGATTCCAGGTCGGCGACCGTGCGCCGGTCCAGGCCCGCCGCGCGCGCCAACTCGTCGGCCGTCAGTTGCAACGCCGGGCCGCCATCGGCGAGATCCTCGCGACTGGGCAGGTCGATGTCGTCCTCCGGCGGCGGGGCCTGTGGCTGCGACGCCGCCACCTGCGCCGGCTGCAGGCCACGGTCGTAGGCGTCGAGCGCCTCGCGGATCACCTTCAGCGGCCAGAAGCGGTCACGCTGACAGGCGAGGACGAACCGGAGACGCTCGACGTCGCGCGCGACGTAACGGCGATATCCGGAGGCCGTCCGGGCCGGCGAGACCAGCCCATGCGTGTCGAGATACCGCAACTTGGAAATGGTCAGATCGGGGAAGTCCCCTTGCAACTGCGTCAGGACCGCGCCGATGGTCAGGCTGCGCTCCGGCGCGCTCACGACGTGCCGGAGGCGCCGTAGTAGACGAGTCGGAACTTCCCCACCATCACCTCGTCGCCGGTGCGCAGCGAGGCGGAGTCGGTGAGCGTGCCGTTGACGTAGGTGCCGTTCAGCGATCCGATGTCCTGCACGTCGAATCCGTGTGGGGTGCGGCGGAACACGGCATGCCGACGAGAGACGGTCACGTCGTCCAGGAAGATGTCGCTGTCGGGGTGACGGCCGCTGCTGACCTCGTCGTCGTCCAGGAGGAACCGAGCGCCGCTGTTGGGACCGCGCAGGGCGATCAGCAGCGCCGTGCCGGGGCGCAGGGCGTCGACGGTCGCCTGGTCGGCGCTGGACAGTCTGAGTTCGGCGGTCGACATCTGCGGATCCGCCGGCTCCGGCGCCTGCGCGGCGGGGATCCGCGCGGTCGCATCGTCGACGGCGGAGTCCGGCCGGTCGGTGGGCTGCCCGTGATCAGTCATTACCACCACACTAAGGGATCGCGGCGATTTTCGCCTCGGGAAGAGATCAGTTCAAAGACGCGGTATACGCTGCGACGTCCATCAGGCCCTCGAGCGCCGACGGGTCGGCCAAGCGCAGTTCGTACATCCAGCCGTCGCCATAGCAGTCGGAGTTGACCAGTTCCGGCGTGGCATCGAGTTGCTCGTTGACGGCGGTCACCTCGCCGGCCAACGGGGCGTAGAGATCGCTGACGGACTTGGTCGACTCGACCTCGCCGCACGAGTCACCGGCCGAGAGGGTGTCACCGGCCGCGGGAAGGCTCACATAGACCACGTCACCGAGAGCATCCTGAGCGAAGGCCGTGATGCCGATGCGCACGACGCCGTCCCCCTGGTCACGGATCCACTCGTGATCGTCGGTGTAGCGCAGGTCCGCGGGGTACTCGAGGTCACTCATGGATCTCCTTCATCGATGACGCGAAGTGGTGCATGTCACCCGGCCTCAGGGTGTCGGGCTGCTGGACCGAGCGTAACGAGGCTTCTTCGCGCCCCGCAACGCATCGATGTTAACTGTATCCAGCGACGTCACTCCCGGTGAGGCGCCCACCTGTTCGAGCGTGTCGACGACACCTCCCGGGATGGACATGGCCGTCGCCATGGTGTGCGGATCGCCGATCGCGAGGATCACGTAGGGCGGTTTCACGACCGTGCCGTCGACGAGCAGCCGATGGTCCTTGGTCGCCCCGAACCAGGTCTCGGCGACCACGCGCACGTTGCCGACCTGGATCGCCTCCGCTCCGGCATCGCGCAACTCCTCGACGGCGTTCAGGACGTTGGCCGGTTGGACGACCGCGTCCGGGTCCTTGATCGTGATCGCGATCCCCGGGCCGGTGGCCGGCAGCGTGCCCGCGAGGATGCCGAGCATCTGCTTGCGCTGCTTGGCCGCGGAGATGGCTTCCTTGTCCCCGCTGGAGCTCTTCAGCGAGTTGCGCGTCCGCTGCAGCTTGGCGGCCTCCTGGTCGAGGTGCAACGACTGCTGGTTGACCCCGTCGAGCAACGCGATCAGGTCGCCTTGACTCAGATCCTCCAGCCCGGACTCCTTGTGCTCGTGCACCTGCGTGACCATTGCGAAGCCGAGGAGGACCGCGAGGACCCCGGCGAGCACGTTGGCGCGGGTGGCTCGCGGCCGCCCCATACGCACGAGGCGTGACCAGCCGGACCGCTCGGGCGCCGACTCGTCGGGCCCGTCGGGGTCGGGTTTCGTCGTGGAGTCCGTCATGCGTGGAAGAGATGTCGACGAATGGCGGCCATATTGCTGAAGATTCGCAGGCCGAGCACGACCACGACGCCGGTGGACAACTGTGAGCCGACGCCCAGTTGGTCTCCGACGAACACGATCAGGGCGGCGACCACGACGTTGGACAGGAAGGACACCACGAAGACGCGGTCGTTGAAGATCCCGTCCAGGACGGCCCGCACCGCACCGAAGACGGCGTCGAGGGCGGCCACCACGGCGATCGGCAGGTAGGGCTGCAGCCACAGCGGGACGTCCGGATGCAGGAGCAGGCCGATGACCAGGCCCGCGACGAGGCCGAGAGCTGGGATCACTTCGTCTCCTTCGGGACCTTCGCGTAGATCAGGGAGGGCGCGGGTCCCGCGGGCACCCGAACCTGCGAGTGGGTGGACATGTGCTCGGTGATGCCATAACTGTCGACGAGCCCGTCGAGATAGACCCCGCCGACGTTCTGCCGGAACTTCCGCTTCATGGTGTCACCCGGGCCGACCGCGGTGATCGTGTAGGGGGGCTCCAGCGGTCGGAAGTTGACGAGGATGGCCTGACCGGCGAAACGGATCGCCGTCTCGGCCGTCAGACGTTGGCCGTTGATCGCCATGGCTTCGGCGCCGGCCTGCCAGAGGCCGTTGACGATGATCTGCATGTCGGAGGATGTGACGCGCCCTCCGCCGGTCTGCCCCGTCCGCGGGTTGCCGTCCGCGCTGTCGTCCTGGTCGTCGGCGTCGTCGACGACCAGTTGGAGGCCCGGACCGCTCGCCGGCACGGTCCCGGTCGCGACCCCGAGCCTGGTCAGCTGGTCGGACAGCGAACCGCGATGAGCGCGCCCCAATGCCTTCTTCTGATAGCGCGTGATCTCCTGTTGGAGCGTGTTGATCCGGCGGGTGTCCTTGTCGATCTTCTGCTGGCGCGACTGGATGCTTCCCACGAGCTGATCGTGGCGTTGCTCCGCGACACCCAACGGCACGCGCAGGGCGAGCGCCGAGGCGGCGAGGCCGAATCCGACCAGCAGGCACACGACCGTGAGGAAGGGCGACCGCAGGCTCGTGGCGCGAGGGAGCCCGCGGCGCTCGCGCGTCGACGCAGCAGCCTCGTAGGCCGGGTCCAACGGGTGGGACATCAACTCGGTGATCAGCGACATCGACGCGCCGGGGTCTCGGCCTCGCGTCGGCGCGCTCACGGGCACGCCGCCTTGCGCGCGACGACCATGCCGCGCACCTGCCATGCATACATCGCTCCGGCCACCCAGTAGAGCGCCAGGCCCCACCAGGCGAACGCCCATCCGAGGGGTAGCGCGGCACCGACCGGGCCCTCCTGGACGCCCAGCAGGATCAAGGGGAAGGCGCAGATGAGGCAGAACGTCGCGAGCTTGCCGATGAAGTGGACCGGCGGGATCGGCAGCCGGTGGCGCCGCAGCAGCGGGCCGAGGGCCGCGATCGCCATCTCGCGGGCGACCAGGGCGATCACGAGCCACCACGGGATGATGCCGCGCCAGGCGAGCCCGAGCAGCGTCGAGAGGATGTAGAGCCGGTCGGCCGCCGGATCGAGCAACTGACCGAGGCGGGTGACCAGCCCGTAGTGCCGGGCGATCTTGCCGTCGAGGTAGTCGGTGACCCCGGAGAGCACCAGGATCAGCAGGGCCCACCAGTCGTATCCCAGGAGCAGCAGCGCGACGAATGCCGGCACCGCCAGCAGGCGCAGCATGGACAAGATGTTGGGCACCGTCCAGACTCGGGTGCTCAGCGCCACGTCGTCCACCACGCCTGAATGCTAGTCAATCCCATGGCGTTCTACGGCGGCGCCTCGCGGTGATCCGGAGGCGAACCGGGCAGGTATGCCGTCTATGCGGCCTCGTCCACACGTTCCGGGTGGCTGCAGACCACCAAGGTCCTGCCTCGGGCGAACGCCACGAGGGTGACGCCGAGCTCGGCCGCGGCGTCGATCGCCAAGCTGGAGGGGGCGGACACACAGACCAGGATGGGGACCTGTGCCATGGCCGCCTTCTGCACGATCTCGAACGAGGCGCGCGACGAGACGGTCAACACCAGGTCCTGGCACGGCCGCCCCTGCATCAGGGCCCACCCGAGCACCTTGTCGACGGCGTTGTGTCGGCCCACGTCCTCGCGGACCACGAGAGGGTCGCCGGCCGAAGTGAACAGGCCCGCCGCGTGGACGCCACCGGTGCGATCGAAGATCTGCTGGTGCCGGCGCAGTCGGCGCGGCAGATCGCCCAGCAAGCCGGCCGGGACGGCACCGGCCGTCTCGGGCACGCGGCGATCCGGGCGGACCGCTCGGATCGCCTCGATCGACGTCTTGCCGCACAATCCGCAGCCGCCGTACATGGGCAGATGGCGCCGCCCGACGACGCCGTCGACCTCGACCCCGTCGGCGATCGACAGGTCCAGCACGTTCAAGTGGTCGACATCCGCGCAGAATCGTGCCGTGGTCACATCCTCCGCGGTGTCGATGACGCCCTCGCTGCGCAGCATCCCGTGCGCGAGTTCGACGTCGTGGCCGGGTGTGCGCATGGTGACCGTCCAGGCCTCGCCGCCCAGTCTGATCTCGAGCGGCTCCTCGACGGCAACCGTGTCGGTGCGCCGGATCGCTCCGGATTCCAGGTCGATCCGCGTCGTCATACGCCGATCGGTCACTCGCCCCATCAGCGTGACGACGCCGCCGCGAGGACGCGGCCCGTCCAGATCGTCACAACACCGGTCATAACACCAGTATGCGCGTCACGTGCCCTCACGCGCGACGCGGCTCCTTCGTCTCGGACACCGCGGCCGGTGTCAGCGCACGCGCTGCGCAGTGCGCGCCAGCGTGATGCGCGGCCGTGGCGGCTTGACCGCGAGAGCCGCCGTCCCTCGCACGGCGACCCGTGCGTGGTCGCTCACGCACTCGCCCTCCCGGATCACCGGGCCGAGCTCGAGCCACCACCGGGCGGCATCGCGCAAGGAGGCATCGTCTTCGCTGCCCGCCACCGCGACGAGGACCGGGTGAGAGGACATCCCCGCGGCGTAGAGGGCGTCACGCGCGAGTGCGTCGTTGCGCAGATAGGGCCCCAGGTCCAGGTCGACCGGCACGCCACCGGTGTGGGCCAGCGCGTGGAGGGCCGTGCGTTGCAGTCCGGCGTCGGGGCGCCGCAACAGCCCGAGCAACCGCTTGCGGTGGTCGGGCACCACGAGGTAGCTCAGCAGGGATGCGGCTCCGTCCCGGGCGGCGCAGTCCTGCTCGTGCTCGAGGATGTCCAGCGCGGTGTCGGCGAGGACACGGCGGAACGGGCTGACCATCAGCATCATGGACGACTGGTGCTGACGCTCGAGGAAGTCCTCGGTGAGGGCCTCGCGCAGCAACCGTTCGAGCATCTGGTCCCCGTGCAGTCCGGACCAGTGGCCGGCGGCCGACAGATACCGACCCAGTTGGGCGGGCGCCTGAATGTGCGCTCCGGGTGCCCGGTCGCCGGGGTGGCGCCCGAGACGCGCGACCACGAGCTGGGTCATCTGCAGGGAAATGCGCTGCGCGAGCATGAAGGCGGCATCTCCCCCGTCGTCCGGGCCGGCCTCGACGACGGTGACGATCGCCTCCTCGACGGCGCGAATCTGCTCCAGCGTCAACGCGCCGACCACGATCTGCTGCAGCAGGGCGCGGGCGGCACCGACCCTTGCGGCCCCGGAGGCCTCGGTGAAGATGTCGATCAGCTGCTGCACGACGTCGTCGGCGTTGGTGTCCCCGAGCACCGCCACGGCGTCGATGAGGCAGCCGGCTCCCGGCTGCTCGATCAGGTCGAGGACGGCGTCCGCGACGCCGCGGCGCGTCACCGGGTCCGACATGAGGCCGGCCAGCGCTTCGACGCGGGCGACATAGGCGCCCCCGACGGAGCGCAGCATCTCGCGGAGCAGCGTGCGGGCCCAGGCCCCCAACACCGACGGCGGGAGCACGGCGCCACCCGGTTCGACGAGGACACGGGAGAGGTCGAGCCAGTCCGCACCGGTCGCCTCGCCGTTCTCGATCCGCGCATCGATATGCCGCAGCGTCGCGGCCACCTGGGCACGGGTCAGTGCGGCCGAGCGCTCCCCGACCCGCACCCCCCACGTGCGCCGCAGCGACTCGCACACGCCGCGCAGGTGCCCCTCGGGCAGACACAGGACCTCCTCGTAGGCGCTGATCATCGCGCCGGTGATGTCCTCCTGCCCGTGTTCGCGCCGGCTGAGCGCCGATGCCCCCACGGGCACGCCGGCGTCCTTGAGTTTGCGGCTGAACTCGGCCCCGGTGCCGCCGTGCGGCGACGCCATGCGGCTGACTCTCAGCAGCCAGGCGATCCGCGCCCTGGTGTCGATCCGCGCACCCCGCAGCGGTGTTCTGTCGACCGGCAGATCGCGCGGCCTTCCCCGCATCGATGACCACGTCATGATGTCCTCCCTTGGTGGCCCAAGAATCCCGTCCCGACGCCCTGGATGAGGTGGCGTAGGCGATGGCCCCACCGTACGACTCTTTACCAAGTCTTGACCATAACTTGGGAGAAATTTGGTTCACATTTCTGGATTCATGTGAGAAGTAGAGCGTCGACGTGCACTATGTGGTGCATGGCGCGCGTCCCGTGGTCCCTTGTCGCGGACCGCGCGCTGCTGGCACGCTGAGGCGATGAGTGTGACGACCGACCCCGACGGCGGCAGCGCCCGCCCCGGAACCACCCGGGCCGTTCCCATCGGGGACTACGGCTTCCTCTCCGACGGAGAGGTCACCGCGTTGGTCTCGCCCGGCGGCTCCGTGGACTGGATGTGTCTGCCGCGCATGGACGGACCCAGCGTGTTCGGCGAGTTGCTCGGGCGGCACGCGGGCCGATTCTCGCTGGCACCATCCGACGTCACGGTGCCGGTGGCCCGCCGCTACCTGCCCGGCACGATGGTGCTCGAGACGAGTTGGGGCACCCCGACCGGGTGGATCATCGTCCGCGACCTGCTCGTGATCGGGCCGTGGCGGCACGAGCACGAGTTGGACCAGACGCTGCGGCGGATCCCCACCGACTACGACGCCGAACACATCCTGTTGCGCACGATCCGGTGCGTCTCGGGCGAGGTGCAGACCGTGCTCGAGTGCGAACCGGTCCTGGACTACGGGCGGGCGGCCGTCACCTGGGACTACACCGACCGGGTCTATCACCAGGGCCTGGCCACCGCGGACGGCAGCGACGTGACGCTGCGGCTCACCACCGACCTGCGGCTGGGATTCGAGGGCGGTCGCGCGGCAGCACGCACGCTGCTCAAGGAGGGCGACCTGCGGTTCGTCGCCCTCTCCTGGGGTGACACGAACGACCCGCCGGACACCTACGACGACGCCTACCGCCGCCTGGTCTGGACCGCGCACCACTGGCAGCACTGGCTCGCCCGCGGAAGCTTCCCCGACCACCCCTGGAGCAGTCACCTGCAGCGCAGCGCGCTCACGCTCAAGGGGCTCACCTACGCCCCGACGGGGGCCATCGCGGCCGCCTCGACCACCTCGCTGCCCGAGACCGTCGGAGGTGAACGCAACTACGACTACCGGTTCGCCTGGATTCGCGACGCGACGTTCGCCCTGTGGGGTCTGTATTCGCTCGGGTTCGACTGGGAGGCGGTCGACTTCTTCTCGTTCATCGCCGACGTCGCCGAGGCGGCGGACGGTGACCTGCAGATCATGTACGGCATCGACGGGCGCAAGGAACTGGTCGAGTCGACCCTCGACCATCTCGAGGGGTATGCCGACTCCCGGCCGGTGCGCATCGGCAACGCGGCCTACGGCCAGACGCAGCACGACGTCTGGGGCGCCCTGCTGGACTCGGTGTATCTGCATGCCAAGGCGGCCGATCATGTGGACGGCCGGATCTGGCCGATCCTCGGCAAGCAGGTGGGCGCCGCCCTGAAGCACTGGCGCGAACCGGATGCCGGGATCTGGGAGGTGCGCGGCGAGGCACAACATTTCACGTCCTCGAAGATCATGTGCTGGGTCGCGGCCGACCGCGGCGCGAAACTCGCGGGCATGATCGGGCAGGACGCCGAGTCGGCGCAGTGGGCGCAGGCGGCGGACGAGATCAAGGAGGACATCCTCACCCACGGAGTGCGGGAGGACGGCGTCCTCACGCAGCACTACGGGACCTCGGCGTTGGATGCCTCCCTGCTGCTCGCCCCCTTGCTGCGATTCCTGCCCCCGGACGACCCGCGCATCCGCGCGACCGTCCTCGCCATCGCCGACGAGCTGACCGAGGACGGTCTCGTCCTGCGCTACCGCACCGACGAGACCGACGACGGGTTCGCCGGAGCCGAGGGGTCCTTCACGATCTGTTCGTTCTGGCTGGTCTCTGCACTCTGCGAGATCGGCGAGCGCGACCGCGCCCGGGCCCTCTGCGCCAAGCTGCTCTCCCTGGCCGGCCCGCTGGAGTTGTATGCCGAGGAGATCGACAGCCATTCGGGGCGCCACCTGGGCAACTTTCCCCAGGCGTTCACTCACCTGGCGCTGATCAACGCCGTGATGCACGTCATCGCTCTCGACGACGAGGACGACTGACGCGGACGGCGCCCGTTCAGCGCAGATAGGCCAGGGCCGGGTGCACCCGCCCGTAGGCGCTCAGCAGATCCCGGGCCACCGCGACGGAGTCCACGAGGGGATGCAGCGCTATCGCCTGCTCCGCCACGGCCCGGGACCGCTCGAGTGCGGCCCGGATCGTCAGCCGTTCGACCTCGGCCACCTGTTGCACCAGGCCGCCGGCGTGCCCGGGCAGCGGAGCGACCGGGTAGGGCCGCGCGCCGTGCTCGTCCACCCGGCAGCGCACCTCGACCACGGCGTCCTCCGGCAACCGCGGAAGTGCGCCCCGGCCGGCGACGTCGACGATCAGGTCGGCGGGTTCGCGGCCGGACAGGGCCGCCATGACCGCGACGGCGATCCCTTCGTAGCCTCCTTCGGCCACGTCCGTCTCGTCCCGCGTGCCGCCGTCGGTGCGGCTCTCTGCCAGATACGTCCGGTCTCGTTCGTCACGGGCCGCGCGCCACCACTGCAGCGCATGCGAGGGCTCCCGTGCCGTGCGCTCGTAGAACAACGCCTGCTGCTTCTGCAGGAACGCGCCGCGCGGGACGCCGGCACGGATGGAGGCGATCGCCTCGCGCTCGCTGTAGACGTAGTAGAGGTATTCGTTGGGGATCATGCCCAGGCTCTGCAGCCACCTCGCCCCGAACAGGTGCCCCTCCTCCATCGACTCGAGCCGGTCGGGGTCGGCCAGCAGTTCGGGCAGGCGGTCGGTCCCATCGACGGACAGCCCGGTGAGCCAGCCGAGGTGATTCAGGCCCGCGTAGGCCGGTGTCACCCGCTCCTGCGCGGCGATCCCGAGCGCCCTGGTCGCACGCCGCACCAGTCCGGCCGGTGAATCGCAGATTCCGATGACCCGTCCGCCCAGCACCCGCTGCATGGCACCGGTGATCATTCCGGCGGGGTTGGTGAAGTTGACGACCCACGCGCTCGGGGCGGCGGCCTTCACCCGCTCGGCGATCCGCACGGCCTCCGGGACGGTCCGCAACCCGAACGCGATGCCGCCTGCTCCCATGGTTTCCTGCCCCAGCAGCCCTCGCGAGAGCGCTTCTCGCTCGTCGGCCACGCGGCCTTCGGCTCCCCCGACACGGATCGCCGAGAACACGAAGTCCGCGCCCGCGAGGGCCCGGTCCAGGTCGGTCGTCGTCTCCACCGCCGGTCCCGGTCGCTCGGCATCCATCTGCTCCAGCACCGAGGCGATGACCTTCAGTCGGCGCGGTTCGACGTCGTGGAGCACGAACCGGTCGATCAGTCCCCGCGCCCCAGCGGACGAGAGCGCCCGATGGACCAGAGGCGCGCGGAACCCGCCGCCGCCGAGCAGGGTCACTTGCATCCGCGCGCCGCCCTTCGCTGTCATCATGAGAGACACGTCGTCCTCGAGTCAGTCTGGCAGGTGGCCGGCGTCGAGGTCGGCCCTGGGAGGTGGACAGATGGCAGACGCGAGTTATGACCCGCTCGCAGGGATCCGACGGCCCGACTCGCCCGAGTTCGACGTCGCTCTGTGGGGCACGGTGTTCCTCGACATCGTCTTCACCGGCCTGGACGCCGCTCCCGCGGGCGGCACCGAGGTCTCCGCCGCAGGGATGGGATCGTGCCCCGGCGGCATCGCCAACCTGGCCGTGGCGACCAGTCGGCTCGGCCTACGCACCACCCTGGCCGCGGCCTTCGCGACGGACAGCTATGCCGACTTCTGCTGGGAGACGCTCGCCGAACAGGAGTCGGTCGATCTGCGCCGTTCGCGTCGATACGACGGTTGGCATTCCCCGGTGACGGTGTCATACGCCCTCGACGGCGACCGGTCGATGATCACCCACGCTCACCTCCCGGATGGCTACGACGAGGACCCGGTGCTGGCACCGCCGGCGGCCGGCGCGCTCATCGCCGACCTGGGAAGCACCGAGGTGCTCCGGCCGGCCGGCCGCGAGTGGCTCCGCCGCGCGCACACCGACGGCGCGCTCGTCTTCGCCGACCTCGGCTGGGACCCATCCGGGCGGTGGACCTCGGCGACCCTCGAATTGCTCGACCACTGTTATGCGTTCACCCCCAACGCCATGGAGGCGATGGCCTACACCCGCACGGAGACGCCCCACGACGCGCTGTATGCCATCGCCGACAGGGTGCCGCTCGCGGTGGTGACCGACGGCCCGCGCGGGGCACTGGCCATCGACAGCGCGACGGGCGAAGAAGTCAACATCCCGGCACTGCGCGTGCCCGCGCTGGATGCCACCGGCACCGGGGACGTGTTCGCCGCGGCCCTCGTGCTGGGCACGCTGGCCGACTGGCCGCTGACCGACAAGATCGCCTTCGCCACGCTGTGCTCCTCCCTCGCGGTGCAACAGTTCGGCGGCTCGCTCGCAGCTCCCGGATGGGGCGACATCGCGCGGTGGTGGCACGAGGTGCGCGACGGCGACTCGCGCTCGTCCTACGAGCTGGCCGTCCGCCGACGCTACGGCTTCCTGGAGGGGATCGTGCCAACCGTCCCGATGGGCGCCGTGCATCGCGCCGCCGCGACGCTGGCCCGGCGGGCCGACGTCGATCGCGCAGGCGAGCGGTCAGCGGGCAGGTGACCCGAACCGGTCCGGCGACAGCAACTCCGTGTCCGGGTTCGCGCCGTCCAGCAGTTGCGCCGTGACGATCTCGGCCGTCACCGGGGACAGGATCAGACCCCACATCCCGTGACCGGCTGCCAGGGTCAGGCCCGGCACCCGGGCACTACGCCCGATCACCGGCATCCCGTCCCGCGTGCAGGGCCGCTCCCCCACCCACGTGTCGATCACTTTGTCGACGCGCACGCCGGGCAGCGCCCGACCGAGCATCTCGAGCATCGCGCCGACCCGCGCACGCCGCAGCGGCGCGCGCTCCGCACCGAACTGCATCAGCCCGCAGACACGCAGCCGGTCCCGGAACGGCGTGATCACCATTCGGCGTTCCTTGAGCCGCACCGGCAGGTCGGGCGCGCCGTCGGCGCGCACGTCGACCACGTATCCGCGACCGCCGCGCATCGGCAGCCGCAGGCCCGCCTGTCGTGCCAGCCGCGGCGTGGCCAGTCCCGTGGCGAGCACCACCTGGTGCGCGTGCCGGGCGCGGTGACCACCCACGACCCCCGTGACCGCACCGTCAGAGAGGGTCAGCCTCTCCACATCGCAGCCGAATCGGATGTCCGCACCGGCCTCGGCCGCGGCCTCGAGCATGGAGCGCACGTAGGCCCGGCTCTCGACGACGGCTTCGTCCGGAGATCGGTGGGCCCCCGTGACCGGGCCGAGTGACGGCACCAGGGCCCGCGCCGCGTGCGGGTCCAGGTCACCGTGGCCGGTCCGCTCCAGATAGACCTCCAGCGCACCGGTCTTCCGGTAGGTGCTGCTCAGGCCCCGGCTCGCGTAGTCGGCGTGCAACGCGGCGCTGCGGTGTGCCAGGGAGCGCAGGACCTGCGTCGCCGGTCCGGATCGGGCGGCCCGAGCCGACGCGATCACGCCGGCCAGCCACGGCAGCAGCGTCGGCCGCGGCGTCACCCGCACGGCCGGTGGCCTGGAGAACAGCTGCCGGGCCCCTTCGGCCACGAGGGCCGGCGTCGCGAGCGGCCCCACATGGTCGGGGGCGATGACCCCCGCATTCGCATAGGAGCAGCCGGCCCCGACGTCGCGTCCGGACTCCAGCACCAGGACGTCGGATCCGTGCTGCGCCAACTGGTATGCCGTGGTGGCACCGATGACTCCCGCTCCGACGACGATCGCGTCCCAGGTCTTGGCCATACCTCGACGCTACCGATCGCATCCGATCGGCATCATTCGGCCTCGCCGCCGCGCACGAGGGCCGCGGCTCGCTCGAGGCGTCGGTCCGCGAGCTTCTCCAGCACGGGCAATGCCCCTGCCAGTGCGGCGTATTCGGCCTCGTCGAGCGTCGAGATCTCGTCGGACAGCCAGGTGATGCCCTCACGGCGCCAGTCCTGCAGCACCTGCACACCATGGTCGGTCAGGGTCAGCCGACATGCGCGCCGGTCGTCCGGGTCGGGGGTGCGCGCCACCCAGCCCTCGTCCTCGAGGGCCTCGGTCAGGCGCGTCATGCTGGCCGGCCGGATGCCGACCGCCGTGGCGATCTCGCCGGGGCGCTGCTCGCCATACCGATTCAACAACAGCAGCACGCTCAGCCGGCTCGGGGTCAGGCCGCGATCGGTCGCGGGCGTGCGCAGGTGGTAGGCCAGCCGATTGACCGCCGCTCGCAGCCCGGCAGCCGTCTCGTCACCGTGGCGTGTCGGCACGGTGGGCTCCCTCCCGCCGGTCTGTGGCACGTAGGCCGGCGCGATCTTGGACGTCCCCGGGAATGAGCCCGTCGACGGTGTCCCTGCTCCCGTCGTCCGTGTCGGCCTCATCCGCCATGGCCTCGTCGGCCTCCTCGACGTGGACGTACTTGCCGCCGCGCAGTGCCGAGGCGATCGCCGCGATGACGCACGCCGCGATCGCGAACGCGAACGCCACACCCAGGCCGTCGGCGAACGGGCCGGAGATCAACGAGGGGAAGAACGAGTGCCCCGTCAGGTAATGGGCGTTGGATGCCGGCAACTGGTGCAACACGTCGGATCCGAGCAGCGTCTGGACCGGGTTGTAACCCAGGAGGGAGGCGAAGAGCACACCGACCGGGGGTAGCGCGGCGATCCGGTGCGCATCGGCGGCGGGCACACCCTGCGCGGTCAGGCCGGTGGTGAGCGTGTGCGGTAGGGAGCTCGCCAGGCCGGTGATCATCAAGGAGAAGAAGATCCCGATGGACAGCACCATCGCCGCATTCTGGAAGGTCGTGCTCATTCCTGCGCCGACGCCTCGCTGGTGGGGCGGGAGGCTGTTCATGATTCCGGCCCGGTTGGGCGCGGCGAACAGGCCCATCCCCAGGCCGTTGACCAGCAGGGCGAGGGCGAACAACGGATAACTGAAGTCGACCGGCAGCAGCAACAGCCACACGAAGCTGGCGGCGGCGACGAGCATTCCCCCGGTCGCGAACGTCCGGGCACCGAACCGATCGGACAACCATCCCGACACCGGACCGGCGACCAGGAACCCGACGGTGAGCGGGAGCATGTAGATGCCTGCCCACAGCGGTGTCGACTCGAAGCTGTAGCCGCGCTGCGGAAGCCAGATCCCCTGGAGCCAGATGATGAGGATGAACATCAGGCCCCCACGACCCAGCGCGCCGAGCAGGCTGGCGAAGTTGCCGGCGGTGAAGGCCCGGATCTTGAAGAGCCCGAGGTGGAACATGGGCGACTCGACCTTGGTCTCGATGACGCAGAAGATCGCCAGGACGATCGCTCCCCCCACGAGTGCGGACACGACCCACGGGTTCGTCCATCCCATCGTGTGTCCGCCGTAGGGCTGGATGCCGTAGGTGATGCCGACGAGCACCGCGATCAGGCCGATCGCGAACGTCACGTTGCCCCACCAGTCCATCTCGGCGTGGCGTCGGACCCCGGTGTCGTGCAGCTTCAGGTAGGCCCATACCGTCCCGAAGAGCCCGATCGGCACGGACACGAGGAAGACCAGATGCCACTCGACCGGCGCGAGCACGCCGCCGATGATCAGGCCGATGAACGACCCACCGATGCCGGCGACCTGGTTGAGACCGAGCCCCAGGCCGCGCTGGTCGACCGGGAAGGCGTCGGTGATGATCGCGTTGGAGTTGGCCATCAGCATGGCGCCGCCCACGCCCTGGGCGATCCGCATGAAGACCAGCCAGAGCGCTCCGGCCGTGCCGTGCATCCATGTGACCGACAGCAGGATCGAGAAGAGGGTGAACACGGCGAACCCGGCGTTGTACATCCGCACCCGGCCGTACATGTCCCCGAGCCGGCCGAAGCTGACCACCAGGACGGCGGTCACCACCATGTAGCCCATGATCAGCCACAGCAGCAGGCTGGTGTTGCTCGGCTGAAGGGGGTCGACGCCGAGGCCGCGGAAGATGTCCGGCAGCGCGATGAGCAGGATCGACATGTTGATCGTTGCCATCAGGACACCGAGCGTGGTGTTGGACAACACGATCCACTTGTAGCGCGGGCTCGCGGTCGCCCGGGCCGCACGGTCGGCGCGTTGCTGCTTACGAAGATTCACCGAGGAGGTGCTCGCCACTGGGTCTCCCACGTCGTCCGGGCCGCCACCGGCGACGGCCGCTCATTAGTTCACGTTCACTAACTAATTTACACCTCCGATGGACGGCTGATCGCGACGTGCCTCGTCTCCCCGCCTGCCGGACCCGTTGTTGCGGTCGCGGATCCGCGAGCGAAACAACATCGTGATCCGCGACTTTCGGCCCCGACCCATCGATTCCATGGCTAAGCTTCGGACTACGCCCCGGTGCGTCTCGACGGTGCTCCGGGGCGTGGGCTCGACCTCGGCACTCCCGATCCCGACCCTCCGTGATCGCCGACCGGCACGACACCCCAGCGGTGTCCCTCAGCCCCCGCTCGGCCGGGCTCACCCTCCCTTGCCCGGCCGGGCGGGCCGATCCGAGCCCGACACGCACGCATTCGGGCAGCCCGTGACCTCGCATATGGCACCGTGGGACCCGATGAGAGTCCTGCACGTCACCGACACCTACCTGCCGACGGTCGGCGGCGTCGAGATCCTGGTCCGGGATCTGGCCACACGGCAGGCGGCGTCCGGGCTGGACGTCACGGTGCTCACGCGCACACGCGGGGCGTCGCGCGACGACTCGAGCCCGGGGGCGCGTGTGGTGGAGGGACGCGCCGTCCAGCGCTCCGCCCTGCGTCACGCCGACGTCGTGCACGCCCACATCTCCGCGCTGTCCCCACAGGCCTTTCTCATGTCGCGTGCCGCGGCCACCGCCGGCATCCCGGCCGTCATCACCGTGCACTCCATGTGGGACAGCGCCTGGCCCATCTTCCGGGCGATCTTCCGCGGAGGACGATGGAGCAGCCTGCCCATCCAGTTCGCCGCGGTCAGCGACGCGGCCGCACAGGCGGTACGGCGCTCGCTGGGACCGGACCACGAGGTGCTCGTTCTGCCCAACGCCGTCGACACCGCGCGGTGGGTTCCGAGCGGCCCATCGGAGCCCCACGACGGCATCCACCTGGTCAGCGTGATGCGCCTGACCCGGCGCAAACGGCCACAGGCGCTCGTGCGCATGCTGCACGAGGTGCGCACGATGGTGCCGAGCGACCGGGCGCTGCACGCGCACATCATCGGCGACGGGCCGCTGCGGGAAGAGATCCAGCGGGGCCTCGACCACTGGCGCATGAGCCCGTGGGTCCACCTCACCGGTGAACTGGACCACACCCGCATCCGCCGGATCTACCGGTCGGCCGACATCTATGTCGCCCCGGCCAACCTCGAGTCCTTCGGGATCGCGGCGTTGGAGGCGCGCACCGCGGGCCTCGCCGTCGTCGCCAAGCACGGCACGGGTGTGGGGGACTTCGTCGCCGACGGTGTCGACGGCCACCTGACCGAGACCGACGAACAGATGGCCGACCGCATCGCCGGTCTGTGCACCGACGATCGGGCCCTGCGCGACATCACGGAGCACAACCGGCGCGTGGTGCCCGCCTTCGACTGGTCCGACATTCTGTGGCGCAACGCCGCGGCCTATGAGCGCGCCGCGACGCTGGTCGGGGCCACTGTTGCGAAATCGTGAGGACCAGGCGACGGCCACCTCCCGGTGTCCCGCCCGGTCGACGTCTATCCTGGAGCCCTGCAGCGCGCCGTGTGGGAGAGCCGGCCGCCGAGGATCGAAAGGGGCGCTCCGTGACGTCGTTGCGAGGCCGGCGGTTCGTCGGCGTGACCACGGCCGTGCTGGCCGTCGGTCTGGCTGCCGGGTGCTCGTCCGGTAGCACTCACGGAGTCGGCACTCCCCCAGCGTCGGCCGCCGCCACCTCGCACGCCGCACCCAACTCCCCTGCCGCACCCACGAGCTCGCCTCGGCCGACACCGACCGTCACCGCCGGGTCGGCCGACGCCGACGGGCATGTGCCGTTCGGCCACCCGGTCACCCTCCACGTCGACGGTGGTGCCGCGACCACCCTGACCGCCCACGACGCGGACGGGCAGGCGGTCCCCGGCCGGTGGAACGACGCCCATGACACCTGGACCTCCCGCGCCCCGATCCCGTCCGGATCGACATGGTCGTGGACCGCGAAGGGCCCGGCCGGCTCCTCGGCCGAGGGCACCGTCGAGGCGACCACGGCGACCCGCACCGTGCGTGCCACCGCCAACATCGGCTCGCATCGGACCGTGGGCATCGCCGCGCCGATCGTCGTGAAGTTCGCAGCGAAGGTGACCGACAAGGCCTACGTCGAACGGCATCTGAAGGTCCTCATGCGCCCCGAGGGGTCGAAGGCTCGATGGAAACCGGCGACCGGCTCCTGGGCCTGGCTGCCGGACAACGCCCCGAACTCCACGGTCCACTTCCGCACCAAGCACTACTGGCCGGCCCACACCCAGGTGCGCGTCCGACTCCCCCTCGCCGACCTCGACTGGGGAGGCGGAGTCACCGGCGTGCAGAATCTCGACTGGACCTTCACGATCGGCCGGTCTCAGATCGTCAAGGCGGACGCGCGCACGCACCACATCGTGATCTACCGGGCCGGCAAGAAGGTCGCCACCTACCCGGCCTCCTACGGGCTGGACTCCCAGCTGAACCGCAACACCCGTTCGGGTATCTCCATCGTCACCGAGAAGTACAAGAACATCCGGATGAAGTCGGAACTCTTCGACTACGACCTGATGGAGCATTGGGCGGTCCGGATCAACAACAACGGCGAGTTCATCCACGCCAATCCGGAAACCGTGCGGTTCCAGGGCAAGACCAACGTGTCGCACGGGTGTATCAATCTCTCGACGCCCGACGCCAAGGCCTACTTCAAGACGGCCATCTACGGCGACCCCGTCGAGGTGACGGGCACCCGCACCAAACTGTCGGACAGCCGCACCGAACTCTACGACTGGGCCCTGTCGTGGAAGCAGTGGAAGAAGCTGTCCGCGCTCACTTGAGGCGGCGGCCCACCACGATCCCCAGGACCAGCCCGACCGCCGCGGCCACGGCATACGGGCCGTAGCTGCGCAGCACGGTGGGAAGCACGGCGCTGCCCAGGTCGAGCGTGTCGTCGCCGAAGGACGGTGCCGCCACGCGCGACGGGTCCGCCGCCGATCCTGCGGGTCCGTCGGCCGTCTCCCCGGTGGGAGCGGAGATCGACGCACCGGTCGGCGCCGCCTCGAGCGACTCCGTCGCGTCCTCCTCGGTCGCCCCGTCCCCGCCCAGCCGCTTCTCCAGACAGTCGACGAACTGGCCGAGCAACTTGTCCGACACGTCCTGCATGACGCCGCGTCCGAACTGAGCCGGCTTGCCGGTGACGTTCAGATCGGTGACGACCTTCGCGTGCGTCGCGGAGTCGCCCTCGGGCTCCATGCTGATCGTCGCGGTGGCGCCGGCCGTGCCGTTGCCGCGCTTGTCCCGTCCCTTCGCCTCGATCACGGCGCGGTGTGCGCCGTCGTCACGCTCGACGAAGGTGCCACTGCCCTTGTAGACCAAGGCGATCGGCCCGAGTTTGACCTTCACCGTCCCCTCGAACGAGTCGCCCTCGGCGGAGGTGACGGTGGCGCCGGGGAAGCACTCCGCCACGCCCTGCAGATCCATCATGGTCTCCCACGCCGTCTCGATCGGCGCGGGGACGGTGAACTCGTGTTCGAGTTGCATCCGATCAGCCTCCTGTCGCGGCGAGCACCGCGCGTCGGGTCAGCACCGTGGCCAGGTGCTTGCGGTAGTCGGCGCCGCCGTTGAGGTCACTCGGCGGCGTCGTGCCCTCGGCGGCCTCTGCCGCGGCCGCACGGACGGACTCCTCGGACGGGCTCCGACCCACCAGCGCCTGCTCCACCCCGGCGGCCCGCAGCGGTGTCGACCCCATGTTGGTCAGCGCCACCCTGGCCTCGGCGATCGACCCGCCCTCGACCCGGGTCGTCGCGGCGACCGCCACGATGGACCACTGCTGCGCGGTGCGCACGAACTTCTCGTAGTGCGCTCCCCACCCGGTGTGCTTCGGGATCCGGATCTGCGTCAGCACCTCATCGTCCCCGACGGCGGTCTGGAAGATGTCGACGAAGAAGTCCTCCGCCGGCACCGTGCGGGTGCCGTTCGGCCCAGCGATCACCAACTCGGCGTCGAGCGCGAGGACTGCCGCACCCACGTCGCCGGCCGGGTCGGCGTGGACGAGCGCGCCTCCGACCGTGCCGCGGTGACGCACCTGCGGGTCGGCGACCGACGACAGGGTCTCGCGAAGTAGCAGCGCGTGCTCGGCCACCAGCGGGTGGCGCATCGTGTCGTCGTGGGTCGCGGTCGCGCCGACGACCACATGGTCGCCGTCCTCGGTGATCTCCTTCAGGGCCGCGATACGGCCGACGTCGACGATCTTCTCCGGCGAGTTCATCCGCAACCGCAACACCGGCAGCAGGCTCTGCCCTCCGGACAGGATCTTGGCATCGTCACCGGCCTCGGCCAGTGCCGCGACGGCGTCCTCCACCGACTCCGGTGCGACGTAGTCGAACTGGGACGGGATCATCACGCGTCTCCTTCCGTGCCGGCGCCCCGACCATGGGACGACTCGATCGCTCGCCATACCCGTTCTGGCGTGCAGGGCATCTCGACGTCCGTGATGCCCATGGGGCGCAGCGCGTCGACGATCGCGTTGACCACCGCCGGTGTCGACGCGATCGTCCCGGCCTCGCCGACTCCCTTGACCCCGAGTGGATTGTCCGTCGACGGGGTGACCGTGCGGTCGGTGCGGAACGAGGGCAGGTCGGCCGCCGACGGCAACGTGTAGTCGACGAACGTGCCGGTCACGAGGTTGCCGTCGTCGTCGTAGACCGCCTCCTCGAACAACGCCTGGGCGATGCCCTGTGCGAGCCCGCCGTGCACCTGGCCATCGATCAGCAACGGGTTGATCGGCGTGCCCACATCGTCCACGCAGGCATATGTGCGTATGCCGACGTGGCCGGTCTCGGTGTCGACCTCGACCGCGCACAGATGGGTGCCGTGCGGGAACGAGAAGTTGACCGGATCGAACGTCGCCTCGGAGTTGAGGGTCGGCTCCATACCGTCCGGCAGGTCGTGGCCGGTGAAGACGGCCATCGCGATGTCGGCGAAGGCGACCGACGATCCCGGTGCGCCCTTCACGGTGAACGCCCCGGCCTCGAAGTCCAGGTCGTCCTCGCTGGCCTCCATCATGTGCGCCGCAACCCTCCGGGCCTTCTCGATGACCCGGTCGACGGCCCCCACGACGGCGATCCCGCCGACGGACAGCGACCGGGAGCCGTAGGTGTCGAGACCCTTCGGGGAGGACTGCGTGTCACCGTGGATGATCTCGATGTCCTCGAAGGGAATGCCGAGCCGATCGGCCACGATCTGGCTGAACCCGGTCTCGTGTCCCTGGCCGTGCGGACTGATGCCCGTCACGACCTCGACCTTGCCGGTGGGCAGCACGCGCACCGACGCGCTCTCCCAACCACCCGAGCCGAAGTTCAACGATCCGAGGACCCGGGAGGGTGCGATGCCGCACATCTCGGTGAACGTCGAGACGCCGAGGCCGAGCTGCACCGGATCGCCCGATTCTCGTCGCCGGATCTGCTCGTCGCGCAGGTCCTGCCACCCGGCAAGATCCACGGCGCGGTCGGTGGCCGCCTCGTAGTTGCCGGAGTCGTAGGTCAGCCCCGCCACGGTCGTGAACGGGAACTGCTCGTGCGCGATCCAGTTCTTGCGACGCAACTCCAACGGGTCCATCCCGAGCTCGGCCGCCAGCTCGTCCATGATCCGCTCGATCGCGAAGGTCGCCTCCGGCCGGCCGGCACCGCGGTAGGCATCCGTCGGCACCTTCGTGGTGAAGACCCCTTCGCAGGTGAAGTGGTAGGCGGGGAAACGGTAGATGCCGGGATACATGAACGCCCCCAGCAGCGGAATCCCGGGGGTGATCAGCCTCAGGTAGGCGCCCAGGTCCGCCTTCAAGGAGATGTCCAGTCCCGTGACCTCACCATCCTTCGTGGCGGTGATGGTGACGTCCTGGATCTGAGCCCGCCCGTGATGCGCCGCCGCGAGAGTCTCCGATCGCGTCTCGGTGTACTTGGCGGGCTTGCCGAGCCGGCGCGCGACCAGCGTCGTGATGACTTCCTCCGGCGTGATCGTGATCTTGCCACCGAAGCCTCCGCCGACGTCGGGGGCGATCGCCCGCACCTTGTGCTCCGGGATGCCGACCGTCAGTGCGAGCATCGTGCGCAGGATGTGCGGGATCTGTGTGGCGGACCAGATCGTGACGCCTTCACCGTCTGGCTGCACCACCGTGGACCGCGGCTCCATGAACGACGGGCTCAGGCGTTGCTGGATGAAACGGCGGGTGACCGTGACCTCTGCGTCCCGCTTCGCGTCCTCCATCGATCCGCCCGATCCTGCCTCGGCGGAGTCGAATTCCCAGGTATAGCAGTGGTTGGACGTGGTGTTCGAGTGCACCAGGGGCGCACCGTCGGCCAGCGCGTCCTCCAGGTCGAGGACCGCCGGAAGCGGCTCGTAGTCCACCTCGATGGCCTCCAGCGCGTCGACCGCCTCCGCCTGGCTGCGGGCCGCGACGACGGCCACGGCGTCACCGGCGAAGTTCACCTGGTCGACCGCCAGGCTCGGCGCCCCCGGGTTGACCATGTCGGGAGTGACCGGCCATGCGCACGGCAGGTCACCTTGGGTGTCGGCGAGGTCTGCTCCGGTGAAGGCGGCCAGGACGCCGGGGCAACGCTTCGCCTCGGACGCGTCGATCGACGTGATCTTCGCGTGGGCCATCGGACTGCGCAGGATCGCCAGGTGCACCATCCCCGGCAACGTCATGTTGTCGACGAACGTGCTGTGCCCGGTGATGAGGTGCCGATCCTCCTTGCGAGTGCGTGGCTGCCCGATCTCGTGTGCGGGTCGCTCTGCGGTGGTCGTCATGCCTGCTCACTCCCTGCGACCTGCTGCACGGCCCGGACGATGTTCTGGTATCCGGTGCACCGGCACAGGTTGCCCTCGATCCCCTCGCGGATCTCCTGCTCCGACGGGTGGGGATTGTCGTTCAACAGATCGATCGAGGCCATGATCATGCCCGGGGTGCAGTAGCCGCACTGCAGCGCGTGCTTGTCATGGAACGCCTGCTGCATCGGGTGGAGCCGGCCGTCGTCCTCGAGGCCCTCGATCGTGGTCACCTCGTGGCCGTCGGCCTGCACGGCGAGCATGGTGCACGACTTGACACTCTTGCCGTCGAGATGGACGGTGCAGGCGCCGCAGTTGCTCGTATCGCAGCCGACCAGGGTGCCGGTCTTTCCCAGGCGCTCTCGCAGATAGTGCACCAACAACATTCGTGGCTCGACGTCGTCGGTGTATTGCACACCGTCGACCTGAACGCTGATCCGTGTCATCACCAGCTCCTCAACTCCGGTCGGATTCTCTGATCGTGCTGTGTTCTGTCGCGGAAGGCAAGGGATATCCGGGTTCTCCCGGCGGGTCGAGCGGCGTAGGGCGATGGATCCGGCCCTCGGCCTCGCTGAGGGGCGAACCGTCCCCGCCCCATCGCTGCGCGATGATCTCCGCCGCGATGCTCACCGCGGTCTCCTCCGGCGTCCGGGCCCCGAGGTCCAGGCCGATGGGGCTGGCCAGGCGCTCGATCTCGGCGTCGGTGACGCCCTCGTCGCGCAGTCGTGCCAGTCGGTCGTCGTGAGTGCGACGCGACCCCATGGCCCCGATGTAGGCCACCTGCGGCAGGCGCAACGCGACCTTCAGCAGGGGCACGTCGAACTTCGGATCGTGGGTCAGCACACAGATGACGGTCCGGTCGTCGATGTCGCCGGCCTCCACCTGTGCGGCCAGATACCGGTGCGGCCACTCGACGACGACCTCGTCGGCGTCCGGGAACCGGGTGGCCGTGGCGAAGACCGGCCTGGCGTCGCAGACGGTGACCCGGTAACCCAGGAAGGTGCCCACCCGGGCGCAGGCCGCCGCGAAGTCGATGGCCCCGAACACGAGCATCCGTGGCGCGGGTGCGTGGACGGAGGCGAAGACGCGCATCCCCTCTCCGCGCCGTTGACCGTCCGGGCCGTAGGTCAAGGTCTCGCTGTGGCCCGCAGCCAACAGGCCTCGCACATCGTCGGTCACGGCGTCGTCGGCACGGCGGCTGCCCACGTGCCCGCTGGTGTCGTCGGGGTGAATGATCATGCGGCGCCCGACACGGCTCTCCTCGGGATGCTCGATCACCGTGGCGACCGCGACGGGCCGGCCCGCCTCGATGTCGTCGGCCACCTGCCCGAGTTCGGGGAAGGTGTCCGGAGAGATCTTCTCGACGAACACGTCGAGGATCCCGCCGCACGTCAGGCCGACCGCGAAGGCGTCCTCGTCGCTGATGCCGTAACGCTGCATCAGCGGTGTCCCGGTCTCTCGCACGGTCTGGCCGAGCTCGTAGACGGCCCCCTCGACGCAGCCGCCGGACACGGAGCCGACCGCTTCACCGTCCGGGCCCACGAGCATCGAGGCACCGGGCGGTCTGGGAGCCGAATGCCAGGTCGCGACAACGGTTCCCATTCCGACCTCGATGCCGGCTCGCCACCACTGCATCAGCTCGTCGAGCACTTCACGCACGTCCGATCACCTCCGCGAGTTCCTCGAACGTGGTCAACGTGTGCCCCGCGAGGAAGGAGTCGCAGTGCGGTAGCACTGCGACGATGCCCTGTTGCACCGCCTCGTACCCGTCCTTACCGGCGTGCGGGTTGACCCAGATCACGGCGTGCGCCAGACGGCGCAACCGGTTCATCTGTTCGCTCAGCAGGTCGACGCCGTGACGCTCCCACCCGTCGCTGCACACGACCACCACGGCCCCGCGGGCGGCGCCGCGACGGCCGAACCGGTCGAGGAACGCCTTCAGGGACTCTCCCAGACGGGTACCTCCCGACCAGTCGGGCACGACGTCGCCGGCCGCCGTCAACGCGCGTTCCGCATCGGGCTGACGCAGCGCACGGGTCACGTGCGTCAGGCGAGTGCCCATCGTGAACACGTCGACCGGGGTGGGGCCGGTCACCCAGCGGTGCGCCAACCGCAGCAAGGACTCCGCATACGAACTCATCGACCCGGACACGTCGATCAGCAGCACGATGCGACGGGGGCGACTCCCCCGTGCGTGCCAGGCGAGAGGTCCCGGCTCCCCCATCCGCTGCAGCTGGCGGCGCAGGGTGCGGTGCGCGTCGAGCGTCCCATGGCGTGCAGAGTCGCGCCGGGGCGAGACCCTGCACGGGGCCGGGCGCGGCAGGGAGCCGAACAACTGCGCGAGGTAGGCCCGTTCGACGGCCGAGAGCTCCGCGATGTCGCGATGGCGCAGCACGTCGACGTCGCTGGCGGCCAGACGCACCGTGGTCGTGTCCTGGTCGCCCGCACCGTCGTCGGTCCCCTCGCCGAGCAGGTCGGCCTGCGCGGCCTGGCGGGCGCGCGTCGGCCGGGTGGATCCGGCCTCGGCCAGCTCCCGGCCGAACCACTGGTCGAACAGCAGGCGGAAGCGCGCGATGTCGTCCGGCGACGCGCACAACGTCGCCTGGCCGGCGGCGAGCGTCGCAGCGCGGTCGTCGAATCCGACCACGGTCACCGCGGCGAGGAAGGACTGCTCTCGGTCGAGCGTCACCGCGACTCCCGAGGCCCGCAGTGCGCTGGTGAAACCGAGCAACATCTCTTCCGCGGCGAAGGGCATCATCGCTCCATCAGCCGGTCGAGACTCGCACGGACCCGCTCGGCGTCCTCCCGGAACTTGATCGCCGTGCCGAGCGTGGCAGCGGCGGTCTCCAGGTCGAGGTCCGCGGCCCCCAAGGTCATCACGGCACGGGCCCAGTCGAGCGTCTCCGAGACACCCGGCGGCTTGAGCAGGTCGGCCTCGTGACGCAACCTCTGGACCAGTCCGACGACCTGACCGGCCAAGGTCTGGGTCACCTCGGGGGCTCTGCTGCGCACGATGGCGATCTCCCGCTCCAGGCCCGGGTGATCGATCCAGTGGTAGAGGCAACGACGCTTGAGCGCATCGTGCAGTTCGCGCGTGCGATTGGAGGTGAGCACGACCATCGGTGGCGGGGAGCCACGCACGGTGCCCAGTTCCGGGATACTCACCTGGTAGGTCGAGAGCACCTCAAGCAAGAACGCCTCGAATTCGTCATCCGCACGGTCGATCTCATCGATCAGCAGCACGGCCGGACTCTCCCGGAGTGCCCGCAGCACCGGCCGCGCGATCAAGAAGCGCTCGTCGAACAGTGACTTCTCGACATCGGCCAGCGCTTCCGCGGACCGCTCCCCCGCCGAACCGGCGGCCTCGACCGCCCGCAGATGCAGGATCTGGCGAGGGAAGTCCCAGTCGTAGAGCGCCTGCGAGGCGTCGATGCCCTCGTAGCACTGCAGCCGGATCA
>CAZMLG010000017.1:0-28764 GCA_964566985.1 uncultured Intrasporangiaceae bacterium
AGCGCCATCGTGAGCACCCGGTGCGCGCCGGCCGTGACCAGCATGTCGGCGACCAATCGGCCGCCCAGCGAGATCCGGGAGGCGTCCTTCTTGTCCGACCGGGCGTAGGCGAAGTGCGGGATGACCGCGGTGATCTGCGCCGCGGAGGCGCCGCGTGCCGCATCGATCATCAGCAGCAGCTCCATGAGGTGCTCCTGCGTCGGCGGCACCAGCGGCTGGATGATGTAGACGTCGCGTTGGCGGCAGTTGGCCAGCAGTTGTGCCTGGAGGCAGTCGTTGCTGAAGCGCTTCAGATCGACCCTCGACAACGGCACCCCCAACGCGCCGCAGATGCGGCGGGCGAGGTCGGGATGCGCTGAACCGGTGAACACGACGATGTCGCGCACGGCGGACTCCTTCATGCGGGCGGCACGGCACGGAACGGCACCCACCACGCACCGGAGCACATCAATGGGCGGGGCCGACTCTCGCAGCGTACCCACACCTGCCGCCGAGCGGCACCCTCCGTGCGGGAGGATGTGCGCATGGATGCGCGGCTGGTGGAGCGATTGGCCACGGGCGAGGGCTGGGGGCTGCTGCAGTCGCTCCCCCCGTATGACAAGTCCGCGGCCCTGTCCCTCGGCCTACGGCTGCGCGACGCCGGGTTCGATCCGGACCTGGTGGCCGCGGCCCTCACCCAGTCCCGACTGCGCGGCCGGGCGGCCCGCAAGTTCGGCGACGACGCGGCAGAGATGCTGTTCACCACGGACGGGCTGGAACAGGCGACCCGCGCCGAGATCGCCACGCAGCATGCGCAGCGGATGCGCAGGGCAGGGGTGCGGCACGTCCTCGACCTCGGGTGCGGGATCGGCTCGGATGCCATGGCGTTCGCCCGATCGGACCTGTCCGTGCTGGCCGTCGACGCCGACGAGACCGCGGCCGCGGTCGCGGGTGTCAACCTGCGCCGGTGGGACCGCGCGCGCAGCGAGCACGCCCGTGCCGAGGACGTCCCGGTGCCGTCCGGATCCGACGCCCGCCGGGCCGGCCTCTGGTTCGACCCGGCACGCCGCACGCCCGGCGTCGCCGACATCACCGGCCGCACCCGACGCCTGTTCCGCCTCGAGGACCTCTCCCCCGGCTGGGACCGCATCCGCACGGTCGCCCCGACCGTCGCGGCGGCGGGCGCCAAGCTGAGCCCCGCGTTCTCCCACCGGCAGGTGCCACCGGGCGCGGAAGCCCAGTGGACGTCCTACGACGGCGAGGTCCTCGAATGCACCGTCTGGTGGGGCGCGGCGGCCCTCCACCCGGGACGCACGGCGATGGTCATGGGGCGCGGCGGCACCTACGTGGTCACCGACGACCTTCTCCCGGACGAATGCCCCGTCGTGCCCGGACTCGACGATCTGGGCGGATACCTCTATCAAGCCGACCGGGCGGTGCTGCGCGCGGGACTGGTCGGCGCGTTGGCCGAGGCCACCGAGGGGCGAGAGGTGGCGGCCGGCACCGGATACGTCAGCTCGGCCCGCGAGGTGCTCGTGCCGTGGGCGACCCGGTATGCCGTGCGCGAGGCCTTCCCGTTCCACGTCAAGACCCTGCGGTCCTGGATGCGGGACCACGACGTCGGTCGTCTCACGATCAAGAAGCGCGGTGTGTCCCTCGACCCCGAGCACCTGCGTCGTCAATTGCGCCTGAACGGGTCGCGCGCCGCAACCGTGCTGGTCACCCGGGTCGCCGGGGTCCAGGTCGCCCTGATCCTCGACCGGGCCGATCCGCCGGCGTAGGCCCGTGGTCTACCGTCGGTGCCATGTCTGCCCACCGGACCGGCTTCGTCGGCCTGCTCACCTGCCTGGGGCTGGCCGTGACCGCATGCGGAGGCGCGAACTCGTCCGCCTCGTCCGATGCCCCGTCGACGCGGACTCCCGGCCCGCCGGTGACGTCCCACGCGACGCCCGCCCCCTCGACGAGCCACTCGTCGAGCACCTCCGCGACCGGCCCGGCCCCGTCGACCGGCGAGTCCGGCGGGCACGGTGGCTCGTCATCGACCGGATCCTGTGTGGACGGCCTGGTGACGAAAATGACCCCCGATCAACGCGCAGGACAGTTGCTGATGGTGGGCGTCGACGGGCAGAGCGCACGCCAAACGGTCGGTGCGCTCATCGCGCAGCACCACGTCGGCAACGTCGTCTACCTGGGCGGCTGGTACGGCTCGTCCACGGTCGCCGCCACCTCGGCATACCTGCAGGGTGAGGTGAGCCGGGCGGCCACCGGTGGCACCGGCCTCTTCGTCGCTGCGGATCAGGAGGGCGGACAGGTCCAGCAGCTCAAGGGCAGCGGATTCACGACGATCCCGTCGGCTCTGCAGCAGGCCGAGGAGCCGTTGGCCACACTGCGTCGCAATGCGAGCACCATCGGGCGAGAACTGAAACGCGCCGGGATCAACGTCGACCTTGCGCCGGTGGCCGACACCGTGCCGGCCTCGATCGGCACGGCCAACGGGCCGATCGGCCGCTACGACCGGGAGTACGGCCACACCCCGGAGGTGGTCGGCCGCGCCGTGCCACAGGTCGTCCGCGGACTGCATAACGGCGGGGTCGCCACGGCGGTCAAGCATTTCCCCGGCATCGGTCGCATCAGCGCCAACACGGACGTGTCGGCGACCGGCATCACCGACTCCGTCATGACCCGGCACGACAGCTTCCTGCAGCCGTTCGCCGCGGGTATCCGGTCCGGCACGGACATGGTGATGGTCGGCTTCGCGCGCTATCCGAAGATCGATGCCACGAACCAAGCCGCTTTTTCACCGACCATCATCAGCGGAATGCTGCGGGGCGACTTGAAATTCGACGGACTGGTCATCACTGACGACCTCAACGCCGCGGCCGTGCGCGACGTGCCGGTCGGGCAACGCGCGGTCAAGTTCATCGCTGCGGGCGGGGACATGGCACTCACCGGAGCGAGCAGCGCCGCCCCGAGCATCATCCAGGCGATCACGTCGAAGGCCGCCGATGACAAGGGATTTGCGGCGAAGGTACGCACCGCCGTGAAGCGAGTGCTCACGCTGAAGACGTCGAGGGGCCTCACATCCTGCAGCAAGTGACGGCGGACACCCGCTGCCCGAGTGCTCACCCCGGCCGGTCGAGTAGGCGAGCCCCCTGGGGGCGAGCCGTATCGAGGCCCCCTATCGGCCGGTCGAGTAGGGCCCGTGCAGCGTCCCCTTTACCGGCCGGTCGAGTAGGGCGGAGGAGCGAAGTCGGAGTCCCTGCGAAGTATTCGGAGGAGCGAAGCGGGGGAGAAACTTCGTGGGGTGACGGCGCGGGGGAGCCCGTATCGAGGCCCTCCCTATCGGCCGGTCGAGTAGGCCGAGCGCCCCGGCGCGAGGCCGTATCGGGGCCTGGTGAGATGGGGCTGGAAGCCGGTCAGCCCGTGCGGGGGTGGACCTGAGTGTCTATCCGGTGTCGTGTCGTTCGGGTGGTGCGCCGGGTCCTCGGATGAGCGGGTCGTCGGGTTCGAGCGGCTGGGTGGGCATGCGTCCGGGCGTCAGGTCCCAGATGACGTGGGTGTTGGTGATCCAGGGGAGGTATCCCTTGGCGTGCACGATGTGGTGATGCCTCGAACACAACAGGGTGCCGTTGAGCTTGTCCGACAGGCCGCCGACCCACCAGGGGATCGCGTGGTGCGCCTCTGTCCACGGCGCGGGACGGTCACAGCCGGGGAAAGAACATCCGCCATCGCGTCGGGTGATCGCGGCCCGGGTGGCGGAGGCGAACGGGCGCGTCGCGCGACCTACATCCAATGGTTGCGAGTCGGTGCCGAGCACCATCGGGGTGATGTGTGCGTTGCAGGCCATGGTGCGGGCCGTGCCGGCGTCGATGACCTGCCCGAAACTGGTGGTCGCATACCCCGCATTGGACAACGACCCGATCAACACACTCAGCGGCAGGGTGATGGTCGCCTTGACCGGCGACCTGCCCGCATCACTACTACTGGCCCGCGCGGCGGCACCGATCAGTTCCATCAGGGCGTCCGCGCGGCGTTTACCGACCGGACGCCAATCAATCCCCTTCTGACCGCTACCACCGCTGCTGCTACCGCTGGTGGTGCTGTCGTCGCTGTAGCTGCTCCCGCTGCCACTGTCGGCGCCGCCGTGAGCGCTGGTGCTGCTGCTCCCGCTGCTGTCGTTACTGCTGTCGCTGTCGGTGTTGTGCCAGGCGTCCACAGCGTCGCTGGGTGGGTGGGTGTCTCCGTCGGGCGTGGTCCCCGGCCGTGGCGCGGCCAACGCTTCGATCGCGGTAGTGAATGTCGCCGCGTCCCCCGCGGACAAGTCCCCTTGGATCCGGGTCAAACCGGAAGGTAGGTCCCACCAGGAGAGGGTTTCCGCGGTGCGGGCCCGATTCTCAGCTTCCGGTAGCCGGTCCCCGCCTCGCAGGCTGACCAGCCCGTCGGCCAACGTGATCAAGTCCTTCGCGGGGCGGCGGGTCGCCACGGCCAGGAAGTACCCGAGCATGTCGTACCACGTGAACCGCGGTAGCAACGGGTGGACCCGTTGAGCCTCCCGCACCGCGATCTGCATGCCACGCACGGTGACGATCCCCGCATCCAACACCCCCGCCAACGCCGGATGCTTCGGATCGCGGATGATCTCCGCCACCCGCGCGATCCGTGCGGCCTGCCCGGGCTCCATCGACGGATACTTGACCCGCAGCCACTGCGTCGGGGTCGCGGCAGTCGAGTCGGCGATCACACCTCGGTCGATCGCCTCGGCCAGCAGGAACACTTGGGCGCGTTCGATCCGGGCACCCAGGTCGAGCAGGACGTCCATCATCGCGTCGACCCGCTCACCGGTCAGTTCATGCATGCCGTGCACCAGCGCGTCGACCTGACGGCTCAGGTCCTCGATCGCCGAGGCCGCATCACGCCCCGCACCCGGGGGCCCCGAGGTGAGTGCCGCCCTCGCCGTCGAGCCACCGGCGAGCACGCCCGCGTCTGTGGCGGGGTTGTCGGGTTCGAACGGGGCCAAATCCAGGGGCTGGAACTGTTCGTCCAGCATGTCGAGGGCGGCCTGGTCCGGCTCTGGTGCCTCGAAGGCGTTTCCCCTGTGTCCCATGCTCCATTCTACGACGCGCGTGCGACCCTGGTCAAGACATGTGTTCGATTTTATTGAGCGGGCCCCGGTCGGGTGTGGGGTGGTGGCCTAGTGGTTCGTGTGGTCGGGTTTCCTTGTGACTCACCGGGTTTCGATACGCTCGCGCCAGGGCGCTCGCTACTCAACCAGCCGAGGGGTGGCGAGGCGGCGAGGCGGCGAGGCTACTCAACCAGCCGAGGGGTGGCGAGGCGGGGGTACTCAACCAGCCGAGGGATAGCGACTGCGTCAGCGGACTACGGGGCCAGCCGGGAGCGGGCGGTGAGGATACTCAACCAGCCGGTGGTGGCGCGGGTCGCCGGCCGGGGGCGGACCTCCGGGGCGGCCGGGTCAGCTTGCGCGGACCATCGAGACGGGCATCGACGAGTCCGCCGGCAATTCCAGCGCCGACGGCGACAAGCCTCGCTGCACCATCTGCGACCCCAAGGCCGCCACCATCGCGCCGTTGTCCGTGCAGAGGCGGATCCGCGGCACCCTCAGGTTGATTCCCCGCTCTTCGCAGCGCTGCTCGGCGAGCGCCCGCAGACGGGTGTTGGCGGTGACTCCCCCGCCGATCTGCAGATCCGGTATGCCGTGCACCCGGCACGCGTCGATCGCCTTGCGTGTCAACACATCCGCGACGGCCTGACTGAAGCTCGCCGCGACGTCTGCGACCGGCACCGCGCGACCATCCCGCTCACACTGTTCGACCCACCTGACGACCGACGTCTTCAGCCCGGAGAACGAGAAGTCGAAACGGTGCCGCTCCATGTCCTTGCCCGCGGTCAGCCCGCGCGGGAAACGAATCGCCTTCGGGTCCCCGTCCGCAGCCGCCTTCTCGATGTGCGGTCCGCCGGGGTAGGGCAGCCCCAACACTCGCGCGACCTTGTCGAAGGCCTCCCCCGCCGCATCGTCGACGGTCCCGCCGAGTTCCTCGATGTCCGAGGCGATGTCGCGCACGAGCAGCAGATTCGTGTGTCCTCCTGAGACGAGCAGCGCCACCGTCGGCTCGGGCAGCGGGCCATGGTCGAGCACGTCGGCGCACACATGCGCGGCCAGGTGATTGACCCCATACAGCGGCTTGTCCAGCGACCAGGCCAGGGCCTTCGCCGCAGAGACCCCGACCATGAGCGCCCCGGCCAGGCCGGGGCCCGAGGTGACGGCGACGGCATCGATGTCCTCCAGCCGGCACCGCGCCTGCTCCGTGGCTCGCTGCAGCATCGGCACGACAGCCTCCAGATGGGCGCGGCTGGCGACCTCGGGCACCACACCACCGAACCGCGCGTGCTGATCGACGCTGCTCGCCACGGCGTCGGCCAGCAATGTATTGCCGCGCACCAGGGCGATCCCGGTCTCGTCACAGGAGCTCTCGATGCCCAGCACCAGGGGCTCGTCAGGATTCGTCATGGTTCTCCTCGTGCAGATGTGCTCGCATGACCAGCGCGTCGACCGCGCCCGGCCGGTAGTAGCCACGCCTCACCCGGATCTGCTCGAATCCCGCACTCTCGTAGAGCGATCGGGCAGGGCCGTTGTCGGCACGCACTTCGAGCATGATGCTGTCCGCTCCGCTGTCACGAGCCTGAGTCATCAGCCAGTCGACCAGAGCGCGGCCGTGACCGTGGCCACGATGACCCTCGGTCACCGCGACGGTCATCACGTCGGCCACGTCCCCGGCACGGTCCAGGCCGGCGTATCCCGCGATGTCGCCGCCGCTTTCCAGCACGACATACCGTCGGCGCGGCCGATGCGCGAGTTCGCCCCACCACGACTGTGCGGACCAGGCGTCGTCCGGGAACAGCGCGTGTTCCAGCTCGGTCAGGCGGTCGATATCCGTCCACCGCATGGGTCGAAGCACCGCAGGATCACTCATCGTGCGACCCGCCGGGCGGAAGCGATCGGTTCACGGCAGCACCGACTTGCGACTCGTCGCCGGTGCCGCGTCGGGCTGGCGCAGATACAACGGCCGCACCGGCAGCAGCGCCCTGCCCGCCTTCACCTCGTCGAAGGCGAACGACGCCAGCGCCGAGGCACTCACATCGAGCACGCCGACCGCGGGGCCGAGGCAGTCCGGATACAGCATCGGCCCGCGGCCGGCTGCAGGCAGCGAGGCCACATCGACCGGCAGGTCGGCGGGCTTGGCGACCGCGGCGTCCCCACAGCGGACGGCGCGGCCGCCGCGCACGGCATACCGCGCCCAGTAGACCTCCTTGCGCCGAGCGTCGGTGGCGACCACGAAATCGCCGTCTGCGCGCCCCGACCGCACGACGTCGTAGGCGATCGCGTCGAGGCTGCACACACCGTCGGTCTCGAGGCCCAGGGCGTAGCTCACCGTGAGGGCACAGGCGATCCCGACCCGCAGTCCGGTGAACGGTCCGGGTCCGACTCCGACGACGACACGGTCGAGGTCGCCGGGCACGATCCCGGCCCGGGCACAGGCCCGCTGGATCGACGGCGCAAGGATCTCGGTATGCCGTCGCGCCTCGACCGTCGTCACCTCGGACAGGGTCTGCGCGCCGTCCTGCACGGCCACGGAGACGGCACCGGTCGCGGTGTCCAGAGCAAGTTCCACCCCGTCAGGCTATCGAGTGAGCTGCGCCACCACGGACTCGAACCGGTCCCCCGCCGGACGCAGCCGGGCCGTCCGGGCCTCGTCCCCGCTCAACTCGATGACCAGTCGCTCCTCCGACAGGGCCTCGGCCATCCCTGCTCCCCACTCGACCACGGTCACCACGTCGGGCAGCTCGGCGTCCAGGTCGAGGTCGTCCAACTCGGCGGATCCGCCCAACCGGTAGGCGTCGACGTGCACGAGCGCGGGCCCCTCGCCGAGGGAAGGGTGGACTCGTGCGATCACGAACGTCGGTGAGGTGATCGGCCCGCGCACGCCGAGGCCGCGGGCGATGCCCTGGGTCAGCGTCGTCTTGCCCGCACCCAGCCCGCCGTCGAGGACGATCAGATCACCGGCGGCCAGCAGCCGGCCCAGGCGCTCGCCCCACCGGCGCGTCTCGTCGGCAGTGTCCAAGGTGACCTGCCGCGTCACGCCCTGGTCGTCCATCATTCCTCCACCAGCGTTCGCCGGGATCGCTCGATCAGCTCGATGATCTGCTCGTTCACCAGGTCCGGGTATTCCATCGGCAGGACGTGGCCGGCCCGCGGCACCTCGACATACTCACATCCGGGCACGGCATCGACGAGCCTTTGCGCGTGCGCGGCCGGCACGATGCGGTCCTGGGCGCCGTGCATGATCAGCGTCTCCACGCCGACGAGCGCGCCCAACGACTCGAGTTCGTCGTGCTCCATCAGGTGCGCGAAGTAGGCGCTGATCACTCCCAGGCGGGTCTGGAAGATCATGTCGGCGACCCATCGCACCACCGCGAGGGGCACATGCGTGGCGAACGAATAACGGTGCACGAGATACTCTTCCACGCCCTTGCCGGCGCCCCTGGCGGTGTCGAGCACGGCCGGTCGCGTCGACAGTGTCGCCACGGCCGCCGGACCGATCCGGTGGACGACCGTGCCGAGCCGTTTGCCGAGCCCGAAGTCGATGCTCGCCAGGTCTCCGGCGCTGCTGGAGATCAGACCCACTCCGACGACCTTCTCCTCGAAGAGCTCCGGCCGACGATGGGCCAGGCTCATGACGGCCATGCCGCCCATCGAATGCCCCACCAGCACGACCGGCCCGTCCGGGACGACATCGTCGAGGATCCGGCCCAGATCCTCACCGATCCTGGCGATCGTGTAGCCCTCGGGCTCGCCCTCCCCGGATCTGCCGTGCCCCCGCAGGTCCCACAACACGACGCGGTATCCGGCGGCGCGCAGCGCGCGCCGCTGCAGCACCCACACCCCGAGGTTGTGTGTGTATCCGTGGCAGAGGACGACGGTCGGCACGGGTGCACCCGTGTCCGGCGGGTCCCCTCTGGGCTCGTCGATCTCGGCATACAGTGCCACGCCGTCGTCGGTGATCACGACCTGGTCGTCGTCGGCCGTCTCCTCGAACTGGTCGGCCTCTGTCCCCAGGCGCACCGCGGTGCGCCGTCCCCGCACCAGCCGGTCGGCCGCGAACCCCGCCGTGGTGACCGCACCGGCCGCGACACCGATCCCGGCTCCGATCAGCGACCACCGTGCCTTGCTCATGCCGACTCCTGCCGTCCTGGGGCCCGTGCGCCATGGCCGGAGTGACGCCGGGGTGAGCGCGTGCTCACCTGCGCCACGATCTCACGCGACGACCGGTTCCGCCGTGTGGGCCCGGTGTCGGCGAGTCGGGCCCCGAAGTTGTTCCGACTTCCTGGAACCCGGGCCCGAGCGGCGGCGTCCGACTTGTCGACCGCGCAGCACCCATGCTGCGAGCCGCAGTACCACGCAGCAGGAGGATCGCTGCGTGCCGTCATCAGGAGGAACCGACATGATCCCGATCCGCCGCGTCGCCATGGGCGCCGTTGTCCTGACCGCAGCGCTCGGACTCAGTGCCTGCAACGACGAGACGGTGACGAGCCCGCCGTCCGGGGAGGCCACGAGCAGCCCCTCCGCGCCGGATGCGCAGCACAGCGCCCCGGAGGACGGTGGGGACACCACGACCGACCAGAGCGAGGCTCCCGCGCCGACCGAGAACTCCCAGGGCGACGACGACTCGTCCTCGGACGAATCGGCCACCAAGGGAACGATCAAGGACAAGAATGCGATTCCGGTCCAGCGGGCCGGGTTGCCGGAGGGGCCCGTCACGGACATCGGTGTCAAGCTGCTCGGCGGCTACCCGAGCAGTGACGAATACGGCAAGTTCTACGCCGTGCTGGACGTGACCTCCAGCGAGCCGGGGCTCATCAAGCTGCAATACGTCATGCTGGACGACTCCGGCAAGGAGCTGAAGACGGTGGATGACTCGATCGCCGTGAGCGGCACCGCGCACGAGCTGAAGGTCACCCGCGCCAGTGGGGAGCTGCCGACCGCCGACAAGGGCAAGGTCGCGAAGGTGCGACTGAAGGTCGTCGAGAACAAGGCGAACAGTTTTGCCACCGTGACCCAGATCAAGCCGAAATCGGTGAAGATCGGCCACGATTCGTCGACGAACACCCCGACCGTCTCCGGGGAGTACCGCACCTCCGGCAAGGGCTCGGTCATCAGCATGAACGCGGTCTGCGCCGACAAGGACGGCGTGGTCCGCACCGACAGTTCGCCGGTGCCGAAGATCAAGGCGCCGTCCTGGACGCCGTTCACGGTCAAACTGCTGACGGTCGAGCGGGGATACAACCCGACCACCTGCTTCGTCGGAAGCTGACGAGCGGCCTTCACGAGTGTCCCCACCGATCCTCGGGATCGGTGGGGACACTCGCGTCTCGGCGGTGCGGTCAGGCGCCCTCCCCGACGTAGAGCCGCGGCAGACGCGTGCTCATCTGCGCGACGATCTCGTAGGAGATCGTGCCGACGGCATCGGCCCAGTCCTGCGCGGTCGGCTCACCGTGGATCCCCGGGCCGAAGATCACGACGGGCTCGCCGTCGGACACCTCGAGATCCCCGACGTCGACCACGAACTGATCCATGCACACCCGTCCGGACACCGTGAATCGACGTCCGCCGATCTGCACCGGCCCGAGAGACGAGGCATGCCGAGGTATGCCGTCGGCATACCCGCAGGGGACGTCGACCAGTGTCGTCTCGCGCGGCGCGACGTAGGTCAACCCGTAGCTCACCCCTTGCCCGGCCGGGACCCGCTTGGTCACCGTGACGTTGGCGGTCAGGGTCATCGCGGGCCGCAAGCCGAACGATGCGGGATCGCCGATCTGTGGCACCGGTGAGAGTCCGTAGACCGCCAGACCGGGGCGCACCAGGTCCCAGTGGGCGTCGGGCAGGGTGAGCGTCGCCGCGGAGTTGGCCATGTGCCGCACCTCGAGGTCGAAGCCGGCGCGCTCGCAGTCGGCGACGGCGTCGGCGAAGCATGCCTGCTGGGCGGCGATCGACGGATGGCCCGGCTCGTCGGCACAGGCGAAGTGGGTGAACACCCCGGCAACGGTCACGGCCCCTTCGGCCTGGAGTTTGCCCGCCGCCTCGACCAGGGCGACCCAGTCGGGGCCGAAGGCACCGTTGCGGGCCAGCCCGGTGTCGACCTTGAGTTGCACCCGTGCCGTGGTGCCGAGTTCGCGGGCGGCCGCGGCAACCGCCTCGATCTCCCAGACTCCGGGTATCCCGATGTCGATCCCCTGCCGGATGGCCGGCGCGAAGTCCAGGCCGGGGGCGTGTAGCCAGGTGAGCACCGGCGCCTGGATCCCGGCGGCGCGCAGCTTCAGCGCCTCGGCCATCTGCGCGACGCCGAGCCAGTCCGCACCGCCGCGCAACGCGGCCCGCGCACTGGGCACCAGGCCGTGCCCGTAGGCATCCCCCTTGACCACCGCCATGAGCTGCGCCCCCGGGGCACGCTCTCGCAGCGTCGCGACGTTGGCTGCGATGGCGTCGAGGTCGACGGTGATCCGTGCCGGCGCGCTGCCGGCCAAGGAGGTCACGGTGTTCATGCCCGTAGTCTGGCACCCGCCCGGGCCTTGGCGTGACGGAGCGTCATCATCCGATCACGCGCCCGACGCGGGGTGACGGCGCGTGCGTCAGGGGGCGATCTCCGCGGCGGTGGCCACGTCGGTCACCAGCTCGTTGAAATAGCCCGCACCGGCCCCTGCACGTAGTGCCGGGATCTTCTCGACGCCGTAGGCGACGGCGATCCGAGTCGGCACCTCACGCAAGGCGTCCAGGGTGATCGCGACCAGATGGTCCGAGCCTGGGAACGGTAGTGCCGTCCCCTCCTGGTCGTAGAACCGCGAGCACACGTCGCCGACGGAGGCCAGCAGTTCGTTGGTCGGCGTGACGAATTTCGGCAGCGAGTCCCGCTCGAGCGGAGCGGCGCCCACGCCCAGCACGGCGCACCGTGCCGTCGACCACAGATCCAACACGTCGCGCACCGACGGGTCGGTCATGAGGGTGTCGTACAACGCCGCCGACGGCAGCGCCGGAGCGAAGATGAACCGCGGGACCCCACCGACGCGTGCGGCGAACTGGCGCACGATCTCGTTCGGCTGATACCAGCTCTGCGGTTCGTCGTGGCCTCCGATAGTCGGCACCACCACGACACCGGGAAGGCTCGGCAGCGCGGATCGCGACACCGCGTGCACGGTCCGCCCGGACGACACCAGCATGACGTCCCCCGGCCGCAACCCGATCCTGCCCAGCGGCACCGCCAGGCCCGAGGCCAGTGCAGCTCCGGGCGAGCCCGCGGGGATCGGCGGGCACAGGTGCACGTCGTCGACCCCGAGAGCATCGGCCGCCCGGCGTGCGATCTCTCCGCCGTCGGCAGGTCGCGGAGGAATGACGTGGATCTGCACGATGCCCCGCCGCCGCGCCTCGTCGAGCAGCCTACTGACGGTGGCGCGGCTCGTTCCCAACTCGGTGGCGACATCCGCCTGCTTCTTCTCCTGCTGGTAGTAGAGCGCCGCGGCGGCATACACGAGTTCGTCGGGGTACCTCGACTGGGTGGAGCCGGATCCGCCGGGTTGCCCGGACTGCTGCACGTCTCCTGCCCCCTCAGTTCAGGCACGTCCGCTGGACTTGCGTGACCTTCGCGCAACCGCATCCAGCCCGACCGCGACGAAGAGCACTATTCCCGTCACTATATACAGCAGGTTGGGGCTCGGGCTGATCAACGCCAAACCACTGGAGATCGACTCGATGACCAGCACCCCGAACAGGGCACCGTAGGCGTTCCCGCGTCCGCCGAACAGGCTGACACCGCCGATCACCGGCGCCGCGATCGCGTCCAGATTGACCTGCCCGGTGCCGGTCTGGTTGCTCGCCGAGACATCGTAGGCCGCATACAGGATCCCGCCGACCGCAGCCAGAGTCGAACAGGCGACGAACGCCGACATGTAGATCCGGTCCACCTTGATCCCGGCGCGCCGAGCAGCCTCGACGTTGCCGCCGACCGCAAAGATCGAGCGTCCCCATTTCGTCCGCCGCAACAGGTAGTCCGTGAGCACGACGAGGGCGAGCAGGAAGGCGAAGATCCATGCGACTCCGCTGTCCCGGTTGAGATACCACGCAGCGAACCCGAGCAACACGAGCGTCACGACCCCACGGGTGACGACCGTGCCCATCGATCGCGCCGACAGCCCGGCGGCCACCTGGTCGCGGCGCAGCGTCCACCCGGTGACGAACACGACACCCGCGGCGACGACGACCACGACGTAGGACAGCCATGCAGGCAGGAACTGCGCATTTCCGAACTGCCCGAGGAAGCTGCTGAACGGCACGTTGATCGAGCCCGAGTTGCCCAGCAGGCTGAGTTGGACGCCGAGCAGGGCCAGCAGTCCGGCCAGACTCGCGACGAAGCTCGGGACACCGAAGTGGACGTAGGCCAGCCCGTAGAACACTCCGACGACGGCGCCGCTGAGGACCGCGACGACGATGGCCAGTCCCACCGGCCATCCGTGGTGGACGAACAGGATCGCGGTCACGGCGGAGGCCACCCCTGCCATGGATCCGACGGACAGATCGATCTGGCCGACCAACAGCACCAGCACGATGCCGAGCGCGATCACCCCGATGGGTGACATCTGCACGAGCAGATGCACCAGGTTCCGGCTGGTCAGGAAGACCGAATTGATGCTCTCGAAGATGATCCACACGACGATCAGTCCGCCGACGACGGGCAGGGGTCCGAGTTCGCCCGATCGCAGGTTGCGCAGCCCCCGAGATATCGGGTTGCCTTGCGTCTGCTCGGCTGCCGCGGTCGTCACCGCGTCGTCGTCGACGCGGCTCGACGTGGAGACGTCACTCATCGTTCTGCTCCTGTGCGTGAACGTGGTTCGTGGCCGGCGACGTCGCCAGCCGCCGGGCGACGACGTTGTCCGCAGCCCCGGTGATCGCCGCGACGAGCTCTTCGGTGGACGTCGACGTGGTGGAGAACACCCCGTTGTTCCTCCCGAGCCGTAGGACGGCGATCCGGTCGGTGACGGCCTGGACGTCTGCCATGTTGTGGCTGATCATGATCACCCCCAGCTCTTGTTCTCGCAGTCGTTCCACCAGATTCAGCACTTCCGCGGTCTGCGCCACACCAAGTGCCGCGGTCGGCTCGTCGAGCAGGATCACCTTCGGATCCCCGAGGAGGGAGCGGGCGATCGCGACGGTCTGCCGCTGGCCGCCGGACAACGCCGCCACCGGCACTCGCGCACTCGGCAGCTTCGCCGACAGGCTCCGCAGCAGGTCCCACGATCGGACCTCCATCTGCACCTCGTCGAGCCTTCTCGGGCGGATCTCCCTCCCGAGGAACAGGTTGTCGACGACGCTCAGGTTGTCGCAAAGGGCAAGGTCCTGGAACACGGTCTCGATACCGAGGGACCGGGAATCCTCCGGTGAACGCAACTGGCGTTCGGCGCCATCGAAGTAGATCGTGCCGTCCGTCGGAGTGTGCACGCCGGCGAGCGTCTTGATCAGCGTCGACTTGCCGGCGCCGTTGTCGCCCACGAGGCCCAGGACCTCACCGCGATACAGATCCAGATCGACCGAGTCGAGCGCCTTGACGGCCCCGAATCGCTTGCTGATTCCTCGAAGAGAGAGCAGGGGCTCCTCGGTCATGGTGTGTGCACGCCCCACTTCTTGCAGGCCGCGGCATATTCCTTGGTGCAGATCTTGGAGGCCTTCAGGTAGCCGGTCTTGACCAGTTCCTGCTGCACGTTCTTGGCCGTGATCAGCGTCGGCTTGAACAGTTGGGACGGCGTGCCGAAGAGCTTCTCCTTCTTGCCTCCCGGCATCACCGCAGGAGTCTTGCCCTGCAGCAGCGCGACGACGGCGTTCGCCGCGGCGTCTGCCTCGATCTTGCCGGGCTTGGAGATGGTGTTCCACATCTTGCCGTCCAGCACGAGTTGCGTGCCGGCCAACGTGGCGTCGTTGCCCGTCACGGGCGGGAAGGGCTTCATCTTCGCCGCCTGCAGCGCCGCGGCGGCGGCCGTGCCCGTCCCGTCGTTGGCGGCCACGACGCCCTTGATCCGCTTGCCGAATCGGGAGATCTGGCTCGTCACCCAGGACTGTGCCTTGGCCGGGACCCAGTCTGGAGTGTCGTACTCGGCGAGGACCTTGACACCGCTCGGGTCGACCACGTCGTGAATGCCCTTCTTGATCAGCCCGGCCGCGGCATCCGTGGGAGATCCGTTCACGATGAGGATCCCGGTGCCCGGCTTCTTCAGGTCTCCGGACGACTTCAGGTGCTTGATCAACGGCTTGGCGAGAGTCTGGCCCACGACCTCGTTGTCGAACGACACGTAGTAGCTGACCTTCGTCTTGGCGAACGGACGATCGTAGGCGATGACCTTGATCCCCTTGGCCAGCGCCTGATTGACCCATCCTGAGGCGGCGCCGGCATCCACTGGATCGACCACGATCGCCTCGGCGCCCTGGGAGATCGCGGCCTCGGCCTCCTGCCGCTGCTGACCGGCGTCGCCGTTGGCATCGGCGGTGATCACCTTGCAGTCCGGGCAGAGCTTCTTCATCTTCGCCTTGAAGCTCGGGATGTCGTACTTGACATAGCGAGTGGAGGCCTGGTCCGGCATGAGGAACGCAATCGTCTTCTTGCTCAGGCTACCTGCCGTCGCCGTGCCGGACGCGGTGCCGTTCTGGCCGTTGCCGGACGATCCGCTGCTGCCCGAACTGCACGCCGACAGGGTGCATGCCGCCACCAGGCCGACGCCTGCGATCTCCAGCCATTGCCGCCGTTTCATAGCGATGATTCCTTTCGGTGGATGAGTGAGGGGTCAGGGGATCAAGGAGACCTTGACGGATTGGTTGCCGTCGGCGACGAGGTCGAGACCACGCTGGAACTCGGTCAACGGCAGCTGCGTCGCGCAGATCGACTCGGCCGGTATCACCTGGTTTTCGAGCATGGCGATGGCGGCCGGCCAGCAGTGTGGTCCGAGGTGCGCGCCGCGCACGTCCAGTTCCTTGTCGTCGCTGATCACGGTCCAGTCAGTGGTCACGTCGTCACCGAAGACGCTGTATTCCACGAACCGTCCCCGTTTCCGCAACAGGCGCAGGCCCTGCGGCACCGCGGACGGGTGGCCCGTGGCGTCGATATAGACGTCCGCACCGTAACCGTCACTCAGGTCACCGATCAGGGTGTCCGGTGGTCCCGAGGTGATGTTCACCGTGTGGTCCGCCCCGCACCGGCGCGCCAGGTCGAGTCGGTCGTCCGATGCGTCGAGGGCGATCACCTGGCGGGGTGATTTCGCCCGCGCACCCGCGATCGCACCGAGCCCGATCGGACCGCATCCGGCGACGATCACCAGGTCGTCGAAGGTGACCTCGGCACGCTCGACGGCGTGCAGGGCGCACGAGAGCGGCTCTGCGAACGCCGCGACGGCCGGCGGGAGATCCGGTGAGATCTGGTGCACGAGGGCAGCGGCGGGCAACACCATGAACGGGGCCATCGCCCCCGGTGTGCGCCGACGGAAGCCGTAGATGTCGTGCGGGAGGCACAGCCAGTACTGCCCCCGGCGACAGTAGTCGCAGGTCCAGCACGGCACGATCTGCTCGCTCACGACCCGGTCGCCCGATCGGATGCCCCACCGGCTCGCGCACTGCTCATCGCATTCGACCACCGTGCCGACGAATTCATGGCCGGGGATCACCGGCGCCTCGACCCAGGAGTCGTGCTGCGCATCACCCCAGAACTTGCCCGCTCCGCCGTAGCACTTCAGGTCACTGCCACAGATGCCGACGGCTTCGACCCTGATCAGCGCCTCCCCCGGCGCAGGAGTCGGCTTGGGCACCTCCTCGAGCCGATAGTCGCGAGGACCGTGGCACACCACCGCTTGCATCATGTCCGGCATTCATCGACCTCCGTCACCGTGTTGCGTGAATCACACTGTATGAGCGAGCGGAACGTTTGTCCAGCACATTTGTGCACGGCGAATCCGCTCGCTTCTCCACCGCCCGCCGGACCGACCCGTAGGATCGCGGTGTGAGCGAGTTGTTCCTTGGACTGGACATCGGCACGGGCAGCAGCAAGGGAGTGTTGTCGACTGCCGACGGGCGCATCGTCGCGACGGCGACACGATCACACCAGATCTCGATGCCTCGCCCGGGTTGGGCGGAGATGGATGCCGCCACGCAGTGGTCCGACGAACTCGACGAAATCACAAGAGAACTCGTCGGTCAGGTCGATTCGTCCCGGATCACCGGAGTATGCGTCAGTGGCCTGGGGCCCTGCCTCCTACTGTGCGACGCGGCGCTCGAGGCGGTGCGCCCGGCGATCCTCTACGGCATCGACATGCGCGCTCCACAGGAGATCTCCGAGCTCACCGCACGTTATGGCGCGGAGCAGATCGTCGCTCGAGGTGGCACCGCATTGTCGACGCAGGCGGTCGGCCCGAAGATGGAGTGGGTCCGGCGGAACGAACCGGACGCCTGGGGCGCCGCGCAGCGCTGGTACAACTCCAGCTCCTACGTCGTGGCCCGACTGACCGGCGAATACGTGCTGGACCATCACACCGCGAGCCAGTGCGATCCGCTCTACGACATGCGTCGACGGAACTGGTATCAACCGTGGGTGGACGACCTGGCCGGTCACCTGGAAATGCCGCGACTGGCGTGGCCGGCCGAGGTCGTGGGCTCAGTGACGCCCGAGGCGTCCGCCCGCAGCGGCATTCCGGCCGGGACCCCTGTCACCGCCGGGACGGTCGACGCCTGGGCGGAAGCCTTCAGCGCGGGAGTCCGCCGACCCGGGGACCTGATGCTGATGTATGGGTCGACGATGTTCTTCGTCCAGGCCGTGCCCGACCTTCGAACCCACCCGATGCTGTGGGCCACGGCAGGAGTCGAACCCCAGTCCTACACCGTGGCCGCGGGGATGGCGACCTCCGGAAGCCTCACCACCTGGCTGCGCGAACTCTGTGGCGACGCACCCTTCCCCGACCTCGTCGCCGAGGCCACCACCGTGCCGCCGGGGGCAGACGGATTGTTGGTGCTGCCCTATTTCGCGGGCGAGCGCACGCCCATCTTCGACCCTCGGGCACGTGGGGTGATCGCCGGCCTCACACTGCGCCATCGGCGCGGCCACCTGTTCCGCGCGGCCTACGAAGGCATCGCCTGCGGCGTCGCGCAGATCCTCGACCTCTTCGACGCCGCAGGCGGATCCGCCGAGCGACTCGTCGCAGTCGGTGGCGGGACTCAAGGCGGCCTGTGGACCCAGATCGTCAGCGACGTCACCGGACAACAGCAGATCGTTCCTGCCGAGACCATCGGCGCGAGCTACGGCGACGCCTTGATGGCCGCCATCGGCACCGGCGCCGTCCCACCGGAGACCGACTGGACGCGGCACAGCACGGTGATCGAGCCGAATCCGGCCCATCGCGAGCGCTACGACGAGCTACGCCGTGCCTACGCTGAGCTGTATCCCGCCACGAAGGACATCGTGCACCGGCTCGCCGGCGCGGGCGGCGCCTGACGCCGATATCACCCGTCGCGGTGCAGAAGCCTTGCGGTGGTGCGGCCGAGGTGGTGAGCGACGTCCATGGCACGCACGGGTCCACCCGGATTCGCGTCCTGCGCAGCGACACCGTGGACCAGGGCCGCAAGGGAGCCGGCGTCCAGCGGTGACAGGCCGGCGGACAGCAGGGCACCGCACAGCCCGGCCAGGACGTCTCCCGCGCCGGCCGTCGCCAGCCACGACGGGGCATCCGCCTGCGAGCGCATCGGTGACCCGGCCGCCGAGGGCGGCACGACGACCGTGACCGCGCCCTTGAGCAGCACCGTCGCGTCGAGCCGGTCGGCGACCTGCCGTGCGAGGGCGACCGGCTCCCCGTCCGGTATGCCGAGCCGCTCGGCCAGCCGCGCCAGCTCACCGGCGTGCGGCGTGAGCAGGGTCGGGCCACGGCGCGGCCCGTCGACGAGGTCGAGGCCCCCGGCGTCGAGCGCGACCGGCAGGTCGGACTCCAGCGCGGCGCGCGCAGCGCTCAGCTGAGCGTCCTCGGCAGTCTCGATGACCATCCCCGGTCCGATCAGCCACGCCTGGCACCGACCCTCACCGAAGACCGCCTCCGGCACGCGGCTGCGCACGAGCGTCGCCGGTGTCGCCGGACCGACGTAACGCACCATCCCGACTCCGGCCGTCACGGCCGCGGTCGTGCTCATCACGGCCGCGCCGGGATACTCCTCGCTGCCGGCGACGACGCCGAGGACGCCACGAGAATACTTGTCGTCCGCGGGCAGCGGCACCGGCCAGAGCGTCCGCACGTCGTCCCGGGTCAGCCGCTCGACCGATGGTCGATCCGGTTGCGGCACACCGATGTCGACGACGGTGAGCAGCCCGACGGCATACTCGCTCGCCGGCATCAGGTGCACCGGCTTGGCCATGCTGAACGTCACCGTCTCGTCCGCATAGATCGACTCCGCGGTGACCAGGCCCTCCGGATCACACCCGGAGGGAAGGTCGACCGCGATCACGTAGGCCGTGTCGTCGATGAGGTCCGCCACGCCCTGCAGGTGCTCCGGCAGTCCCGGCCGGCCGCCGATGCCGGCGACACCGTCGATCACCAGGTCGGCCTCGGCAAGCGACGACCGCACGGCACCGGACGGTTCGCCCGAGCGCCACTCGAGGACCGAAACTCCCCGTGAGCGCGCATATTCCAGACCGCCCGCGTGCTCTTTGCGCCCGACGAGGAGCGCCATCACGTTGAGATCGGCGACCGCGAGGCTGCCGGCGGCGTAGAGCGCGTCGCCGCCGTTGTCCCCCGACCCGGCCAACACGACCACCCGGTTGCCGTCGTGCCCGCGGCGCGCGAGGGCGACCTCGACGAGACCCTGAGCGGCGCGCGACATCAACTCCCCCTGCGGCTGCCGCTCCATCTCCGCGGCCTCCGCGGCCCGCACGTCTGCGACGCAATACGCTTCGATCATCGGTCGATCCCTTCAGTCCTCGGCGACGACGATGGCCGACGCGATGCCCGCGTCGTGCGAGATGGACAGGTGTAGCGAGGCGACGCCCAGATCGTTGGCCCTGCCGTCGACGGTGCCGTGCAACTGCCAGAACGGCCGGCCCTCGTCGTCCTTGACCACGACGGCGTCGACCCAGTGCAGACCCCCGGGCGCCCCGAGCGCCTTGGCGAGGGCCTCCTTGGCGGCGAATCGGCCGGCCAGCGAATTCGGGGGCAGGTCACGCTCTTCGGGAGCGAAGAGCCGCTCACGAAGGGCCGGGGTGTCCTCCAACGTGGCCATGAACCGCTCGACGTCGACGACATCGATGCCGACTCCGACGATCATTCGACGGTGACCGACTTGGCCAGGTTGCGGGGCTGATCGACGTCGAGCCCCTTGGCGGTGGACAGTTCGAGCGCGAAGACCTGCAGAGGCACCGCGGTGAGCAGCGGCTGCAGCATCGGGGAACTCTGCGGCACCCGGATCACCTCGTCCGCGAACGGGGTGACCGCCTCGTCCCCGTCCTGGGCGATCACCAGGGTGCGCGCACCTCGGGCGCGGATCTCCTGGATGTTGGAGACGACCTTGCCGTGCAGGCCGTGGGGGGTGTCCGGGCCCGGCACCACGATGAACACCGGCTGGCCGGGCTCGATCAGCGCGATGGGGCCGTGCTTGAGCTCCCCCGCGGCGAAGCCCTCCGCGTGGATGTAGGCCAACTCCTTGAGCTTGAGTGCACCTTCCATCGCGACGGGGAACCCGACGTGCCGCCCGAGGAACAGCACGGCGCGCGTGTCGGCCATGAACCCGGCGATCTCCCGGACCCGGTCGAGGCGCCCCAGCACCTCGCCGATCTTCTCGGGCATCTGCTGCAGCTGGGCCATCACCGTGCGCGGATCGTCGACATACGACGTGCCGCGCAGTTGCGCGAGATAGAGGCCGAGCAGGTAGCAGGCGGTGATCTGGGCGAGGAAGGCCTTCGTCGAGGCCACGGCGATCTCCGGGCCCGCATGGGTATACAGCACGGCGTCGGACTCGCGCGGGATCGTCGATCCGTGGGTGTTGCAGATGGCGACGGTCTGGGCGCCGAGCTCACGGGCGTGCTTGACGGCCATGAGCGTGTCCATCGTCTCGCCGGACTGACTGATCGACACCACGAGGGTGCGGTCGTCGACGATCGGGTCGCAATACCGGAATTCGTGGGCGAGCGCGACCTCCACGGGGATACGCGTCCACCGCTCGATCGCATACTTGGCGACCGTGCCTGCATAGGCCGCGGTGCCGCACGCGACGATTGTCACGCGGTCGACCTTCCGCAGGTCGTCCTCGGAGATACGCAACTCGTCCAGCGTCAGGGCGCCGTGCTCGTCGGTGCGGCCCAGCAGCGTGTCGGCGACGGCCCGGGGCTGTTCGTGGATCTCCTTGTCCATGAAGGTCTCGTAGCCGCCCTTCTCGGCGGCCTCGGCATCCCAGTCGACCTCGAAGGCTCTTCCGCGCGCCGGCGACCCGTCGAAACCGATCACGCTCACATCGTCGGGGGTGATGGTGACGATCTGATCCTGCGCGAGTTCGAGGGCGCTGCGCGTGTAACCGATGAACGCCGCCACGTCGGAACCGAGGAAGTTCTCCCCGTCACCGAGCCCGACCACCAGTGGTGAGTTGCGGCGCGCCCCGACGACGACGCCGGGGTGGTCGGCGTGGACGGCCAGGAGCGTGAACGCGCCCTCGAGCCGCTCGACGACCTGGCGCATGGCCGAGGTCAGGTCACCGTCGTAGGCCTTGGCCAGCAGGTGGGCGACGACCTCGGTATCGGTCTCGCTGTGCAGCGTCGCCCCCTGCTCGCGCACCTCGTGACCCAGGGCGTGGAAGTTCTCGATGATCCCGTTGTGGATCACCGCGAGCTTGCCGTCGGTGCCGCCCCGGTGCGGGTGGGCGTTGACGTCGGTCGGCCCGCCGTGCGTGGCCCACCGGGTGTGACCGATCGCCGTGGCGGACGCCGGCAGCGGCGCCTCCTCGACGGCGGCCCGCAGGTTGGCCAGCTTGCCCGCCCGCTTGCGCACCTCGACCGTCTCCCCGGCGATCAACGCGATGCCGGCCGAGTCGTATCCGCGGTACTCGAGCCGGGCGAGGCCCTCGAGCACCACGCCGAGCGCACGGTCGTCCTGCCGTGGCCCGGCATACCCCACGATTCCACACATGGGGTCAGCCTATGGCCTCCCCGCGGATCGAACTCGGCCCCATTCGCCCCGACACGCCTCGATCCGCAACAATGTGCGCGTGCCTCGTCCCCGAGCAGCCGTCGGATCGCCCTTCGTGGAGCTGGACCGCCCCACCTGGGCGCGACTACGCGACTCCCATCCGCTCAGCCTCACCTCGCAGGATGTGGGGCGATTGCGCGGCACCGCCGACCGGGTGGACCTGCGGGAGGTCGAGGAGGTCTACCTGCCGCTGTCCCGGCTGCTCAGCTTCTATGCCGAGGCCACCGCGGGCCTGCACGGAGTCACCTCGGAGTTCCTCGGCGAGCGGCAGGCCAAGGTGCCCTTCGTCATCGGGGTGGCCGGGTCCGTGGCGGTCGGCAAGTCGACGACCGCGCGGCTGCTGCGCGAACTGCTCGCCCGTTGGCCCAGCACGCCCCGGGTCGAACTGATGACGACCGACGGTTTCCTCTTCCCCAACGCCGAGCTCGAGCGCCGCGGGCTGCTCGAACGCAAGGGGTTCCCCGAGTCCTACGACCGGCGCGCCCTGGTGCGGTTCGTGTCCAACGTCAAGGCGGGCATGGCCGAGGTCACGGCCCCGGTCTATTCGCACCTGACCTATGACATCGTGCCCGACGAGCAGGTCGTGGTGCATCGGCCCGACGTGCTCATCGTCGAGGGCCTGAACGTGCTGCAGCCGCCGTTCCCCGTCTCGTCGCAACGCAGCGCCCTGGCCCTGTCGGACTTCTTCGACTTCTCCGTCTACGTCGACGCGCGCGAACACGACATCAAGACCTGGTATGTCGAGCGGTTCCTGCGGCTGCGTCAGACCGCGTTCGCCGATCCGAAGTCCTACTTCCACCGCTATGCCTCGCTCACCGACGAGGAGGCCGTCGAGCGAGCCGGGAGCATCTGGGACTCGATCAACGGGCCGAACCTGCGCGAGAACATCGCGCCGACCCGAGGACGCGCCGGCCTCGTCCTGGTCAAGGGCGCCGATCACAGCGTCAAGAAGGTCCGGATGCGCAAGCTGTAGGCTCTCAGCCCTCGCGGCCCCGATCGTCGGCGTCGAACAGGCCCTCGACGTCGGCGACCGACATCGCGTCGTCGTCCGGCAGGTCGTCGGGCGCTGCGCCCTGGCTGCGGCGGCGGCGCGCCCACATCAGCAACCAGACGAGGGCGAACGCGGCGAAGACCGCACAGGCGAACAGCACCCCGCCGAACACGCCGTACAGCAGGTGTGAGGCCGACGACGCGGCGACCTCGTGCCCCTTCTCGTCGGTGAAAACCGGAGCCTGGCTCTGCCCCCACGCGGCGCCGGCCACTCCGGCCAGGACCGCGAGCACGAAGGCCGCCGCCCAGAAGGCCGACCCGGCCCAGCGACTCTGCAGGTTCATAGTTGCTCACTGTAGGGGTCGGTGGCCGTCATCGCTCGGTCACCGACCGCCGGATCAGTACCAGCCGGTCGCCTGCGAGTGCCCCCACGCCCCGCACGGGGACCCGTAGGAGGAGCGGATATAGCCCAGGCCCCAACGGATCTGGGTGGCCGGGTTGGTGCGCCAGTCGGCGCCCGCGCTGGCCATCTTGCTGCCGGGCAGTGACTGCGGGATGCCATAGGCGCCCGAGGACGGGTTGGTGGCGTAGACGTTCCAGCCGGACTCCTTGTTCCACAAGGCGGTCAGGCAACCCATCTGGTCCTGGCCCCAGCCGTAGGCCGAGAGCATCGACGACGCGATCGCCTGCGGACTGCCGCCGGACGCCTGCGCCACCGGCGGGCGGCTGGTGTCGCGGGAGGTGCTCGGGGTCTGCGCGCGCTCGGCTCGCTGCGTGGCGGCCTTCCGCGCGGCAGCCTTCTTCGCGGCAGCCTTCTTGGCGGCCTCCTTGCGCGCCGCGGCCGCCGCGGCAGCCTTCTTCTTGGCCGCAGCCACCTCGTGGCGCTTGGCGGTCGCCGCCGACTCGGCCTTCTTGCGACGCTGCGTGGCCGCCGAGCGGCGCTTCTCCAGCAGCGTGTCGGTGCGCTGCGCGGCCGCTGCGCGCGCCTGCACCGCCTGTCGGAAGGCCCGAGTCTGCGCCGCGGCGTCCGCGGTCACGGCCGCGTCGGCGGCGCCGACCGCGGCGTCGGCGGTCGTCGGCACCTGTGCCGTGCCGCTGGCCTCGTGCGCGCTCGCCCCCGCCGCGCTGGCATATCCGGCCGCCGAGACCGAGACGGCCGAGATGGCCGCGGTCGCGACGACGGCAGGGCGACGCAGCGCCCGTATCCCGGTCGGTCGCGATGCGCGGTGACGGCCCACGGGGCGTGACATCAAGACGTGCCTTTCGATCGACGACATGAACGACGCGCCCCCGGGCACGGCCACGAGGACCGTGTCGGCGCGCGCGCCACAGAGCATCATTCCGGAAAAACGGCGTTCACGTTACCAAAACGAGATAATTGCTCATATTCTGTCCACTCGCCCGGAACGACGCGCCACCACTGAGGGTGGTGCCCACCCCTGGCGGAGCGGGCACCACCCTAGCGGAGCCTGTCGCAGGCCGTCGGACGGCCCTGTGGACGGCTCAGCGTTCGGAGCCTTCGAGCATCTCGGTGACCAGGGCCGCGATCGGGCTGCGCTCGCTGCGGTGCAGTGTCACGTGCCCGAACAGCGGGTGACCCTTGAGTCGCTCGATGACCGCTGCGACACCGTCGTGCCGCCCGACGCGCAGATTGTCGCGCTGGGCGACATCGTGGGTCAGCACCACCCGTGAGTTCTGTCCGATGCGCGAGAGCACGGTCAGCAGCACGCCGCGTTCGAGCGACTGGGCCTCGTCGACGATGACGAACGCGTCGTGCAGCGACCGCCCGCGGATATGGGTGAGCGGCAGCACTTCGAGCAGCTCCCGGTCGAGCACCTCTTCGACGACCTCCTTGGAGACCAGCGCCCCCAGCGTGTCGTGCACCGCCTGGGCCCAGGGGCCCATCTTCTCGCCCTCACTGCCCGGCAGGTAGCCCAACTCTTGTCCGCCCACGGCATACAGCGGACGGAAGACGATGACCCGGCGGTGCTGATGGCGCTCCATGACCGCCTCGAGGCCGGCGCAGAGCGCGAGCGCGGACTTGCCGGTGCCGGCCCGCCCACCAAGGCTCACGATGCCCACGTCGGGGTCGAGCAGCATGTCGAGCGCGATCCGCTGCTCGGCCGAACGGCCGTGCAGCCCGAAGGCATCGCGATCACCGCGCACCAACCGCACTGACTTGTCGGCCATCACCCGCCCCAGGGCGCTGCCGCTGGGGCCGAGCAGGATCACCCCGGTGTTGCACGGCAGGTCCCGGGCTCCCTCCAGCTCGACGCGGCCACTCTCGAAGAGCGCATCGATGTCCTCGGTCGCCACGTCGAGCTCCGCGGTGCCGGTCCACGGCGGCTCGACGGCCAGCTCGGCGCGGTATTCCTCGGCGTTGAGGCCGACGACCGATGCCTTGATCCGCATCGGCAGATCCTTGCTGACGACCGTGACGTCACGCCCTTCGTCGGCAAGGTTGCGCGCGACGGCCAGGATGCGAGTGTCGTTGTCCCCCAGCCGGAACCCTGCCGGCAGTGAGGTGACGTCGGTGTGGTTGAGCTCGACGCGCACCGTGCCGTCCCCGACGGATACGGGCGCGTCGAGCCGGCCTGTGGACTGACGCAGGTCGTCCAGCATGCGCAGCGCCGACCGGGCGAAGTATCCCAACTCCGGGTGGTGGCGTTTGGCCTCCAGCTCGGTGACCACGACCAGCGGGAGCACGACCTCGTGCTCGGCGAAGCGGGTCATCGCCCGCGGGTCGGACAGGAGCACCGAGGTGTCGAGCACGTAGGTGCGGTGTTGCGACTGCCGGGCATGTGCCATAGCCGACTCCCTTGCCGCGGGTCAGGTGCCCGCGGGCTCTGGTCTGTGGTGAGCCGGGCCGGCCTGCGAGGTGCTGCGGGGCCGGGACCGGCCTCGCCTCCAGCGCCATGGCTGCATCTCGTGGCCTTCCCGTGACGCGGGCTGGTCCCACGTCACCTCCGACCGTAGGCACGGCGGCACGGGAAGGGCAACGACACGCCGCCGTGTGACAAAAGTGACTGCTGTGACAAGCAGTCGTCGTCCTCCGCTACGCGTTTCGTCAGCCGCCGAAACGCCGCTCCCTCTCGGCATACGCCCGCAACGCCCGCAGGAAGTCGACCTTGCGGAAGTCGGGCCAATACGCCTCGCAGAAGTAGAACTCCGAATGCGCGCTCTGCCACAGCAGGAAGCCGCCGAGCCGCTGCTCGCCGGAGGTGCGGATCACCAGATCCGGGTCCGGCTGGCCCTTGGTATACAGATGCGCGGTGATCTGCTCCACGTCCACCGTCTCGGCCAGTTCCTGCAGCGAGGTCCCGCGAGCGGCATGCTCGGACAACATCGCCCGCACCGCATCCGCGATCTCCTGGCGCCCGCCGTACCCCACCGCGACGTTGACGATCATCCCCGAGACCTCCCGGGTGTCGTCCGCCGCGCGCTTCAACGCCGCCGACGTATGCGGTGGCAACATGTCCAGCGCCCCCACCGGATGCAGTCTCCACCGGCGTCGGTCGGCCAGGTCGGCCACGACCTGCTCGATGATCGACAACAGCGGGGTCAGCTCGGACGCCGGGCGATTCAAGTTGTCCGTCGACAACAGCCAGAGGGTGACGACCTCGACGCCGACCTCCTCGCACCAGGTCAGCAGCGGTTCGATGTTGTCGGCCCCCGCCTGGTGCCCGGACGCGGTGTCGGCGCCACGCGCCTTCGCCCACCGCCGATTGCCGTCGAGCATTACCCCGACATGGCGCGGCAGGCGGTCCTGCGGCAACGACGATGTCAGGTGCCGCTCGTAGAGGCCGTAGAGCAGGCCACTCGCGGCGCGCATTCCATCTCCCCCAGGTCGTCGGTCGGGTGCAGGCTTCAGGATATCGCGCGGTCGGCGCCTGCGGACTCGGCCAGCAACTTACGGATCCGTAAGTTATCCTGGGTTCATGGACGACGCGATACGTGGTGCCGCGGGCCCCGGCCGCCCGGAGGCGACCCAGCTCCTGGCGCTGGTCAAGCCGAGGCTGCGCGGCTGGCTGCACGCCGTCACCTGTCCGCTGGCGATCGCCGCCGGGATCGTGCTCGTGTGCCTGGCACCCAGCGCGAAGACCCGCATCGGCGCCGCCGTCTTCGCCGCGACCACCGTGATCCTGTTCGGCACGTCGGCGACCTATCACCGCGGCCAGTGGTCCGCGCGGATGGAGGGCCTGCTCAAACGGTGGGACCACTCCAATATCTATCTGGTCCTCGCCGGCACCTACACGCCGTTCGCCCTGACCCTTCTCGATCGGCGCGATGCGACCGAGCTGCTGCTGATCGTCTGGGGCGGCGCCCTGCTCGGCGTGCTCTTCCGCGTGCTGTGGGTGCGCGCACCACGCTGGCTCTACACGCCGATCTACGTGCTGCTCGGGTGGGTCGCGGTCTTCTACTTCGGGCCGCTGATGCATGCCGGCGGGGCCGCGGTGATCACCCTGATCGCCGTCGGCGGCGGGCTCTACACGCTCGGCGCGGTGGTCTACGGCCTCAAACGCCCCAACCCGTCCCCACGCTGGTTCGGGTTCCACGAGGTGTTCCACGCCTGCACGGTCCTCGCGTTCGCCGCGCACTACATCGCGGCCTCACTCGCGATCTATCGGGCCCCCGGCCTCGCCTGAGTCCGACTGCTCCGCGCCCACGTCGCCGGTGCCCGCGTCGTCGGTGTCCGCGGCCTCGGGAGCGTCCGCCGACCCCTCGGCCCGCCCGGCGGAGCCGCCCTCGGCCCGCCTCGCGGCCCCGTGCGCCTCGGCCTCCTGCTGCCGGGCGGCTTCCTCCTCCTGCTCCTGTTGCCAACGCACCTTGCGCAGGTGCTTGTTCATGCTGCGGAACAGCAGCCAGCACGCGATGGCCAGGCAGAAGAGCACGACGAACCCGGCCAGTCCTGCGGTGACCTTGGTGCTTTCGACGCCGCCCATCAGCCCGCCTCGGCGGTGCGCCGCTCGACGACCTCGTCGGCCACGATCGCCGGCACGTCGCGGGTCGCGAGCAGGTCGGCCGCAGAGACGTCCGGCAGGCCGGCGAACAGGTCGGTCTCGTCCTTCGGGACCGGCACATAGGTCACCACCCGGTCGAATTCCTCCGTCGGCCAGACCCGCGCCTGATCGGCCTGGGACAGCGCGAAGAACGTGCCGTCCGGGTCCACCTGTGTGGCGTGCGCGAGCAGCGCCTGCTCGCGCTTGGGGAAGTAGTCCGCGCAGTTGACCCGCGTGGTGACGCGCCCGTCCGGGCGATTCGCGTGCCGCTTCATCCAATCGGCATACGGCGACTCGCGTCCCATATCGAGCAGCGCCTGGTGGAAGGCGCTCATCTTCGCGGTCGAGAATCCCCGGTCGTAGTAGAGCTTCAGCGGCTGCCACGGCTCGCCGGCATTCGGGTAGGCCGAGGGGTCGCCGGCCGCGCGGAACGCCGCCACGGACACGTCGTGGCACATGATGTGGTCCGGGTGCGGATAGCCGCCGT
>CAZMLG010000018.1:0-28309 GCA_964566985.1 uncultured Intrasporangiaceae bacterium
GGGGGGGGTTACCACGCCCCCCCTGTCAAACCACCCCGGTGGCCCCCCCCCCCCCCCGCGGGGGGCCGACGTGTTCCCTGTCGCGACGACACCGAAGGCGACGCGCGGTCACCAGGGAGCCGCGGCGACGAATGCGGCCTGCTCCTTCCAGGACACCCCGCTGAGTTGGAACGCGTAGGCGCTCTTGTCCCCGTCCCCTTGCACCTGGACGAGCATCCAGGTCTTCGCGGTGTCCGGGTCGACGTTCTTGTAGACCGTCAGCGTCGTGCCGTTGGAGGCTCTCACCGCGATCGGGTTGTCGGTGTCGCCGTAGTGGTCGACGAGGCGCTCTACCTGCGCACTCGTGTCGTAGGCGAGCATCTCCAGCCGGATGCCGCCCGGCTCGGCGCAGTTGAGCCGGTAGGTGTATTGCGGCATGGTCCCGGTGGTCTTCTTGGTCAGTGCGGAGCACCGTAGGCCGGAATAGCCGGCCCCGGTCGGCTGCTGCGGCAGCAGGTCCGGCCACAGCCGTTGCGCGGGCCGGACCGCGTCCCACACGGCGAGGCTGCCGGGTCCGTCGTCCCCACCGGTGGGCATGCGCGTCGAGGTCGGCTCAGAGATGCCGGGCCCGGCGGTCGTGACGGGAGGGGTGGACACGGAGGTCGGCGGGGCGGCGCCGTCTCCGAGCGTGCGGCTCACGCCGTAGCCCCCGCCGAGCAGCACCAGCGCGGCCGCGGTCCCGGCACCCCACATCATCGCCGGCCTGCGGCGTCGGGTCGTCCGATCGGCGGTGACGGGCGAGGAGGTCGCCGGATCGGCGGCTCTGCGCAGTGCCTGTGCGAACTCTCGGCACGACCCGAACCGCTCCCCCGGATCCTTCGCCAACGCCCGTCCGATCACCTCCGACACCGGCGGCGCGATGTCGGGCCGGGTCACCCGGACCGACGCCGGCGTCGCGGCCAGGTGCCCCTGGATCACCGTGGCGACGTTGTCCGCCGCGAACGGCGGCCGCCCGGTGAGCAGCGCCTGCACCGTGCAGGCCAGCGAGTACTGGTCCGTGCTGCCATCCAGCGACCGACCGCGAAGCTGCTCGGGTGAGGCGTAGTCGAGTGTCGCCAGGCTCTGGCCGGTGCTGGTGATGTCCCGTGAGTGATCACGCACCGTCGCGATGCCGAAGTCGGTCAGCAGCGCGCGCCCGGGTTCGGCGGACTCGAGCATGATGTTGCCCGGCTTGACGTCGCGATGCAGCACGCCCCGTGCATGGGCATAGTCGAGCGCGTCCGCGGTCTGTCCGGTGATGGCCGTGACCTGTGCCAGCGGGAGCGGGCCGTGCGTGCGCAGGGTCGCCCCGGCGTCGGATCCCTGCACGAACTGCATCGATATCCACGGGATCCCCTGCTCCACCCCGCGATCGAGCACTGCCACGATGCCCGGATGGTCCAGTCGGGCGATCATCTCCGCCTCGCGATCGAATCGCGCGAGGGCCTCGTGATCGTCCGCGGCGGCCGTCAGGATCTTGACAGCGACCACGCGCGGCAGGCGCGGATGATCGGCGGCGTAGACGGCCCCCATGCCGCCGTGCCCCAACAGCCCCCTGATCCGGTATCCGGCGAAGATGTCGCCCGGATGCAACGATGGCCCCACGGGGTGACTCTAGCAACGCGGCATCGCCGCGAGAGGGGCGAACTGATCGATCGATCAGGGTTCGGGTGACGGGCCCGGACGCCCGTGCGCCAGCTTGCGCCCCACCCAGGTGGTCGGCACCTCCCGGCCGTCGATGACATAGGTGGCCACGTCCGGCTGGGACAAGGTGGCGTCCAGGGCCTGGCGGGACCCCTGGTGTGCGGCGAGCAGCAGTTCGTCGGTGGAACGCAGCACCATGTCGTCCGCCGGCCCGGGGTAGGCCTTCCCGTCGCGCAGCAGCAGCAGGGGCACGAGGCGCAGCGCGTCGTCGCGGTGGATCGGGTCGCGCTGCAGGTCGGCCACCGTCAGGCGCCCCAGGTGGAGCCAGGGTTGCACCGCGGGTGCGTCGTCCGCATCCAAATTGATCCGCCACAGTTCGGCCTTGCGCTCGCCGCAGCGTTCCACCAGCCGGTCGGTCATCGCCTGTGACCAGTCGTTGCCCAGCTTGGGAATCTTCGGCAGGAGCCGCATCAGCGCGGGGTGGGCCAACCGTGCCATCACCTCGATGGTCATGAGTTGTGAGGGCGTCATGCCGAAGTCGACGTCGAGCGCGTCGAAGAGCGGCACGTTGGACGGTGAATGCTCCAGCGCGACGGTGAACAGATCCGGGTTGATGCGCCGGGAGGCTTCGAGCGCCCACAGATTGCCGGTGTCATCGGTCCCGGCGGCGACGAATGCGAAGGCCGTCGCCAGCTCCGCGTCGTCGATGCCGAGGCCCTCGTCCTTGTCCACCACCGTCACCGGCACGCCCTCGGCCTCCAGATCGGTGCGCAACTCGACGGCGAACTGCGTCTTGCCGTAGACCACCCAACGGCCGCCCCCCGAGGGACGCACCTCCTGATACGGCGGCAACGGCGTGCCCGGTGCACTCGTGAGCCACACCATGAGCCGGTATCCGGCCGGTGACCGCAACAGGATGCGCAGGTGGTCGCCGAAACGGTCGAGTCCGTTGATGACGTCGCAGTCGTCGAACGACTGCATCCGCGCGGCCATCGAGCGGGACAGCGTGCTGGAGATGATCGGTAGGCCGGGCCGCAGCAGGGACGTCGTCATCGTGACGTCCAGGTTGGTCCGGTCGTTGTTGGTCAGCGCCAACACTCCCTCGCACCGCGGATTGGCCAGGCCCGCGAGGACGAGGTTGCGGGTGTCGCGTGCATCGCCCAGCAGCGCCGGAGTGTCCGCCCGATAGGCGTCCAGATCGACGGCGGAGACGCGCTCTTCCCGGGTGTCCAGCACCACGAAGCGACGCCCGACCCCGTCGAGGGCGCGGGCGATGCTGCGCATGGCCGGACCGTATCCGATGAGGATCAAGAAGGGCTCCACCGATCGGCGCACCTTGCGGGTCATGTGCCGACGGGCGAGGGTGCGGCGGAAGATCGGGTCCTGGGCCAGCGACAACAGCGACCCGATGACGAACGCCCAGCCGATCACCGACATGTAGATCGACAGGGTGACCCACATCCGTTGCGCGGTCGTCAAAGGGGTGATCTCGCTGAACCCGATCGTCATCGCGGTGTAGCTGATGAAGTAGAACGCGTCGAACAGGGACAGGTGGGTGGGGTCGCCGTGAGCGTCCTTGCCGGGGATCAGGATCAGGCCGAGCACGCTCACCGCGAAGATGAAGATCACGATGATGATCGGCATACGCAGGCGGCGCAGCACCAGCAGGATGCCGGCCTCCGGCGCCGACGTCTCCTCGACGGCCAAGGTCAAGGTCGTGGAGGGCACATAGCCGGGCGGCTCCTCCGGCCCGCTGTCCTCCTGCCTGCGCCACCGGTGGAACGCCATGGTCAACCGACTGGTCACCGAAGGTCACCTACGTCGGAACGACACCGTCTCGATGACCAGCAGGACCACCGAGACGACATTGGCGAAGAACGCGCCGGCCGACATCGAGACCACACTGGCCGTGGCGTGCTCGTTGAGTCCGTGCACCGAGGCCTGCGTCGCCCAGGTCCAGACCGAAGCGGCAGCGATCAACTGGAGCGTCGCCACGAGGCTGGTCGCCAGGTGGACCGCACCGATCTGCGTGCGATCGCCGAATTTGAGCACCGTCGCGATCAGGTTGATGACGACGGCGGCGAACAGCTCGTAGACGTTGTGCAACTCGGGGTCGCTCATGTCCCCGATGAAGAAACCGAAGTTCAGCGTGGCCGCCAACAGCACGAAGAAGCCGAAGATCACCTTCTCGAGATTCATCGTGCCTCCTTCACGGGCCTACTCCGGTTGCGATGATGCTACGCGTCGTGACGCGTCCCGGGGTGGAACCGTCGACCGGCATGTCAGGCCGGTCGCGCGTGCTCGACCGCCCCGTGTGACGCCGCCGAGACCTGCGAGACTGAGCCACATGGCCGGTGAGACGAATGGTCCGTCGGGTGCCGAGTCGACGCCTGGTGTCGTGCTGCTCGACGGCGGCCTGTCCAATGCCCTCGAGGACCGCGGTCACGACGTGCGCGGGTCGCTGTGGACCGCGCGGCTGTTGCGCGATGCCCCCGACGAGATCGCCGCTGTCCATCGCACGTACTTCGAGGCGGGGGCCGACGTGGTGACGGCCGCGAGTTATCAGGCGAGCGTGCCGGGTTTCGTGGCCGCGGGATGCTCCGAGGCCGAGGCGGAGAGGCTGCTGGCCCGCAGCGTCGGCGTGGCACGCGGTGTCCGCGACGAGTTGGCGGTCGACGGGGTGGCGCGATGGGTTGCGGCGTCGGTCGGTCCCTACGGGGCCGCGCTCGCCGACGGATCGGAATACCGTGGGCGCTATGGCGTCGACGCCGCGGCACTGCGGGACTTCCACGCTCCGCGGCTCGAGTCGCTGGTCGCTGCCGGGCCCGACGTGCTCGCGGTGGAGACCATCCCCGACATGGACGAGGCCGAGGTGCTCGCGGAACTGCTCGACGAATTCGACTGCCCGGCGTGGTTCTCGTATTCGGGGGCCGGAGCGCGCACCTGTGCCGGTCAACCCCTGAGCGAGGCATTCGTCCTCGCCGCGTCCGCACGTGCCGTGGTGGCCGTCGGGGTGAACTGCTGCCGTCCGGCCGATGTGCTGCCCGCCGTCGAGACGGCCGCGCGGACGACCCGCCTGCCGGTGGTCGCCTACCCGAACAGCGGCCGGGAATGGGATGCGCGTGCCCGTGCCTGGCACGGCCGGCCGCATCTCGAGCTGGACGCGGTCACCTCGTGGGTCGCCTCGGGCGCTCGGCTGATCGGAGGATGCTGTGGCGTCGGCCCGGCGGACATCACCCGGATCGCGGCCACGCTGGGCGGGGCGAGACCCGACCCTCCCTGGCGGCACGCCAGGGAGGGCGAGTGACGTGCGCGCGGCGTGAACCGCGACGATGAGAACAACCGACCGATGGAGGACACCATGGCAACACCGGAAGAAGCCCACGCCGCGCTGCTCGACGCGGTGGTCACCTGCGCACAGGCGGTGCAGGCGAAGTCGAAGGATCTGAATTCGACCACGGCCGAACGATTCGGGCTGGCCGCCGCGCACTTCGCGGAGGCCGCGGCGTGGGTGCAGTCCCCTGCCCAGTCGCACGGTGGTGTCCTGAGTCAGCAGGCCTGAGGCCATGGCGGACGGGCACGCCGCGCCACCGGAGGACGAGCGCGTGTATGCCGACGATCTCGTCGTCGGCACGACCTACCGACTGGGCAGCTACACCGTGGGGGTCGGCGACCTGCTCGACTTCGCTCGTCAATGGGATCCGCAGATCTTCCACATCGACGAGGAGGCCGCACGGCAGGGCCATTTCCATGGCCTGATCACCAGCGGGATCCACACTCTCGCGATCTACCAGCGGCTCGCCGTCCAGCACGTCTTCGGCACCTGGGAGGTGATCGCGGGCCGCGGGTTCCGTAGCGTGGAGTTCCCCCGGCCGGTCCGGCCGGGGGACACTCTGACCGGGACGTTGCGCCTCGACGAGATCTGCCCGAGCGGGCGGGGGCGGGCTTTCGTCGTCACGTCGACCACGCTGGTCAACGACGACGGCAAACGGGTGCTGTCCGTCGTGCTCGACGCCTACATGCGCACGCGGCCGACTGCCGTGGCCCCGGACAACGCCGGTCAGTGATGCGATCCCCGGTGGGCACCGTGGCCGGGCATGCTCGGCGCGAGGTCTCGGGGCGTGCTGCTGTCGGCCCAGCGCAGCACGGCGCCCGCGCCGTCGGTCAGCGCGGCGCCCTCGGGCACCAGCACGATCTCCGCACCGGTCACCATCGCGCCGATCGTCAGGGCGACGGTCGCGTCGACCGGATCGCCCGTCCCGTCCTCGGCCGCCAGCCCGTCGGGGCCGAGCCGGACGGTTCCGTGGGTCGGCGCCGGATCGGTGAGCAGAATGTGGGACGCCTGGCCGCGCCGGAGTGCCCCGGCCACCTCGGCGCGCCCCTGGACGGCGCGATCCTGTCGTCCTTCCTGCTCGCTGAACTGCTCCAGTGCGCGTTCGATCCGCTCGGCGACGACGCCGTCGACGGCCTCCCGGACGGTGCGTTCGTCCAGCGCGCCGTGGACGACGGTGAGCACCCTGCGCGTGGCCGGCTCGCACCGCTCCGCCACGGCGCGTGTCGCCCGCTCGTCACCGGCGACGACGACGACCGACGGCCGGTGCTCTCGCACGACGGCGTCGATCCGTGCCGCAACCTGGGCCGCGTTGCGCTCCCACGAGTCCTCGGCCCGGCGCTGCAGTCGCTGCTGGGACGCGTCGCCCGCGCGGACCTTGTGCAAGACGTCGTGGTCACCGTCGATGCCTTCGGAGTCCTCGAGTTCGCCCAGTGCTCCGTAGCGTTCGATCCGCGCACCGGCGCGATCGACGATCACTCGAAGGTGGCGCGGATGGCGTGATCCCGTGCGCACGAGCGGCATCAGGTCGGGCACCGGGCACCACCGTGCCACCGTCTCCTCGGGAGCGTCCGGTAGGCCGATGTCCGCGACCAGCGCGGGGCCCTCATTCCCCGTGCTCGCGACGATCAGTCGCCCGATCCTGCCTCCGCGGCCGTCCGGCTCGGCGAGCCTGCCGCCCAACAGGTCGAGGACATCCTCGGGCGCACCGGCCGAGCGCAGCTCCTGGCGCGCCTGCTTCCAGCGCAGTTTCAACGCATCGACGTCGTCGGGGTGCTCCTTGGTGCAGTCGAGCGCGAGTGAGGCATATCGGTCGGCGGACGTGCTGATGTCGGCGCGCCAGGGGTCCAGATTCATCGAGGCAACCTTCCCGTCGAGAGTGCGCGGCGCCCGCGAGCGATCCGGACGCCGTGTCCTGATCCATGTCCCCCACCGTACGAAGTCCACCGCGCCTCTGTCAGCCTTCGAGGTCGGCGAATCGAGCGGCCCTCACAACGCGGCGATGACCTCTTCGAACATCTCCTGTGTCAGCTTCCCGGTGAAGGTGTTCTGTTGACTCACGTGGTAGCTGCCGACCAGATTCACCGGGCGCTCGCCGATGTGCAGCGTTGCGGTGGCGCCGTGGCCGAACCGGGGCTTGGGGCGGGGCACCGTCCATCCGACGCGCCGGGCGGCCGCGAGCGTCGCGGTCCAGGCCAGGCCGCCCAGGGCCAGGACGGACCGAAGGTTCGGGGCGGCCAACTCGAGATCGCGGTCCAGCCACGGCCCGCACGTGTCGCGCTCGACGGTGGTGGGTTTGTTGGCCGGCGGCGCGCACCGGACCGCCGACACGATGCGGACTCCGCGTAGTTCCAGTCCGTCGCCGGCGGCCACGGAGTGGGCCTGGTTGCCGTAGCCGGCGCGGTGCAGCGCGGCATACAGCCAGTCACCCGCCCGGTCCCCCGTGAACATCCGGCCGGTGCGGTTGGTGCCGTTGGCGGCAGGAGCCAGGCCGACGATCAGCACCGGTGCACCCGGTTCGCCGACTCCGGGGCCCGGCCGTCCCCAGTAGGGCTGGTCCGCGAACGAGGCACGACGACCCGTGCGCGCGACCTCTTCGCGCCAGGAGACGAGGCGGGGGCAGGCGCGGCACACCGAGATTCGCGCGTCCAACTCCGCCACCGTGTCCGCCCCGCCCGCGAGGCGGACGACGTCGTCGGCGTCGCGCGCAACCGGGGTGTCGGGCGTCGCCGGGTCGCCGGGCCAACCGGTGCCCGGAGGCACCGGAGAGGTGAACGGTCGACCGGTGACGGGGTGCGGATTGGTCGGTTCCGAAGTCACGATCCGACCGTAGCCTCGAGTCGGCGCACGTCGACGGCGACCTCCATGCGACTGCCGCGGCCCTCGGTGAAGATGACCCCTTTGAGCGGCGTCACGTCCTTGTAGTCGCGGCCCCATGCGGTGACGACGTACCGCGAATCGGCGAAGTGGTCGTTCGTGGGGTCGAGGTCGACCCAGGTCCCGTCGGGCGTGAGCACCGAGCACCAGGCATGGCTGGCGTCGGACCCCTCCAGTTTGGGCTTGCCCGGTGGAGGGGCGGTCTCCAGGTAGCCGCTGACGTAGCGCGCCGGCAGACCGACGTGCCGTAGGCACCCGGCCGCGAGATGCGCGAAGTCCTGGCACACCCCCGCTCGGCTGGCGAGCACCTCGTCCAGCGACGTGGTCACCGTGGTCGCCCCCTGTTCGTAGGCGAACCGGGTGAAGATGTCGTGGGTCAGCCCGACGAGCGCCTCGCCCAACGGGCGGCCCGGCTGCAGGATCTGCTGGGCGTAGGCCGCCACGCCGTCGGTGACGTCGACGAGTCGGGAAGGCAGGCGGTAGAGGGAGGCGTCGACACGGCCGGCCCGGCCGGCAGCCGTCGCCGCCTCCGCGACGGTCCAGCCGTCCAGGGCGGACGTGTCGACAGCCGGCCGCTCCACGTCCACAACGCTCACCGCCTCGACGATCAGGTCCGTGTGCCGGCTGGAGACCTCGAAGTAGTCGGTGATGTTGCCGAAGTAGTCGACATGGGTGCGCGCGAGGTCCGGGTCCGGTGAGACGCCCAGTCGGCTGGTGCGCACCGCCTGCCCCGCGCCGTCTCGTGGACGCAGACGGGCGCGGCCATAGGATCCGGTCACCTCGCCGTGGTAGTGGTATGCGGTGCGGTGGCGCACCTCGTAGGGGCGCGCCTCGAGGTGATCGGTCATGAGGGGCTCCCCCGACCGGTCAACAGATCCTCACCGGCCATCGTGCGGTGCGGCACAGGCCGAGCGAAGCATTCGCGTTCGATGAGGTCGGCTCCACCGCGCAGGTCGGTGTCGAGGTCGATCAGCAGCCGGCGCAGTGGCGCCCGCTGCGCGACGCACAACGCCTCGGCGTCCGCCTCACCGATCAGGCGCCGTGCGGTCTCGAACAATCCGGATCGCACCGGCATCCGATCCAGTGCGGCGACGAGTCGCTCGAGCTGGAAGGCGACCGACCGCGGATTGTCCGAATTCGACACGAGGAGATCGACGGCGGACGGCACCGGTCCGGCGGGCCCGGTGCCTTCGGCAAGGCGACGGTGATGGGTGCGCAGACTGTCGGTGACGCCGAGGACGGCCTCGGTGACCTGCCCGTCGACGACCGGTGCGCGTTCGTCGCACACGGTCCGGCGCAGCAGGGCGATGGTCTGCAGTGAACGCTCGATTCGGCGCCCGGATTCGACGAAGGCCCAGGTGGAGTCACGCATCATCGCTTCCGCCGCGAGCCCGCCCAGGGCCAGCAGAGATTCGAGGGCCTCGACGAGGACCGGGCGCAACGGGCCCTCCTCCTCCGGTGACATCGCGCGCTCCAACCGGCTGAGCACGAGCCAGGTGTCCGGCGGGAGCATCTCTCGGGCACCGTGCGCGTCCTGCACGAGCCGGTCGATCGCGAACGCCACCGTGCCAGGGGTGTTTTCGTCGAGCACCAGCGGTCGCAAGCGCGCCGTCAGCATCGGGAGGTCGTCGGTCCCATCGGGCTCGACGACGTCGCGGCCGGTGAGGTCGGCGACGGCCTGCAGCATCGCCTTCATCACGGACTGGCCCGGGGACTCGGGGCCGTCCAGATAGTCGGCCAGAAGGTCGTCGACGGTCAACAGGAGGCGCACGACGGACTCGGCGCGCTCGGCATACCGGCCGAACCAGAAGAGGTCGTCGGCCACTCGCCGGGTCGCGCGGGTCAGTGCGGGACGCCGAGCGCCCACCGGGAGCCCGCGCGCAGGGGCCGCTCCCGTCTCGAGGGCGGCCGGCACCCAGACGTCCTTCGCCGGGCCTCCGGCAGCGCTGCTGATGGAGCGGCTTCGCACGTGCTCGGAGACACGACCGAGCCCGCCGGGCATGAATTCGTAGTTGCCGTCGACCGCGACCCCGAAGGTGCGCAACACGAACCGGCGCGGCTCGAGCCCGTCACGAGTGACGACCGGCACGGTCGACATGGCCACCGGCTCCTGGACCACCCAGTCCCACGGCCGTGCCTCGATCCTGGTGCGCACCTGAGTGAGCTCGTCGCGGGTCATCAGCCAGCCCAAGCGAGTTCGGGTCTCCCCCGACGCGGACTTGATCACGAGGGAAGAGATCCGCCCGAGGGCCTCACGGGCCTGCTCCGGGTCGCCGCACCACCACGTCCGAGGGCCGGCCAGTCGCAGATCCTCGCCCAGCAGCGCACGACAGACCCGGGGCAGGAAGGCCGCGAGAGCCGGCGACTCCAAGACCCCCGCGCCCAGCGGATTGACCACGGTCACGGCGCCGGACCGCACGGCTTCGAGCAGGCCCGCGACGCCGAGTTGCGAATCCGACCGGAACTCCAACGGGTCCGACCAGGTCGAGTCGACCCGACGCACGATGACATCGACCCGTTGATCGCCGGATCCGGTGTGCCACCAGACCTGACCCGACACCACCGTGAGATCCTCCGCCTGCACGACCGGGACGCCCAGCAGGGAAGCCGTGAGCGTCTGGTCGAACGCGGTCTCGCTCGCGGTGCCCGGAGAGAGCAGCACGATCCGACCGGGACCGTCGGAATCCGACGAGCGGCACAGCGGCTCCAACGCGGAGCCCAGGCGGTCGAAATAGACGCGCAACCGTGCCAGCTCCGCGTTCCGGTAGAGGCGTGGGAAGGTCCGTGCGACCAGGCGCCGGTCGGCCATCGCATATCCCGCGCCCGAGGGGGCCTGCGCACGGTCTCCGAGCACCGTCCACGTGCCGTCACCGGCACGTGCCAGGTCGGTCGAGGCGAGCACCAACGGCTGCGGCGCGGCGCCCATCGCACCGACGGCGTCCGGGAGGAACTCGGGGTGGCCGAGCACCACGTCGGCCGGAATGGTCCCGTCGTGCAACAGCCGCTGCGGGCCGTAGAGGTCGGCGAGGACGAGATCGAGCAGGTGAGCGCGCTGCCGCAGACCGTCGGACAGGCGCGACCAGGTGGGCGTGCCGAGCACCACAGGAAGCGGGTCCACGTGCCACGCGCCACCTCGCCCGCCGTCACCGATCGAGCCGTAGGTGATGCCGTCGTCCTCGACGAGCCGGCGCACGGTGCGGCCGCGAGACCAGAGGCCGAGGTCGTCGAGCGTCGAGAGGCGTCCGCGCACCGCGGCGTCGATCGCGCCGGCACCGTCGAGCAGTTCGTCGACCACCGAGCCCGCGCTGCGTACGGGTGCCAGCCGGTCGCGGTAGGTGGTGAGCACGTCCGGATCGTTCACGCGGCCCGCCCGGGTGGTGTCGGGATGGGCGGGCGGACGGCCGATGTCGCGCGGAGGGTCACGATGACACTGTAGAAGTCGGGTGCACGGGCTCACCACTGCGGTGGATCGGCCGGGTGCAGGGCCGGGTCGCCTGCGAAGAAGGTGTGGATCGGGCCGGGCCCGGTGGTGGGGCCCTCGAATCGCACCGTCACCCTCCCGAGACCACGGCCCCACACCCAGCCCGCCCCGTGGTCGTCGTGCAGGACGTCCTGGCCGGGAGCCCACGTCGACGGCCTACCCCACACCGGTCCCGAGCCCGCCTCGTCGTCATGGCTCGGCTCGGCCGGGTCCCCGTGCGAGGTGGAGACGATCTGGTGCCGTCGGTCGGCCTCCTCGTCCTCGAAGACGATCTGCTCCTGGGCGTGGTCGCTCAACCCGGAGACGCCGACGCCGATCAACCGTATGCCGTCGGACACGTCGACGGCATCGAGCAGTCGGCGTGCGGTCTCGGCGACCACGGCGGGGTCACCGGTGGGATGCGCCAGTGTCGCCGCGCGCGTGATGGTCGAGAAGTCGTGGTGGCGCACCTTGATGGACACCGTCCGGGCGAACACCGCGTGCCGGACGACCCGTGCGGTCACTCGGTCCGCGAGGCTGTGCAGTTCCCGTTCCAAGCGTGCCCGATCAAAGATGTCGGTCTGGAACGTCTCCTCCGACGAGACGCTCTTGGCCTCGCGCTCGACGACCACCTCACGGTCGTCTCGCGCGAAGGCCAGCGCGTGCAGTCCGCTGCCGTGTGCCTCACCGAGGATGCTCACCAGGTCGGCCCGCTCCATACGCTGCAGGTCGGCGACCGTCTCGATGCCGAAACTGCGCAGGCGGCGGGCGGTGGCAGGGCCGACGCCGGCGATCACGCGGACCGACAACGGTGCCAGCACCTCCAACTCGCGCCCGGGAGGCACGACGACCAGCCCGTGCGGCTTCTCGAGGTCGGAGCCGATCTTGGCGAGCAACTTGCTGGAGGCGATACCCGCGGAGGCGCCCAGTCCCCCGGTCGCGTCCCGGATGCGGTCGATGAGGTCTCGAGCCAGGGCCCGCACCGAGTCGACCGACAGGTCGTGGCCACCCGGAGCCAGATCGACGTAGGCCTCGTCGACGGAGACCTGTTCGACCACCGGGGACACCTCCCGGAGCAGGTCCATGACCACGCGGGACGACGCGCGGTAGGCCGCGCCGCGAGGATGCAGGAACGCCGTGCCGGACGGGCACAGCCTCCGGGCCTCGGCCGTCGGCATCGCCGAGTGGGCGCCATAGACACGCGCCTCGTAGGACGCCGTGGCGACGACCCCGCGGGGGCCGATGCCGCCGACACAGATCGGCTTGCCCTTCAGCGACGGTTTGTCTCGCTGCTCGACCGCCGCGAAGAAGGCGTCGAGGTCCAGGTGCATGATGCTGGCCTCGGTGCGCACTCCCCTATCGTCGCGCACCACACTCGATCGGTTCACCCGGTGGGTGGGGTCACTCCTGCAGCGTGAGGACCACCTTGACGTCGTCGGGCTTCGGGGCGAACGCGTCGGAGAACTGCTCCAGCGGCACGCGGCGTGTCACGAGACGTTCGAGCCAATCCCGGTCGGCACCGGCCAGCGCCGCCGCTCCGGCCTCGTAGTGCCGTCGATTGGCGTTGACGGAGCCGACGACGGCGCCGTTGTCGAGCACCAGGTCGCGATTCAGCGCGCCGAGATCCACCGTGGTCTGCGATCCCGGGTTGGAGATCCCGGTGAGCACGGTGATCGTGTAGGGCGAACTGTCGTGCAGGGCCGCCTTGATGACCGGTACGGCGCCGGTGCCTTCGATGACGATCTCCGGCCGGACGGCGTGGAGCACATCGTCGACGGGCTCGCTGTGATACGTGGCGCCCAGCGCCGTGACCAGGTCGGGCTTGGGGCCGTCGGTGACCTGATCGAGCACGTGGACGTCGAGTCCTCGCTGGGTGCCGATCATCGCACCCAGCAGGCCGATCGGCCCCGCGCCGGTGATGAGCACGGACTTCGGGTCGAACCACCCGCGGCCGCCGACGCGATCGACCTGTTCCCACGCCTTCGCGACGACGGTGGTCGGCTCCAGCAGCATGCCGACCGATGCCAGGCTCGGGTCCAGCCGCACGGTGTGCTTCGACTGCACGCGCCAGCGCTCGGCGGCGAACCCGTGCAGTTCCTTGATGCCGTGCTCGGTGTATTTGCCGTTGCGGCACATGTCCCATTCGCCGTGGGCACACGCACCGCACGGCACCGGGTCGGGCATTCGCACGATGCTCACGACCAGATCACCGTCCGAGAAGTCGCTGCCGTCCGGGGCCTCCACCACGCGGCCCAGGCCCTCGTGCCCGATGATCAGCCGCTCCGACCCCTCCGGCGCCCACCCGTAGAGTCCGTCGGCCAGTTCGTGATCGGTGCCGCACACGCCGACCGCGATCCCCTCGACCAGCAGGTCGCCGAGGGACGCATCGGGTTCAGGCATGTCCGCCGTGGCCAGGGAGTTCTTCTGCTTCGGAATGACCGTGAGTGCTCGCATGCCTCCGACACTAGCGACTGTGTGCCACGTCGCGTGACAGCCGTCGTCACAGGTTGCGATGCAGCAGCAGTGGGAGGACGTGCGTGGCACCGGCCTGCCGAAGGGTCGCCGTCGCCACGGTCACGACCCAGCCGGACGAGGACGAGTCGACCACCAGCAGCACACACCGACCGGACACGGGCGGGGGCGGGCTCTCCTGCAGGGCGTGACGCCACCCGGCCGCCTCGTCGGCCGACGTGAGGTCGTCGGCGGGCCGCTGCGCGACGGCCCATGTGGCGCCGTCCAATCGGCCGACGGTCGCCAGGTGCCGGGCGACGCCCTCGGTCAGCTCCCGTCGGCCACCGGCCGGCAACGCCACCGCGATGTCGGGCCGTGCGGCCCAGTCATGTCGCCACCGGGCGAGGCAGGCGACGGCAGCCTCCAGCAACTCGTCGGGCGGCGGACCGTCGGTGCGCAGCGGACCTCGTCGCAGATCGGTCCACTCCGCGGCGTCGGCATGCACGATCACCCGCCCCGGCTCGGCCATCAGGGACGCCGGGATCCTCCCTCGGGTGCCGAACGCGCCGCCGGGCCACATCTTGCGCGGGTCCAGCACATGCTGCTCGCCACGCAGCACCCGGCGGGCGGCAGCAACCGACTCGGGCCGGGGCATGTCGGTGAGTGGCTCCGGAAGATGCCCCAGACACACCGAGCATCGCCCACAGGGCGCGGCGTCGGGGTCGTCGAGGGAGGTGGCGAGCAGGTGCATCAGGCACGTGTCACCGCGGAGATAGTGACGCATGATGTCGGACTCGTAGCGGCGCAACGCGATCAACGCGTCATAGTGCTCCTGGTCGTAGTGCCAGGCCGTGCCGGTGGCGACCCAGCCCTCGCGGCGCCGTTCGACCGCGCCGTCGACGGCGAGCTGCTTGAGCATCAGCTCGGCGCGTGTGCGTCGCACGCCGCTCTCCGCCTCGATCGCCGGCACGCTCATCGGAGCATCGGCGGTCGCCAGGACCGCCAAGACCTTCTCGACCTGGTCCTGCTTGGGGATCGTCGCCGTCGCGAAGTAGTCCCAGACGCCACTGTCGGATTCCGACGGGAGCAGGGCGACGACGGCGCGGTCGATCGCGCGACCGGCGCGGCCCACCTGCTGGTAGTAGGACACCGGTGAGGGCGGAGACCCCACGTGCACGACGAATCCGAGATCCGGCTTGTCATAGCCCATTCCGAGCGCCGAGGTCGCCACGAGCGCCTTCACCTCCCCGGCGCGCAGCGCGTCCTCGAGCCGCTCTCGCTCCGCGCCGTCGAGACCCCCGGTGTAGGCCGCGACCTGGAGCTGCGGGTCGGTGCCGTACGCCTCCTGGAGCACGGCGGCCAGCCTCGTGGCGTCCGCGACGGTGAGGGTGTAGATGATGCCGGAACCCGGAAGCCGGGGCAGGTGGTCGACGACCCAGGCATACCGCTCCAGTGGCTGCAGTGTCGGCAGGACCGCGAGTTCGAGGCTGGAGCGTGCCAGCGGGCCGCGCAGGACGAGGGTGTCCTCCCCCAGTTGGCCGGCCAAGTCGTCGACGACGCGGGAATTGGCCGTCGCGGTGGTGGCCAGCACGGGAGCGTCCGGGTTGAGGCGGCGCAGCACGTCGGCCACCCGTCGGTAGTCCGGCCGGAAGTCGTGGCCCCAGTCGGAGACCGCGTGGGCCTCGTCGATGACCAACAGACCGAGGCGTCCGCTCAGGGCGTCGAGCACCCGCGCTCCGAAGCCGGGATTGGCCAGGCGTTCGGGCGAGACGAGCAGGACGTCGAGCTCCCCGCCGCGCAATTGCCCTTCGATCTGACTCCATCGGTCGTTGTTGGAGCTGTTGATGGTTGCCGCCCGCAGTCCGGCGCGGCCGGCGGCGGCGACCTGATCACGCATCAGCGACAACAGCGGTGACACCACGAGAGTGGGCCCGTGACCCTGTTCGCGCAGCCACGAGGTGGCGATCCAGTAGACGGCGGACTTGCCCCAGCCGGTGGCCTGGACGACCAGGACGCGCGCGCCCGGGCTCGCGAGCGCCTCGAGCGCCTCCCCCTGGCCCGATCGCAGGGTCGCGCCGTCGCCGGCCAGATGGGTCAACACCTGTTCGGCGACCTGATGGATGGTCGTGTCCGTCGTCCGCTGCATGTCTTCACTGTGCCCCACGCGTCCGACGGCGTGCCGCGACGGCCTGTGGACGACGCCCGGTCAGGGCGCCCGGGGCGGTGGGCGGATCAGTGCGCGGTGCCGGCCCGCCTCGCGGCCTTCTCGGCGTCGTCCAGCTCCTGCGCCCGTCGAAGGGACGGCGCGGTGCCGCCGAGACGCTCGGGCAAGAAGACGGCGTCCGGGCCGGTCAGTGGCTCGTAGGAGTCTTGGAGGTGGTGCAGCATGCGCTCCATGGTCTCGTGGAGCGACGCGGTGGCTCGCCGCACGTCGGCGTGCGGTGGCACGGCGATCGGCGCGCCGACATCGATCCGGATCGGCACCCCGCTGCGGCCCAGCCGTCGGGGCAGCCCTTTGGTCCAGACCCGCTGGGAGCCCCACAGCACCATCGGGATGACCGGGACGCCCGCCTCCTGAGCCATGCGCACGGCGCCGTTCTTGAACTCCTTCAACTCGAACGAACGGGAGATCGTCGCCTCCGGAAAGACGCCGACGAGCTCGCCTGCACGCAGTGCGGTGACGGCGGCGCGGTAGGCGTCGGCCCCGGCGGCGCGATCGACGGGGATGTGCTTCATCCCGCGCATCAGCGGACCGCTGACCCGATGATCGAAGACCTCCTGCTTCGCCATGAAACGCACGAAGCGCCCGACGTCCCGCGCCGGGTAGCCGTCGCCGGCGAAGTCGAAGTAGCCGATGTGGTTCATCGCGATGACGGCCCCGCCGGTGCGAGGCAGGTGGTGGGATCCGGTGCGCACGAACCGCAGGCCCTGCACCGCGAACACACTCCGGGCAAAGCCGATCACCGACGAGTAGAGAGGTTCCATGGCTGAAACCCTAACTGCTCGGGGGCACGCGCCAGGGGCGCGTCCCGCCGCTGTCAGCCTCGATCGGACAGCGCCCAGGAGGCGGCCGCAGACACGCCGGCCACGGCCAGCACCGACGGCCAGGCTCCGATCTTCTTCGCCAGCGGGTGTGACATGCCGAATCCGAGCACGTAGATCGCCCCCAGCGCGCTCGCGGTGGCCGGGCCCTTCCGCTGCAACCAGGTGCGCCCGGCGTAGCCGCCCGCCGCGGCGAGCAGCACTCCGCCCAACGGGCGGATGCCCGTCTCCTGCGCGGCGACGAACCCGCCGATCAGGCCGGTGGCGGCGACAGGTGCGGTCATGACGGCGTCAGCGGGCTTCAGGTGCATGGGACGAGCCTAACTCTTCGATCCATCCCCCGCCGAGAAGGCCTGTAGTGTCTGCTGGTCCGGCACACCGAGTCCCGTGCAGGCGTCCCAGCCGGGTCCCGCATCGTAGGCACCGTTGCTGCCGGAGGTGATGTCCCGCAGGTGCGGCGTGGCGGTCCCGGCCGCCACCCCCGCATACAGCGCGGTCTGCGCCAGACCGACGCGGTGCCCGGTGAGCTGGACGATCCGGGCGATCAGGCCCGCCCAGAGCGGCGCGACGGCACTGGTGCCACCGTAGACCTCCTGGGACCCGTCGACCTGCACCTTGTATCCGGTCTGGGGGTCGGCCACGGCGGCGACGTCGGGCACGCCTCGCCCGGCACCGCCACCGGCGCGGTCCGGCACCCCGGCGTCCTTCTGCCACGCCGGCACCGGGAAGGTGTCGCTGACGCCACCGCCGGTGGCCCCGCCCTTCCCGCCGTCGTCCCACACCACTTCGGAGGACACGGTGCCGTCCTGCAGATGCAAGGTCGTGCCGCCACAGCCGAGCACATGCGGACTCGACGCGGGGAAGTCGGCATGCGCACCGCCCGACGAGTCGTTGTCACCACTGCCGTTGTCTCCGGCGGCCGCCGTCACGGTGATGCCCATCTGCGCCGCATCGGCGAAGGCGTCGTCCATGGACTGCCGAGAACTTGCGCTCCACCGGTCCTCGCTCTGCCCCCAGCTGATGCTGATCGCGACCGGCGCCGGGTCGGCGTGCGCCGCCTCACTGACCGCGTCGAGGAATCCCGCATCGGTGTTGGGTGCGAAGTAGACCACCTGGTCGGCACCCGGAGCGATCCCTCCGGCGACCTCGATGTCGAGCAGGACCTCGCCGTCGGCGCCCTTGGGGTCTTTGCCGGGTTCGTTCTTCGCGCCGTCGACCCCGATCGCACGGACCTTCGGTGTCGGCAGGTCGAGTCGGCCGAAATAGTCGGAGAGATCGGATTGCGCGAACCCCCCGCCGAGTTCGACGATCGCGATGGTCTGGCCGGTGCCGTCCGCGTCGGGCATGCCGTAGGCCTTGGCGAGTTCGGGTGGAGTGAAGCCCGCACCGGCCGCGTGCGGACCGGCGATCATCGATCGTGGGGAGGCCTGCGGTCCGCGGCCCGCCAGCACAGCCGTGGCGATGTCGCCGAGCTCGTCGGGCACGGCCTCGGCCCAGGCCCGCACGACGGATGACGGCCCCTCGACGCGGACCCGGCGCGACGGGCCGTGCTCGCTCACGACGCGCAGCCCGGCCTGCTCGGCCGCGCGGCGCACGGCGGCCAGGTCGTCGGGATGCGCGCCGACCTGCTCTCCCAGCTCGGTGGAGCTGTAGGGCCCCGATCGCTTCCCGAGCGCGGACAGGCCGGCACGACGGCGCAGCACGATCGTCGCGGTGGAGGAGGAACTGCCGTCTGTGGTCTCGTCATCCGAAGGACTCATGTCGCCAGTATCGACCTGCCGACCGGCCCCTGGGGAGTTCGCAGCCGGAATGTCTCGGCCGCGAGACGCCTTGAGGGTGGTGTGAGTGAACCTGCGCCGCCGCTGTCCGTCCTCGATCTGTCCCCCGTTTCCGCCGGGAGCACGTCGTCCGTCGCCTTGCGTGAGTCGATCACCCTCGCACAGACGGCCGAACGCCTCGGATATCGACGCTTCTGGGTCGCCGAGCACCACAACCTGCCGAGCGTGACCAGCAGTTCGCCGATGGTGATGATCGAGGCCGTCGCCGCCGCCACCTCGACCATCCGCGTGGGGGCCGGCGGCATCATGCTGCCGAACCACGCACCGTTGCAGGTCGCGGAGACCTTCCGCGTGCTGGAGGCGCTCCACCCGGGCCGGATCGACCTCGGCCTGGGCCGGGCACCCGGCACGGACCAACTCACCGCCTTCGCGCTCCGGCGCAGCAAGGACGCGCTCACCGCCGACGACTTCCCGCAGCAGTATGCCGAGTTGATCGCCTACGTGGACGGGTTCCCCTCCGATCACCCGTTCGCTCCGATCAGCGCTCAACCCACGGACGTGCCACTACCGCCGGTGTGGATCCTCGGGTCCAGCATGTACGGTGCGCAGGCGGCCGGCATGCTGGGCACCAACTTCGCGTTCGCCGGCCATTTCGGCAGCGTCGACCCCGGCGAGGCCTTCGACGCCTACCGGCAGTCCTTCCGCCCGAGCGGGCGGCCGGGCAACCCCACCGAGCCACACAGCATGCTCGCGGTGGCGGCGATCGTGGCGGAGACACCGGAGCGGGCCGCCGCACTGCAGCGTGCCGCGACCTTGTCCACGGTCCGTCTGCGACAGAACCGCCCGGGTCCACTTCCCAGCCCCGACGAAGCGGCCGCGCACGAGTGGGACGCGTCCGAACAGGCCGTGGTCGACCGCCTCGGGCGCTTCCTCACCGCCGGGACCGCGAAGGACGTGTACCGGCAGATCACCGGGCGTGCGCACCTGTGTGGTGCCGACGAGCTGATCGTCACGACGAACATCCACGATCCCGACGAGCGCCGTCGGTCCTACGAGCTGCTCATGGCGGCCGCCGCCGACCAGTAGGCTGTCGGCGTGCTGCCAGTCGCCCGCGCCGTCCGCTATGTCACGCCGCTGAAGGAGGGCGGCTCCCTGCCCGGCGTGGTGGAGGCGGACGACCTGGGCACCTGGGTCATGAAGTTCGTCGGTGCCGGCCAGGGGCGCAAGGTGCTCGTGGCCGAGGTGATCGTCGGTGAGATCGCGCGGGCCGTCGGGCTGCACGTCCCGGTGCTCAAGGCGATCGAATTGCCCGAGCAGATCGCGAAATACGAGGCCGACGAAGAGGTGCAGGACCTGCTGACGGCCAGCGTCGGGACGAACCTCGGGGTGGATCTGCTGCCGGGCGCGTTCGGATATGACGGGTCGACTCCCCCGTCCGCCGAGGAGGCGGCGGTGATCCTGTGGCTCGACGCCTTCACCGCGAACATCGACCGGACACCGAGCAATCCGAACCTGCTGTGGTGGCACCAGAACGTCTGGTGCATCGATCACGGCGCGGCCCTGTACTTCCACCACTCCTGGCCGTCCAAAGGTGCCGACGTGGAACGCTTCGTGCGTCAGCCCTTCGACAGTTCGACGCACATGATGCGCGGCCTCGCCGCGCCGATGGGCCCGGTCCACGAACGGTGCTCGGCGCTGCTCACGCCGTCGGTCATCGACTCCGTCGTCGACGAGGTGCCCGAGACCTGGCTGGAGAACGCGCCCGGACTGGATGGTGCGGAGGCCGTGCGCACGGCATACGTCGAGCACCTGACGGCCCGGCTCGCACGCCCGGACGCCTGGCTCCCGAAGGATGCCCGATGAACGAGGCGCTCGGCTACCAGTATGTGGTGCTGCGGTGCGTGCCGGACGCGGTGCGGGAGGAGTTCATCAACGTCGGCGTCGTGCTCTACTGTCAGCGGGCCGGGTTCCTCGACGTGGCGTATGCCGTGGATCGGGAGCGCCTGCAGGTGTTCTCACCACTCCTCGACATGGATGAACTGGAGCGTGGGCTGCGGGAGGCTGCCCTCGTATGTGACGGAGCGGTGGCACCGGGACGCCCCGAACTGACCCGGCCGGGAAGGCGGTTCGGCTGGCTGAGCGCCCCACGCAGCACGGTGCTCCGCCCCGGCCCGGTGCACGGGGGCGTCACGCGCGATCCAGCCGCCGAACTGCGGCGCCTGCTCGACGTCGTGGTGCACTCTCCCACCGGTGAAGACGGCTGACGCCGCGACACCGCCTTCCCTTACCAGGGAACTCTTCCGGACGGGCTCGAACAGGGACGTCGAAGACGCGGTGTGGCGCCGGGTCACGCGATCCGTCGAAGATCCAGGTAGTGCTCGCGATCGCGACCGGCGTGACTCAACTCCAGCTCGACGGTCTCACCCTCGCGGAGTGTGCCCACCCAGGGCGCCGACTCCTGCCGGTCGATGCTTCCCATCACCGTGACCTGGACGTCGGCAGACACCGAGACCTCGACCTGGCCGCCACGTTTCAGACCCCCCACGCTCCGGCCATCGACGAGCACGACGTAGGTGCGCAACAGGTCGGCCTGCCAGCCACCCGGGCGGGTCACCCTCACCGTTGCACTCATGTCGTCACCCCATCTGCGCGGCCGCCCGCCTGCGGTGACGTGAGGGACGGGGTCACCGCGATCTGCGGTCCCGCCGGCCAGCGGTCGATCAGGGTGCACCAGACCGCGGCGGGCGACGACCCGGCCCAGGCGATCTCCTGCGTCTTCTCCGGCCCACGGCGTGTGCCCTGACGCGGTCCCAGCGCCTCCACGACACCTGCCGGAGTGTCGACCCAACCCCACACCGCCGCCCTGGACTCCCACTCCAGAACGCACGATGCATATCTCCACCGCCCGCCTCGCACATGGTCCGCGACCGCCGGCAACGATCCTTCTGCAGCGCGCGCCAGCTCCTCGGCGGCGCGGGCCCGTTCGGCCGTGTCGTGGCCCTCGAGATCGCGCAACGTGTCGGGATCGGTGCGGAACTCAAGGCCCTCCAGGGGCGGACGCGGAGCCACCTGGGCTGCCTTCAACAGCATCGCGGGCACCCGGTCGGACCAGGTTGAAAACACCTCCACCGTGCCCTCACCCGACTGCAGTCCGCGCAACACGGCCGCACCGGAGCGGCCCAGGAATACGCGCAGTTGCCGCCGCATCGTCGGACTCGTCACCCGTGCCTCACCGTGCACGATCGGATGCGTGACCGCGTCCAGGGTGTTGACCAGCAACGGATTGACCTGCCCGTCGACCAGCACGGACAGCTCGGCCAACGCGGCGCGATCGCGCTCCTCGACCTGCTCGCCGTCGGTCATCGCCAGCAGTGGGTCCAACAGGTGGTGGGGGATCCGCAGCACGCCATCCTCGCCGACCGCGCCCGTCATGCCGCATCATCCCAACGCAGCCCGGCCATCAGGCGCTCACATTCCTGCGCTCGCGCAGTGTCGTATGCCAGCGCCGGCCAACTCGACGACACGGTGAGCCCCTGCCCGGCCTCCGGAGCCACCACGAACTGATCCAGCACCACCGCCTGACCTGTCGGCGCCAGGTGCGTCGACAGGATCCGGAACCCCGCGTGGTCGGCGATCCGCACGTCCATGGCCTGGACCAGCTGGAAGTCGATCAGGTCTGCACGAAGGCCGTCGAGGGTGATGGCGAACCAGTCGGGCACGGGAGCCGTTGCGCCTCGCGTGGCCACAAGGTTCGCACGAAAGTCGCCGAACCCGGCAGGCAACTGCGGCCCGAGAGCCACCAGCGCGACGCCATCCGGCGGATCGACGACGCTCCACTCGTCGGGCAGATCCAGCACCGGACCACCCACGTCAACCAGCTGCCCCATCACCACTCCTCACCACAACCGCACCTGACGCGCACGCGGATCACGCTTGACCCCGTGCAGTTTGAAACTGAACGGGTGCCCCTTCTTCGGGTCGTACATCCACGACGGCACCACGAACCGTGGCACCGGGATCCACGAGTCGAATCCGGCAAAGACGAAAAACAGAACCGTGCCGACCAGCAGGGGAACGATGAGTAGGGCGCCGATGAGCAGCACCGGGTGGTCCTGGCCATAGGTGCCGGCCACATAGATCGGGCCGATGCTGACCATCCACAACGCCACGATCGGACGAGTGTAGAACGCCGTGCGCTCCGCCGCGATGGAGTGCGGAGTCCAGCTGCGCGCGCGCTCCGAGCCGCCTCGATACATCCATACCGTGCGCCACACCAGGAGCGCTCCGATCACCGAACAGCCGAGCGACAGCAGCAGATCCGTCACCCGAAGACTCCGTGCCACAGATCCTTGGCGGCATCGACGGCCTTGCCCCCGAGATCGCCGACCCACTTGCCGACGTGCTCCCCGGCAGACGATCCGACGAACCCTCCGATCGCCGCGCCGACCACGCCACCGACCACCGTTCCCACCGGGCCCCCGACGAACGTCCCGATCGCAGCACCCGCCTCGCCCCCGGCCCAGGCCCCGGCGATGGCTCCACCACCACCACCGATTCCCGCTCCGGTCGCGCGCCCGACCTTTTCCGACTCGGTGAGGTTCGGGTTGTCCTTGTCCTCCTGCCACGTCGTGTAGGCATCGATACCACCTGTCGCGACCGCCCCCACGGCTCCGGCCGCCTTCCCCAGCCCCTTGCTCCACTTGAGAACACCAGTTCGGGTCGCCGCTTTGTAGGGCGCCGCCTGCCAGTTGCTCTCGTCGAGCAGGATCTTGGTGTGTTCCAAACGTGACAGGTCGGACGGAAGTCGCGCATATCGCCCGTTCTGGCGATAGGCGAACCGAGAGATGACGAATCGAGAGCTCGTGCTCTTGGTCAGCCCCGCCCCCGCGCCGACGAGTCCCGAACTGTAGCCGGTCAGATCGAGCACACCGTCGCCGCTCGGCCACAACCCGAGCTTCTTGGCGTAATAGTCGGCCGGGTTCTCCCCCTTCGCAGGGGTGAGGTCCCACGTGTGCAGCGCATTCCACAGCGTGGTGTGCCCGCTCGCACCCGGCTTGTCCGTCTGATCGGCGACCCATGCGGCCCAATCGACGGTGCCGTCGTCGTTGACCGCGTCGTCCGGGCTGTCCTGGCGAGCCTTGACCAGTCCGTCCCACGCCTGCGCCGTGGAGACGCCGTCCGCCGGCAGGCCGGTCTGGTGAAATGCTGACAGCACCTTCTGCTGCACGTCTGCGTCAGACAGGCTCGAGGTGCCCGGCACCAGCACGGCCGCCAGGTCGTGCAGCCTGCTCTGCAGCGTCCGTCGAGCCGCACGCAGTGTGCTCTGCGCATCGTCCGCGAGCTGAGAGTTGGTCGTCAGCGCGCGGCTCGCCGCCTGCATACTCGCGGTGTCCGGCACACCACCGGTGGACGCATCGCTCGCCCGCTTCTGGGCGGTGTGCACCGCCTTCGCGCACGCCTTGACGTCATCCTGAGCCGTGCGTAGCGCCGAAGCGTATTTTTTCAGCGCATCGTGGATCCCCTGCAACGTCGCGCCGAAGGTCTTGAGGTGGATCTGTGCGCCGGCGCCGGCGTCATCGAAGTCATCGCGTCGTGGCCCGCTCCAGCCCGACAGGGCCGTCACCATCCCGGACCGGGCCGACCTCGCATCCGCTCCCCCGAGCGTGGCACCGACACCGTTCACCTTCCGGGCCGCGGCCTCGAGGGCATCGGGGTCACCCGGCGGGACGTCGAACTCGGGGCCCAACGTCATGACGCCCCGCCGGCTCTGCGCAGGTCGGAAGCCGTTGCCGTCGCCAGTGCCTCCAGCAGGCTCCACTCCTTGCCGACCGCGCCGGCATACGAATGCACCAGCGTCGCAAGAGAGTGCAACTGACCGGCGAGGTCGCCGTGCCCGCACGCTCCGCCGGCCTCGCGGATCGCGCTCCTGGCGTCGGATGCCGCGCCGGTGGTCACATCGACCGACACCTTGTGAAGCGTGCTCGCTCCGGTGTCCAACTCGTCGGGATCCCCTCCCACTTCGCCACCGCCGGCAGGCAACATCTTGCCGTCCTCTCTGCTGGGAAATCGGGCCCAGATTAGCAAGATCGGCACGCCGCCTGCGCTCTTCGCGCCACATCACTGCACCGTATGTAACCTGGCGATCCGGTCCGCTCGGGGGCGAGCACGGCCGTGCGGGATGGACGGCCGGTGCCGGTCCCTCCCCACACGCTCGGATGGAGGGTGGACGTGAAGGGACTCGAACCCCTGACCTCTCGCGTGTGAAGCGAACGCTCTAACCAACTGAGCTACACGTCCAGGACGCACCACGCGGGCGTGATGCTGCGTGCAGGAGAATATCCTGCCGGTGGCGTGTTCGGCCAATCGGGGGCGCCCACCGGCAGGAGCCTCGCCGTCGGCCGCGGTCAGCCCAGGCCGGGCACGACCTCGAGCACCTCGACGAGGCGTGCGGGCAGGAACGACGGCAGGCCACTGATCACCAACATGAGCCAGATGATCGCGACGACCAGCACCCCGACTCCGAGGCTCACGAGGCCCTGCATCCATCGTGGTTGACGCTGCAACCAATGCACCCAGGCGAGCACCTTGGCCTTCGTCCACCGCAACAGCCGCTTGGCCCAGGCGAACTCCGTCGCCCACAGCCCCAGGCCGGTGAAGATGATCGCCCATCCCGGCCCCGGCAACGGCAGCGCGACGACGCCGAGGGCGATGATGGCCAGGCCCAGGACGCCCACCAGCATCCGGTATGCCGTGTTGAACGCGGCGCGACGCCGCAGCCAGGCGCGCCACGCGAACCGATCCGCGGGGTGTGTCTCCCCTGTTCGCGGTCGCGTCCTCTCTCCCGGCACGGTCATGCGTGACACACCACGTCAGAGCCCGGCGACATGGCCGGTGAACGCGTCCATCGCGGCAGACGTCACCGGCCCCGGAGCGGGCACGTCTCGCTCGCCGACGGCGTGGACCGGCTGGATGTCGCGCGTCGAGGAGGTGATGAACACCTCCTCCGCGTCGTCGAGGACGGCCAACGGCAGCGGCGCCTCGACGACCTCGATGCCCGCGTGAGCGCAGGCTTCCAGGACGAGCGCGCGCGTGATCCCGGCCAGCAGGCCCGACTCGACGGGCGGAGTGCACAGGCGACCCTCTCGCACGACGAAGATGTTGCTCCCCGTGCCTTCACAGAGTTCCCCTCGAGTGTTCGCGAAGATCGCCTCGGTGGCGCCCTCCCGCTTGGCACGGGCGAGGGCGACGACGTTCTCGGCATACGAGGTGGTCTTCAGGCCCGCGACCGCACTGTGCTCGTTGCGTGTCCACGGCACGACCGCGATCTTGGTCGACGGCGCGGGGCGTGGCTGTGGTCCCGCGAGCACGACATACGTCATCGGGACATCGTCGCGGTCGGAGCCGAGCGGTCCGTGTCCGCCGGTGACGCTGTATCGCAGGCGCCCGAACTCCAGGGGCTCCGCGAGCACCGACGCGACTCCCTCCGCGAGGAGGCCACGGTCGGCCGGCGGCAGTCCCAGGCCGGCCAGCGAGCGGTCCAGTCGGTCGTGGTGGCGCTCCAGCGCGAAGGGCCTGCCGTCCACGACCTTGCACGTCTCGAACACGCCGTCCCCGACGGTCAGGCCGTGGTCCAGGGCGCTGATGCTCGGCTTGCCGTCGACGCGCTCTCCGTCGACCCACACTCGGGCTGTCATCGTCACCTTCCGTCGTCACGGGCCGTGCTCCACTCCCGGCATGGGACGGCCCACCATGGTCCCAGTCTCGCACCCTGGACGACCCCGGTCACCTCCAGAGGATGAATCACTCGAAGAATGATCCAATTGCCCTCAATTCGACCGATTTTGGGCTGCGACGCGTTACCTTCGGATGAACGGGACAGCCACGCCCGTCCGACGGAGGTGCATGTCATGACCCAGGAACCGGATACGGCGCGACGCGCGACGCGCGACGCGCGCACCGAAGGGGACCGGCTCGCTCCCCTTCTCCCCATGGGAGAGCCCGTCGAGCAGATCCTGCGCAAGGCGCAGTTCCTGGTCCCCGGCACACCCAGCGGCGACTACCGCGAGGTGCACCGCAAGGGCGGGCGGGACGCCGAGGAGTTCTATCACGACCGCTGGCGCCACGACAAGGAAGTCCGCTCGACCCACGGGGTCAACTGCACCGGGTCCTGCTCGTGGAAGGTCTACGTCAAGGACGGGATCATCACCTGGGAGACACAGCAGACGGACTACCCGTCGGTCGGGCCGGACAGCCCCGAGTACGAGCCTCGTGGCTGCCCACGGGGCGCGTCGTTCTCCTGGTACACCTATTCGCCGTCCAGGGTGCGCTACCCCTACGTGCGCTCCCCATTGCTCGAACTCTGGCGTGCGGCCAAGCGGGACAACCCCGACCCGGTCGAGGCATGGGCACACATCATGGCCGATCCGGAGAAGGTCGCGCTCTACAAGGACGCCCGCGGCAAGGGCGGTTTCGCGCGATCCACGTGGGACGAGGCCAGTGAACTGATCGCGGCCGCCCACGTGCACACCATCAAGCGATACGGGCCCGACCGGGTCGTCGGCTTCTCCCCCATCCCGGCCATGTCGCAGGTGTCGTATTCGGCCGGCACCCGTTTCCTGTCTCTCATCGGGGGCACGATCCTGTCCTTCTACGACTGGTACGCGGATCTTCCCATCGCCTCGCCACAGGTCTTCGGAGACCAGACCGACGTGCCGGAGTCGGGCGACTGGTGGAACGCGGCCTATCTCATGCTCTGGGGCACCAACCTGCCCATCACCCGGACCCCGGACGCGCACTTCATGACCGAGGCCCGATACAAGGGCCAGAAGGTCGTCGTGGTGAGCCCCGACTACTCCGACCACACCAAGTTCGCCGACGACTGGCTGCCGGCCGCCCCCGGCACGGACGGCGCGCTCGGCATGGCCATGGGGCACGTCATTCTCACCGAGTTCTTCCGTGACCGGCAGGTGCCCTATTTCACCGACTACGTCAAGTCATACACCGATCTGCCGTTTTTGATCAGCCTCCGTGAACGCGACGGCGCCTACGTCCCCGACGGGTTCGTCACCGCCGCGGACCTCGGCGAGGACTGTGAGAACGCCGCATACAAGACCGTCCTCATGGACTCCGCGTCGGGCGAGCTGCGCATTCCCCAGGGGTCGCTCGGGTTCCACTACGGGACAAGCACACCCGGCCGGTGGAACCTCGACCTGGGCGACACCGACCCGGTGCTGACCATGTACGGGCGGCACACGGAGGCCGTGCCGATCGATCTGTCGCGATTCGATGTCGGCGAGACGGAGGGCGGCAGCACCGTCCGGCGCGGGGTTCCGGCGGTGCGCGTCGGGGAGCGGCTCGTCACGACGGTCTTCGACCTGCTGATGGCACAGTATGCCGTGCCCCGGGACGGCCTACCCGGCACCTGGCCGAGCGGATACGACGACCCACAGCCCTACACTCCCGCCTGGCAGGAGGAGATCACCTCCGTGCCGGCGGCCACGGCCGCCCGCGTCGCCCGCGAATTCGCCCGCAACGCGGAACTGTCCAAGGGGCGCTCGATGATCGCGATGGGAGGCGGCACCAACCACTGGTTCCACTCCGACCAGCTCTATCGCACGTTCTTCACCATGATCAGGTTGTGCGGGTGTCAGGGAGTCAACGGCGGCGGCTGGGCCCACTACGTCGGGCAGGAGAAGGTGCGCCCGCTCA
>CAZMLG010000019.1:0-26705 GCA_964566985.1 uncultured Intrasporangiaceae bacterium
CCAAGTCGCTGTGCACCAGCGTCAACGAGGTGATCTGCCACGGCATCCCGGACGACCGGCCGCTCCAGGACGGCGACATCGTCAAGGTCGACCTGACGGCCTACATCGACGGGGTGCACGGCGACAACTGTGCGACCTTCCTCGTCGGCGACGTCGACGAGGAGTCCCGGTTGCTCGTCGAGCGAACGCACGAGGCGATGATGCGCGGCATCAAGGCGGCCAAGCCGGGTCGGCAGGTCAACATCATCGGCCGCGTCATCGAGAAGTACGCCGACCGCTTCGGTTACGGCGTCGTGCGCGACTACACCGGTCACGGCGTCGGCCAGGCGTTCCATTCCGGGCTGATCATCCCCCACTACGACTCGGCCCCGGTCTACGACGACGTGATCCGGCCGGGCATGACCTTCACGGTGGAGCCGATGCTCAACCTGGGCACACCGGACTGGGTGATGTGGGACGACGACTGGACCGTCCTCACCGCCGACGGCGCACGATCGGCCCAATTCGAGCACAGCATCCTCATCACCGAGTCCGGGCCCGAGATCCTCACGCAACCCTGACCACTCGCCGGCGACCCTTCAGGAGGAGTCATGTCCCACACCCACCCGCTCGGCATCGACGTCGGCGGCAGCGGCATCAAGGGCGCGCCGGTCGATCTCGACACCGGGGAGTTCGCCGCGGACCGCCTGCGCATCGCGACCCCGGCGGAGTCGACACCGGACAACGTCGCCGACGTCATCGCCGAGATCGCAGACCATTTCGCCGATCAGACCTCCGATCGGCCGGTCGGTGTGACACTCCCGGCCGTCGTCGTCCGCGGTGTGGTGCGCACCGCCGCCAACATCGACACGTCCTGGATCGGCACCAACGTCACCGAGCTGCTGTCAGCGCGCTTGGATCGACCGGTCACGGTGCTCAACGACGCGGATGCAGCCGGAGTGGCCGAACTGCACTACGGCGCGGCGCGCAACACCGACGGTCTCGTCCTGCTCACGACCCTCGGCACCGGTATCGGATCGGCACTCTTGAACAGCGGCGTGCTCATGCCGAATTCGGAGCTCGGCCACATCGAGCTGGATGGCCATGACGCCGAGGTGAAGGCCGCCGAGAGCGCGCGTGACCGGGACAGCCTCTCCTGGGACGACTGGGCCGAGCGCCTGCAGCGCTACTACAGCCACCTGGAGAATCTGCTGTGGCCGGATCTGATCGTCGTCGGCGGCGGCGTGTCCAAGAAGGCCGAGAAGTTCCTGCCGAAGCTGCACCTGCGCGCACCGATCGTCCCGGCGCAGCTGCAGAACGCCGCCGGCATCGTCGGCGCGGCGTGGCACGCCACGCACTGACTCACCGAGGGCGGATCAGCCCGCGGACCTTCTCCTTGGCCGTCGGCAGATGCTTCTTCAGCGTCGTGCGCACCACCGGCAGGGCCTTCGCGAACGCCGGATACAGCGGTGAGAGTGGTCTGTCCCACGTGCCGATCAGCATGTCCTCGTGCTTCGCGAACTGCCGCTTGAAGTCGGAGATGCCGTCGTTGAGCAGCCCGTTGAAGTCGTATCGCGACACGCCCTGCTCACGCACGTGCTTCATGGCGTGGAATTTCAGGCCGTAGTTGAGCCGCAGCTTCATCCCCCGCGGGTCGACTCCGCCGTAGAGTTCGAAGGCTGTGGTGCCCGAGACGACCAGCCAGACGAACGCGACGACCCGGTCACCTTCCCACGCCGCGATCAGCTGCGACGCGGTCCCCATCAGGTCGCGGATCGAGCGGTGGTAGTCGTCGTCGTGCACGGCGAAGTGCGCCCGGCGCCCGGTCTCCTTGTTGATCTCCAGCACCTGGTGCAGGTCGGCGTCCTCGGTGATCTCGCCGAACCGGACGTTTTCGGCGCGGAACGACTTGCGGACGTTCTGCCGGGTGGTCGAGCTCATCTGCTTCATCAGCGCGTCGTCGTCCTGGGTCACATCGACGACGAGAGTGCGCGGGATCAGGCCGGTGTTGTCGCTGCGCGAAAAGTCTTGCGCCTCCAGGTCGGCCAACCACCCGGTCGTCGGTGCGGCGAGATCGGCGGCGATCTGCTCGTCGCCGACGCCCTTCTCCAGGGGCGAGAACGGTTGCGGCCAGTCGGGCTCGAGCGTCAGCGCGATCGGCTTGTGCACACCCTTCACATGGGCGGCGATCGCCTCGCACACCCGGGCACGATCCTCCGGGGCGGCCTGGGGTCCGCGCGGGACGTAGGCCAGGGATCGGAACGGCATCGGCAGCGTGCGCAGCAGGATCTGCGCACTGCCGACCCTGTCGTCACCGTCGAGCACCTGCACCCGGTGGGCGCTCCACTCGTAGCGGGACTTGAGTTCACCCCACCCCCACAACTGCAGCGGGTGGCCGCCGTCGGCGTTCACCAGCGCGTCCCACTCGGCCGGGTCGTGGCACGGAGTCACACGAAGCGTCATACGGTCCACCATCGCGCAGTCATGTCTGAAGGTTATGGGATAGGCCGCCGCGGACGGGTGTGGGGAGGCGGCGCGTCAGCCTACGGCCTCGAAGTCGGCCGGCCGGCCGTCGGCCAGGTCACGCACCTCGACCCCTCCGTCCAGCCCGAACTGCTGCAGGTGGGGCAGGTAGATCGCGCGGCCGGAGTCGTTGAGCAGTGCATCGTGGATCGGGACGACGACCCGCGGGTGGAGACGGCGGATGAACTCCACCGTCTCCTTGATCGCACTCCACGGCGCGTTGACCGGCACGGCGAGGACGTCGACGTCGCCGGCGGGTTCGGCGTCGAGTGCGTCGCCGGGGTGGAAGAGCGTCGGCTCCCCCGGCGCGCGCAGGTAGACCCCGACGTTGGCGATGCGGGCGACATAGTCGTGGATGACGGCGTGCTGCTCGCCGGCAGGGGTGATCTCGAGATCGCCGACACGGAAGGCCTCCCCGGCACGCATCGGCTCGGCGAGCACCTCCCGATCCCTCAGGTGATCGCGGGTCTGCGGGTCGGTGTGCACGACCGCGCCGGGGTTGCGCCGCACCAGGGCCTCGAACCGCTGCGGGTCCAGGTGGTCGGGATGCTGGTGGGTGACGACGATCGCGTCGAGGCCGGTCACGTCGTCGAATCGGGAGAAGGTGCCCGGGTCGGTCAGCAGCCGGCGACCGGCCACCTCCACCAACAGGCACGAGTGGCCGAGATGGGTGATCCGCATGGCCCCACGGTACCCCGAGGCGCACACGGCGGTGAGTGCGTACGATCGTGACCTGTGAAGTTCCTCGGCGACGGCCCCGCATACGACCTGACCTACAACGACGTCTTCATGGCGCCGTCACGATCCTCCGTGACCAGCCGCTTCGACGTCGACCTCGCGACGAGCGACGGGACGGGGACGACCCTTCCCCTCGTGGTCGCCAACATGACGGCGATCTCCGGGCGCCGCATGGCCGAGACCGTGGCGCGACGCGGCGGCATCGCCGTGCTCCCGCAGGACATCCCGGTGCACATCGTGCGCGACACGATCGCCACCGTGAAGGCCTGCCACCCCGTCTTCGAGACACCGGTCACGATCGACCCCGACTCCCCGGTCTCGACGGTGCTGGCACTGATGAACAAGCGCGCACACCGCGCGGCGATCGTCGTCGACGATTCGGGTGCCCCGGTGGGGATCATCACCGAGAAGCACTGTCTGGAGGTCGACCGGTTCGCCCCGGTGGGCCACGTGATGACCCACGACCTGGTCACCGTCCCGGCGGACGCCGACCTGGACGAGACGTTCGAGAGGCTGCATGCCGCGCACCTGGACCTCGCCCCGGTCGTCGCGCCCGACGGCACCCTCGCGGGCGTCCTGACCCGCAAGGGCATCCTGCGCTCGGCGATCTATCGCCCGGCGCTGGACGCCGGCGGGCACCTGCGGGTCGGTGCGGCGATCGGCATCAACGGAGACGTCGCCGCCAAGGCGAAGGCCATGCTCGAGGCGAGCGCGGACGTGCTCGTCGTCGACACCGCCCACGGGCACCAGGACAAGATGATCGACGCCCTGGGCCACGTGCGTGCGGCGCGAGAGGCCCACGTCGCGTCCGGCGGCGCCTTCGTGCCGATCGCTGCGGGCAACGTGGTCACCGCGGACGGTGTGCGCGATCTGGTCGACGCGGGCGCGGACATCGTCAAGGTCGGGGTCGGTCCCGGCGCGATGTGCACGACGCGGATGATGACCGGCGTCGGCCGCCCGCAGTTCTCGGCCGTGCTGGAGTGCGCGGCCGCCGCCCGCGCGCAGGGTGCGCACGTCTGGGCGGACGGCGGCGTCAAGTACCCCCGCGATGTGGCCCTCGCACTGGCGGCCGGCGCCGCGAGCGTGATGATCGGCTCGTGGTTCGCCGGCACCTGGGAGAGCCCCGGCGACCTGGGACGCACTCCGGACGGGCGTCTCTACAAGGAGTCGTTCGGGATGGCCTCCGCGCGGGCCGTGCGCAACCGCACTCAGAGCCAAGGCGCCTTCGCGCGGGCCCGCTCCGCGCTGTTCGAGGAAGGCATCTCTTCCTCTCGCATGTTCTTGGATCCGCAGCGACCCGGCGTCGAAGACCTCATCGACTCGATCGCCTCCGGCGTCCGCTCCAGCTTCACGTATGCCGGGGCGCGGGACATCGACGCGTTCCACGACCGGGCGCTCGTCGGCATCCAGAGCGCGAGTGGCTACGACGAGGGCCGCCCGCGCGAGACGTCCTGGAGCTGACGTCCCGCACGCGTCCTCACCGGGTCTCGCTCCCCCGCGCGCTTCGCTTCAGGCGGGAGGAACCCCCAATGGGCTCCCCCGCTTCGCTCCTGCGCCCTCCTCGGCCAGCGAGAACTGGTGACGGACGACCTTTCACGCGTGCAAGGTGTCACGAACAGTGCCAAGGAAACTCGACCGGCCGGGTCGGGGGCTCGCCCACGGGAATCGGCCGGGTCGAGGCTCGCCTGCTCGAGTCAGCCGGCGAAGTCGGTGTCGACCGCCGCGCCGGACCTACCACGCCAGTTCGACGGACGCATGGGATTTCCCCAGGCTCTGCGCGCCCTCGCAATAAGGACGCATGGTCGCCGCCGATCCGGATACCTTGGCATCACTGAAGGCACTCCGTAACTCCCCCCTGTGCGGAGGTTCGCCCCAGATTGGTCGGGTCGAGCGATGGGGCGGCCGGCGTGGGCCGCCACCGACGCTCCCCGCCACGAGGCGCCCCCACGTGACGGTGGGGGCGTTCTCGTGTCTGCACACGGCACACCCCCGGCGCTCAAAGCTCCCGGGAGGCAGGCCGTGCGCGTGGTCTCAGCTGTCGCAGCCGGTGCCGTCCCCATCCGCGTCCAACCGGTAGGGGTCGCTGCCGGTCACTCGCACGGGCGTCAGGCCCTTCGCCCGCAACTGGCCGCAGTCCCAGTCGGAGGCCGGCGGCAGGCACGGTGAATATCCGGGCGTGCAGTTCTGCGCAGGCTGCGCCGGTTGCGCAGGCTGTGTCGTCGGTCTCGGCGCCCGTGTCGTATGCCGTGGCTGTGGCGCCGTGGTGTGCAGCGGCTTGTCGAAGCTGCCGCACTTCCCCCACGTTCCGACGCCCTGCGCCGCCGCGGTCTGCTTCGCCGACCGGTATGCGCTCTGGTAGCGGTAGGCCGACGCGTAGGTGTATTCGGTCGCCAATCCCTTGCGGATCATCGTCAATCCGTAGTCCCCGCTCCGCGGCAGGAACAGGTAGGCGAGGGTGCGCCCGTATTTGTCGTGCCGACCTTGACTCGGGTCGAACTGGATGCGCACCTTCTGGCCGTCGAGCAACTGGTGCGCCATGGACGAGGCATCCTGACCTCCGCACTCGTCGGGCACGCTCGGGCTGACCGTCTCCGGGGTGTCGATCCCGATGATGCGGATCGTCGTGTCCTGCCCCTTGTAGCGCACGTGCACCGTGTCGCCGTCCACGACGCGGATGACCGGCCAGACGAACGCGTTGGCCGCCCGCTGCGGAGTCTTGTGCGCGACGGCCCTCGACACCTTGGCCTTCGGCTTCTTGGTGGCCTTCGCCGTCTTCGTCGTATGGTCGCCCCGCGACGACGAACTCGTGGCCGCGCTGTGAGTGGCCGAGCTCGAGCGCGGAGCGCGGTCCGTGGGGGTCTGCGCGGCCGGGGTCGTCGTCGGAGCCGGTGGAGGCGCCGATGCCACATCGGGACCGCACCCCGCCAAAGCCAGTGCGGCAGTGGCCAACACGGCATACCCACCGATGCGTCGTCGCATGATTTCCCGACCCTCCCGTCGACCGTCCACGAGCCGGTTCCCGGATCGGGGCGGCCGCGAACAACCTACGCTAGAGGCGACGGGTCGGCGCGACCGGGTTATTGCCGAAAGCCGCTTGGCTCAGGCAAAACCCGCGCCTGTGTCCGGCGCGGGGCGTGGATGAGCCGGCCGATACGCCGGGTCCTGTTCCGCGGCCCCGTTGCCGGTGCCGCGGCGGCGACCATCCATCTCGGACGACCGTTGCCGGCCGCCTCCAGCGGTCCACCCGCGTGCTCGGGCGAGCAGCCCTCGGACGCACGCTGTCCGACCTTGCTCCAGGTGGGGTTTACCGAGCCGCCCCAGTCGCCTGGGGCGCTGGTGGTCTCTTACACCACCGTTTCACCCTTACCTCCCTGACGGGAGGCGGTCTGTTTTCTGTGGCACTGTCCCGCGGGTCACCCCGGGTGGCTGTTGACCACCACCTTGCTCTGTGGAGCCCGGACGTTCCTCGGCGAGGGTCACCCCTCGACGCGGCCGCCTGGCCGACTCATCCACGGCGCACAGCCTACTGCCCCCAGGCGCATACGGCGTCATCCACGTCGTAGTCTCGCCTGGTGCTGATCCTGCTGCCTCCCTCAGAGTCCAAGGCCGGTCGCGCACGCGGCCGCTCCCTCGATCTGGACGGGCTCCATCTCCCGGCGCTCACCGACACCCGCCGGCAGGTGCTCGACGCGCTGGAGCAGGCCAGCGCCCGCGTCGACGCCCCGGACGTCCTCGGGGTCAGCCCCAACCTCACCGACGAGATCGAGCGCAACCTCGTGCTGCGCACGGCACCCGCGACGCCGGTCGCCCAGCTCTACACCGGCGTCCTTTATGACGCGTTCGACCTGCCGTCGCTCTCGGGCGCGGCCCGGCGCTGTGCCACACGCTGGATCGTGGTGCAGTCGGCCCTGTTCGGCGCGCTGCGCCTCGGCGACAAGGTGCCGTCCTACCGCCTGTCGATGGCCGTGAACCTCCCCGGTGTCGGGCCACTGGCCTCCGCCTGGCGTGAGCCTCTCGCCGAGGTGATGCCGGATCTGGCCAAGTCCGGCGTGATCGTCGACGCGCGCTCCAGCACGTATGCCGCGGCCTGGACCCCCCGCGACGCGGTCGCCGACCGCTGGGTGCAGGTCAAGGTGCCCGGCGCGACGCACATGGCCAAGCACACGCGCGGCCTGGTGGCCCGGTTCCTCGCCGAGCACGGGCAGGCCGCACGCAGTCCCAGGGAGCTGGCCGACATCGTGCGCGGCGGGTTCACCGCCGATCTGACCGAGCCGCCACGCCCCGGCAAGCCGTGGGCACTGCACGTGCAGGCGCCGTGACCCAGATCGGCGACCTCGCGGGCCGGATCGTCCCGGTCATGGTGTTCCTCGCCGCCATCACCGTCGTCGCCGAAATCGCCCAGATCGCCGGAGTGTTCGAGGTCGCCGGCACGTTCGCCGCGCGCCGCGCCCGGGGACGCACCCTGGTGCTCTGGCTCCAGGTGAGCATCCTCGCGAGCCTGGTGACGATCGTGCTCAGCCTCGACACCACCGCCGTCCTGCTCACCCCGGTCGTCCTGGCCGTGGTGCGACAGGTGCGGGTCGACGTGATCCCGTTCGCGCTGTCCACGGTGCTGCTGGCCAACACCGCATCCCTGCTGCTGCCGGTGTCCAACCTGACCAACCTGCTCGCGCTGCACCACTTCGCCGGCTACACGGCCTACCTGCGGGTCGCCTGGGCGCCGGCCCTCACCGCGATCGTCGTGACCATCGGTCTGATCTGGCTCCTCCACCGGCGTGACCTTCGTGGCCGGTTCACGCTCACCCCGTCGGACGTCGCGCACGACCGGATCCTGCTGTGGGTATGCGGTGTCACCTGTCTGCTCATCGGTCCGGCATTCGTCACCGGCGTCATGCCGGCGATTCCCGCCTGTGCCGCCGCCCTGGTCATGGGTGCGGTGCTGTGGTGGCGCGGGCGAGAGGCGTTGCGCACGATCCAGGTCCCGTGGCGGATGATCATCGCGATCTGTGTGCTGTTCACCGTCATCGACCTGGCGGGTCGGCACGGGTTGACCTCGATGCTCGCCTCGGTCGTCGGCACCGGTGACGGCGGCCTCGACCTCCTGCGCCTGGCGCTGTCGGCGGCGGTCGGCAGCAACGTCGTCAACAATCTGCCGGCCTACCTCGCGCTCGAACCGACCGCCACGGCGAGTCCGGCCCGGCTGATGGCGCTGTTGATCGGCACCAACACGGGCCCGCTGGTCACCGCATGGGGGTCGATGGCGACCCTGCTGTGGCGCCATCGGTGCCGCCGCGAAGGGGTCACGATCGGTGGCTTCTTCGCTCGGAGCACCCTCGTCGCGGCCCTGTGTCTCGTGTGCTGCACCCTTGCGCTGCACGCCGTCGTGGCGTGACGAGGTCGATCAGCCCGATCGTCCCCAGCGCGCCAGACACGCGCCCCACACCATCCCCGCCCCGAATGCCGACAACAGCACGCGGTCCCCGTCGTGCAGGCGGTCGTGGGCGCGAGCCCAGGCCAGCGCGATCGGGAGCGAGGCGGCCGAGGTGTTGGCATACTCCGCCACGACGTCGATCACCTTGGTGCCGTCGAGGTGCAGCCGTTTGCCCACGGCGTCGATGATTCGGCTGTTGGCCTGGTGATAGACGAACAGGTCCACCCCGTCCTTCTCCAGCCCCGCGGCGTCGAGGACCTCGGTCGTGACATCCGACATCCAGCGCACCGCCCACCGGAACACCGTCGGGCCATCCATCGTGATCGCCGCGTCCCCGCGCTCGAGCCGGATGAGATCACGTCCGCCGCCGTCGGAGTGCAGCCGCGTCGGGCCGATCCGGGACGGGCCGTCCACCGCGGTCAGCACCACGGCACCCGCTCCGTCACCGAAGAGCATCGCGGAGCCGCGGTCGTGCGGATCGAGGTAGCGGCTCAGCAGGTCCGCGCCGATGCACACCGCGGTGCCGGAGCGACCCGACTCGATCATTCCGGCGGCCAGGCTCATCGCCGACAGGAAGCCCGGACAGGCCGCACTGACGTCCATCGCTGCAGCACCGGTCGCACCGATGTCGGCGGCCACCAGCGGAGCGGCATGCGGGCTCATCTCCTCGGCGCTGGTCGTGGCCACCAGGACCAGGTCGACATCTGCGGCGTCGAGGCCCGCGTCCTTCAGCGCGTCGCGCGCCGCCTCGGCAGCGAACGCGTCGAGTCGTTCGTCCGGGCCTGCGACGTGTCGCACCCGCGTGCCGGTGCGGCGGGTGATCCACTCCTCGTCGACGCCGAGGGCCTCGGCGATCTCGCCGTTGCCGACGACGCGCTCGGGCACGGCGCTGCCGACTCCGACGATCGCTGCGCCTCCGGTTGTTTCGGACACCTCCGCAGTCTATCGCCCCGGCTCGGAAGGCTCGTGGCCCTCGGGGCCTACGCTGGCCCACATGGGCACAGCATCGGCTCGGGCGTGGCGAGTGCACAGGCTCGGTGCGCCCCACGACGCGCTCGAGCTCGACGACATCGACCTGCCCGTCCCCGGGCCGGGATGCACCCAGGTCGCCGTCGAGGCGGTCGGCCTGAACCATCCCGACCTGTTGTTGTGCGCCGGGCGCTACCAGGAACGCCCCGAGCTGCCCTTCTCCCCCGGATTCGAGGCCACCGGCGTCGTCACCCGGTCCGGTCCGGGCTCGGCACACCGACCGGGCGATCGTGTGATCGTGATCCCCGAACTTCCTTCCGGGGCCATGCAGTCGACACTGACCGTCCCCGACGCGCAGGTGTATCCCGCACCGGTCGGCACCCCGGCGGCGATCGCGGCGGTGCTGCACATCGCCTACGCAACGGCCCACGCGGCCTTGCATCGCCGTGCCGCACTCCGCCCCGGTGAGACGGTCCTCGTGAGCGGTGCCGGCGGAGGAGTCGGCATCGCCGCCGTGCAGATCGCCCGCGCCTCGGGGGCGCGCGTCATCGGCCTGGCGACCGGCCACCGCAAACTCGGCGCGGTCCGCGCGGCGGGCGCCGATGCGGCCGTCGATCTCGGCGATGTGGACGACCTGGTCGCCACGCTGCGACACGTCACCGGGGGACGCGGAGCCGACGTGGTGCTCGACGTGGTCGGAGGCGACGTGTTTCATGCGCTGCGCCGCTGCGTGGCGTTCGAAGGGCGTCTGGTGACCGTCGGTTTCGCCGGCGGCGACGTGCCCGGCCTACCCGTCAATCACGCACTGTTGCGCAACTACTCGGTCGTCGGGCTCCACCTCGCGCGCTACCGCACCGAAGCACCCGAGGTGCTGCGCACCATCCACGACGAGGTGGTCGCTCTCGCCGAGTCCGGCCACGTCGATCCACCGATCCACGCGTCCCTACCCTTCGAGCAAGCGCCCGAGGCATTGGACCTGCTGGCCCGCCGTGAGGTCATCGGCCGGGTCGTCCTCACGCTCTGAGCGCCCTACAGACCGAGCTGCTCGCGGGCGCGCTCGGCGAGGCGGAACTTCTGCACCTTGCCCGAGGCCGTCAACGGCAGCTGGTCGGCGGTGGTGAACAGCACGTGTGCCGGCACCTTGAAGCGTGCGAGTTCCTCGGCACAGTAGGCGATCAGGTCCTTCTCGTCGGGACGTGTTTCCCCTGCCGGGACGATCCAGGCACACCCGACCTCACCCATCCGAGGATCCGGCACGCCGACGACGTGCGCCTGGGCGACGTCGGGTCTGCGGTCGAGCCGGGCCTCGACCTCGGTCGGCATCACCATCTCCCCGCCGCACTTGTAGAGCTCCTTGCGCCGGCCGGTCAGCTCGAGGTAGCCGTCCTCACGCACGAAACCCAGATCGCCGGACCGCAGCCAGCCGCCGGGCAGCCGCGCGCTGACCGTCTCCTGAGGTCGCGCATAGTATCCGGGCGAGACGATCGGGCCCCTGGCGACGAGTTCGCCCTCGCGGCCGGGTGGGAGCAACTCGCCGTTGAGGTCGACCGCGGCGTATTCGACGAGCCGGCCGTCCAGGCGGGGATCTCCTGCGATGCCTCCGTCCTTCGCGCAGCCCACCGTGTCGACGAGGTGGTCGACGGGGTCGCCGGGCCGGGTGAACGTCGTCGCCGCCGACGTCTCCGTCATGCCGTAGGCCGTCACCAACTGTTCGAGTCCGAGCAGCGTGTGCAGGTCCTCCCACAGCCGGGCGGGCGCCGACTGGGCGGCCGACATGACCGAATGCAGTGACGACAGGTCGGCGTCGCTCTCCTTTGCGGCGTCGATGATCGCCAGGCTCATCGTGGGCACGAACAATGCCTCACCGGCCCGGTGCCGCTCGATCGAGCGCAGCGTCGCCTGTGGATCGAACGCCGGCTGGAGCACGATCGCGCCACCGACGAACATCGCGGCCAACAGCCCTTCGATGTAGGCGAACACGTGGTGCAACGGCAGCGCGAAGATGATCCGCCGGCCGTCCTCGAAGGCTCGTGTGTAGGCCGAACCGTAGGCACTTCGTATCTCCATCGCGTGGGTCGAGAGCACACCCTTGGCGACGCCGGTCGTGCCCGAGGTGAAGAAGAGGGTGGTCAGATCGTCGGGGTCCAGCGCGGACTGCCGTCGGGCAACGTCCGCATCGAGCGCGTGATCGGGTGGGACTTCCAGGTCCGCCAGGGTGGTCGTGCCGGGCCGGCTCGGCTGCGCACCCGGACCGGGCACGGTGACGACCCGCCGCAGGTCCGGGAGCGTGTCGCTGGGCCTCCCGCGCTCCCATCCATGGCTGATGCGGTCCAGATGGGTGAGGACGTCGATCCCTCGGAACTCTTCCATCGTGACGACGGCGGTGACGCGGGCCTGCGACAGCACAGCGGCGAGTTCCTCCGCCTGCAGCAGGAAGTTGAGGGGCACTGCCACCGCTCCGACGCGGGCGACGGCGAAGCGCAGGGCGACCGTCTCCGGCCAGTTCGGCAGGATCATCGCGACGTGGTCACCCGGTTCGATACCGTGGCTGATCAGGCCTCTGGCCAAGGCATTCGACCAGTCGCTCATGCCTCGATAGGTGATCGTCGTCTCGTCGGTGATCACCATCGGGCGTCGAGGGAACGCCTCGGAGACGGCGTCCAACAGATCCGGGAGGGATCGGCTGCGCCATGGACTCCAGCGGGCATCGAGCGCGGACCTGCGTCGGTCGGCATCCCCGATCGACGGCAGCGGAATGGAACGGTTCATCTGCTGGCTCCTGCACGAGGGAACATTCGAACTCTACCCCCGCCGCACAGCATCCGTCCGCACCGTGGGCTCAGTCGGTGTCCGCCGGCCACCACGCGTGGAAGTGATGAACCGGGCCATGGCCGGAGCCGATGTGCAGACGATCGGAGGCCCGCAGCGACGCGGTCAGGTAGTCCTTGGCGCCGCGCACCGCCGCCTCCCAGGTCTGCGCCCGCGGTCGCAGCGCGGCGATCGCGGCCGAGAGCGTGCACCCCGTGCCGTGGGTGTTGACGGTGTCCACACGCGGTGCGGTCAGCTCGTGGGTCCGGCCGTCGGCATACAGCAGGTCGACGCTGTCCGGCCCGTCCAGATGCCCGCCCTTGAGCAGCACGTGATCGGTGAGCAGACGCAGCGACTCCAGTTGCCGGGCCATCTCGGTCAGGTGATGCGCCGGCTCCTCGCCGAGAAGCACACCGGCCTCCGGCAGGTTGGGGGTCATCAGGTCGCACCACGGCAGGAGCCGCTCGCGCAGCGCGTCGACGGCGTCTTCGTCGAGCAGCCGGTCGCCGCTGGTCGCCACCATGACCGGGTCCAGCACGACGACGGGCGGCCGGCGCTCCGCAAGCACGTCGGCGACCTGCTCGATGACGTCGGCCGTGCCCAGCATGCCGATCTTGACCGCGTCGACCGCCACGTCGTCCAGGAGGTTGTCCAGTTGGCCGCGCACCTGGGCACCCTCGAGTTGGTGGACCGCGGCCACTCCCCGAGTGTTCTGCGCGACCACGGCGGTCACGACGGCGGTGCCGAAGGCACCGAGCGCCGAGAAGGTCTTCAGGTCGGCGCTGATGCCTGCACCTCCGCTGGGGTCCGTGCCGGCGATGGTCAGTGTCGTGGGGATCATCGTCCCTCCGTCCAGGCGCTGCGCAGTTGCTCCGCTGCACGTATCGGGTTGGTGGCGGCGCAGATCGCCGAGACGACGGCCACCCCCTGCGCGCCGGCGGCGCGCACCGTGGGCAGGTCCGACGCCGTGAGCCCCCCGATGACCACTGCGGGGAGGCCGACCGCGCCGATGACCGCCGCGATCCCGTCCGCCCCGAGCGGCGCGGCGGCGTCGGGCTTGGTCGCCGTGGCGCGGAACGGCCCCACACCCACGTAGTCGATCGGCATACGGGCCGCCCGCTCCGCCTGGCCGACCTCCGAGACGGAGTGGCCGATCACCATCTCGGACCCACAGATCCGGCGCGCGAGGTGCGGGTCGAGATCGGACTGTCCCAGATGGACGCCGTCCGCCCCGACCGCCATCGCCACGTCGAGCCGGTCGTCGACCATCAGGGGCACGGCCGTGCCACGCAACTCCTCGCGCAGCGCGTTCCCGAGGGCGCACAGCTCCCGAGTGGACGAATCGTGGTCTCGCAGCTGGACCGCCGTGACACCTCCGCGCACGGCCTGCCGCACCGTCTCGCGCACGCCGCGGTCCCCGCACAGGCGGGTGTCGGTCACCAGGTACAGGCTCAGGTCGATCGGTGTGCTCATGTCAGGCGCACCCCCTGGCGCAGCGTGTCGGGGGTCAGATCGGCGACGGCGTCGATCAGGTGCACGGCGAAGGTCCCCGGCCCGGCGCACCTCGGCGCGGCGTGCTCGGCGGCGACGGTCATGATCGCGGTGCCGGCAACCGCAGCGGCCAGGGGTGTGGCTCCGACAGCCGTGCAGGCGGTGACGACCGCCCCGAGCGCGCAGCCCACTCCGGTCACGCGGGTCATCACCGGGTCGCCGTTGTGCATCGCCACGACATCCGATCCGTCGGTGAGATGGTCGACCGCGCCGCTGACGGCGACGCACCCCGCCCCCTGACCGATCAGGGTCTCCGCGGCGGGGGCGGCGGAGACCGCCGCGAGAGTGCTGTCCACACCGCGGCCCGAGCCGTTCCCGCCCGCCAGGCCGATCACCTCGGACGCGTTGCCACGCACCACGGCCGGGCTGCCGACGACCAGTTCCTGCGCGAGGTCCGTGCGGAACCGCAACCCGCCGACGGCGACCGGGTCCAGCACCCAGGGGGTGCCGGCCCGATTCGCCGACCGCACCGCGGTGCGCATGGCGTCGGCCCGCTCGCCCGTCAAGGTGCCCAGGTTGACCAGCAGCCCGCCCGCGACCGCCGCGAAATCTCCTGACTCCTCGCGGTTTTCGACCATGGCGGGTGAGGCTCCGAGCGCCAGCAGGATATTCGCGGTGAATCCTGCGACGACCACGTTGGTCATGCAGTGCACCAAGGGGCCCTGCTCGCGCACACGCGCCAACACGTCGCCACCGTCGGCTTCGATCGACATGCCTACCTCCTTGCGGCTCGGGCACCGGCCACCACGATCACCGTGACCGCCCCGGCCACGACGAAGGAGCAGACCGACGCACTCATCCATTCGGTCGGTGCGAATCCGACCGCGTGGTCCAGGTCTCGCCACCACGACGACCAGTGCGCGACGTCGCCCGGCGACGTCATCTGATAGGTCGCGAAACCGGCGATCCACGGCAGCAGCATCAAGGGGCGGCTCGTCGAACCTTCCGACAGATCCCACTCCCGGTGCCCGTCCCAGACGTAGTCGATCAGCATCACCGCCAGCAGGGGGATGAAGACCGACCCGATGAGGGTCAGAAAGCCGGCGAACCCGTAGATGTTCACGACCAGGGCCAGGAGCGTGACGACGGCGCCGATGACGACGGACACGACCCGGCGGTCCCAGCGCGGCCGGATGTTCTGGATCGACATGGTGGTGCTGTAGATGTCGACGAACGACTGGTCGACCTCGCGCACCGACAGCACGGCGAAGCACAGCGCCCCCAGTGGCACGGCCAAGAACGCGGCGAACACCTTGTCGGTGTCACCGGAGACCTGCATCAAGAAGGCGATCCCCAAGGCGTAACAACAGATCTGGGTCACCCCGTAGCCGACGAAGGTACCGACCATGCCGGCCTTCGCACTCGTCGAATGCCGCGAGTAGTCCGCGACGACGGGCACCCACGACACCGAGACGGCGATGCACGCGTCGACACTGACGGCGAAACCGTCCCACCCTCCCCCGGCGTGGTGAGGGAGCCCGTCGACCAACAGCCGAGCGCCCAGATACACCATCGCGATCACCACGGCGGCCGTGACGTAGCGCCGCAGGACCTTGACCCACCGCAACGGATAGATCGACAGGAGGACCGAGGCCGCGCCGACGAGGATGACGACCGGCCACTGTGGCATGTCCACGAGCGTCGTGACCGCGGTGGCAATGGTCACCACCTCGAAGGTTCCCCACCCGATCAACTGGACGATGTTCATCACGGTCGGCACGTAGGACAACCGGCTGCCGAACACTCCACGCAGCAGCACCATGGCGGGCCGTCCGGTCCGAGCGCCCGGCAACCCCGCCAGGGCGACGGCGGCCGTGCCGACGACCGTTCCGACCACGATGGCCAGCAGGGCCTGCGGGATCCCCAGCTGTGCGGTGCCCGGTCCGTGGGGCTGAAGCACCACGATCGCTCCGGTGAAGCCCATCAGACTGATGCCCAGGTTGGCCCAGAGACCGAGTTGATCGCGCATCGACAAGGTGCGCGGTGCCTCCTCGTCGAGGGTGCGCGGGACCTCGGAATTCTCCTGTCGGGCACTGGTTTCGTCGACGGTTTCGAGATGCGTGCTCAACGCTTCGTCCTTCCTACGCCGGCATTACCCGGTCAGGTTCAAGCGGTCGGCAACGCCAGTTGCCCTCTCAGCCCGGTGCGCCCGAGCTCCCGCGTGGTGATGGGTTTCAGGCTAGCAAGGCCGCCCGCATCCCCGAAAGTGCCCCGCCGTCAACCGTCGTCGCGAGACTCGCCGACCCGCACGAGGCCGGTCTCGTAGGCCGTGACCACCAGGTGCACGCGGTCGCGCGGCTCCGAGTTTGGCCAGGAGGCGCCCGATGTGCGTCTTGACGGTTGCCTCGGCCAGATGGAGGTGGCCGGCGATCTCGGTGTTGGTGTGGCCGTGGCCGACCTCGACCAGGACCTCTCGCTCGCGCTGTGTGAGGTCGGCCAGGCGTCCGTGATCGTCCCCGTGACTCATGGAGAGGGTCGGCAGGGCCTGTTCCAGCAGACGTCGCGTCGCGGAGGGAGCGACGACCGCGTCACCGCGGTGCACTGCCCGGATCGCGGCCAGCAGCTCGCCGGGGCCGGCATCCTTCAGGAGGAAGCCCGCAGCGCCGGCCTGCAGTGCGGCATACACGTATTCGTCGAGGTCGAAGGTGGTGAGGACGATCACCTTCGGAGCGCGGTCCCCCAGCCGGTCCACCAGTTCGCGCGTCGCCGACACCCCGTCGAGGTGCGGCATCCTGATGTCCATGAGCACCACGTCGACCCGTGTCGAGCTCAGGCGCGCGAGCGCTTCGCCGCCGTCGGCCGCCTCGACCACGACCTCCATGTCGGGCTCGGCGTCCAGCACCATCCGGAATCCTGCACGCACCAGCGTCTGGTCGTCGACGAGTGCGACACGCAGCGTCTCCTGTGTCGTCACCGGCTCATCCTTTCGTCGGATCGATCCACGGCCGGCCACGGGACCTGGACACGCACCAGGAATCCTCCGCCGGGTCGCCCGCCGGCCGACAGTCGCCCTCCGTGGGCGGCCATGCGCTCGTGCATCCCGACCAGCCCGCTTCCCTGACCATCCCCGTGGGGCGGCGGACCCCGCCCGTCGTCCTCCACCAGAAGGACCAGGCCGCGCTCGTCGCCCCGCAGCGTGATCCACACCTGTGCTCCCGGGCCGGCGTGTTTCAAGGAGTTGGTCACACCTTCCTGAGCAACCCGCAGCAGGGCACGCCCCGTCCCGTCCGGCACCGCGGCCAGATCCACGTCGCCGGTGTCGAGATGGACCCGGGCTCGGGTGCCACTCAGGCGTTCGACGATCACCGGCAGGTCGGCCAGCGTACGGGTCGGGTCGAGATCGGCTCCCGCGCTCTCGCGCAGGACGCCGACGAGTGCCCGCGTCTCGGCGAGGGCCTGCCGTGCGGTGCCGCCGATGGTGTCCAGGGCTTTCGTGGCCACCGCGGGCGGCGACTCCTCGCGGGTCAGGGCGTGCCCCGCGCCGTCGGCCTGGACGACGATGACCGCGAGGGCATGGGCCACGACGTCGTGCATCTCCCGCGCGATCCGGGCGCGCTCCGTCTGCGCCGCGATGATCATCTGCTGATCGCGCTCGTGCTCGGCGGCCAGCGCCCGCGCCCGCAGTTGGGCGACCAGCTCGACGCGCCGCCTGCCCGCCTCCGCCATCGCACCGACCACCGCGACACACAAGGCGTTGACGACGGTGACCAGGCCCGCACTCACCACGTTCTGCCGCAGGCCGGCGCCGGCCTGCGTGCCCCAGTCGATGCCTCCGGCGAGCGCACCGATGGCGCAGGCCACCGTCGCGGCCAGGCCGTAGGGGCGCCAGCCACGCCGCACGACGACTGCGTAGTAGGCGACGAACAGGCCGATGTCGCCGGCGATCACCATGTCGGCGATCCACAGTTGGACAAGGCACCCCAGGGTGACCACGGCGAACACCGCCGCGGGGGCGTGACGCCGCCACAGCAGCGGGACGATCTGGACCAGGCCGATCGCGGCGTAGGCGAGAGGCACTCCGCGGTCCGCGGCGACCGCGGCCAGGGCGTAGGGCAGCACCGTCACCACGAGCAGCAACGCCACGAGAGCGCAGTCGCTCTTGGTGGGTCGCCAGGTCGTCATCGGTGCGAGCCTATGGGATCGCGACCGGCACGTCGTCATCCTCCGGGTGGTCCGTCCTCATCCCCCGGTCGGAGCGCGATCAGGACCCGACGCGGTCCAGCGCCTGCCGGATATCGGCCAGCAGATCGCCCGCATCCTCCAGCCCGACCGAGAAGCGGATGGTCCCGTCGGTGATGCCGACGGCGGCACGCTGCGCCTCGTCCATCGAGTGGTGGGTGGTCGTCGCCGGGTGGGTCACCATCGACTTGGCGTCGCCCAGATTGTTGGAGATGTCGACGAGGCGCAGCGCGTTCATGAACGTGAAAGCCGCCTCGCGGCCCCCGGCAACGGCGAAGGTGACCACGGTGCCCCCGCCGGTCATCTGCCGCTCGGCCAGGTCGTGTTGGGGGTGCGACGCCAGCAGCGGGTAGCGCACACCCTCGATCCGCGGGTCCTGCTCGAGTGCCTCGGCCAGGGCGAGCGCGGAGCGGCCCTGCTGCTCGACCCGCAGCCGCATCGTCTCCAGTCCCTTGACCAGCACCCAGGCGTTGAAGGGGGACATCGTCGGCCCGGTCCGCCGCGCCAGCGGTCGCACGTCGTCCTCGATGTAGGCCGCGGGCCCGAGGACCGCACCCCCCAGGACCCGGCCCTGGCCGTCGAGATGTTTGGTCGCCGAATAGACCACGACGTCGACGCCGTGCGTCATCGGTGACGAGAACACGGGGGTGCCGAACACGTTGTCCACGACGACCGTGGCTCCGGCGCCGTGGGCGAGCTCGCACACCGCCTCGATGTCGACCAGTTCCTGCATCGGGTTGCTCGGGGTCTCGAAGAACACCGCACGTGCGGGCTGCGCCAGGGCCGTGCGCCACTGCTCCAGGTCGGCACCGTCGACGAAGACGGTCTCGACACCCCAGCGCGGAAGGACCTGATCGAGGACGGCGACGTTGGCGCCGAACAGGTTGCGGGACGCGACGACGCGGTCTCCGGCTCCCAGAAGGGCGCCGAGCGCCGTAAACACGGCGCTCATACCGGAGGCGGTGGCCAGGCAGGCCTGGGCGCCTTCCAGCAGGCACAGCCGGTCCTCGAACGCCGCGACGGTGGGGTTGCCACGGCGGCTGTAGATATAGCGGTCGCTCTCGCCGGCGAAGGCGGCCGCCGCGTCCTCGGCGCGGTCGTAGACGAAGCCGGAGGTGACGAACATCGCCTCGGCGGTCTCGGAGAAGTTACTGCGGTGCAGGCCGCCGCGTACGGCGACGGTGTCGGGATGAAGGGAACCCTGGTCGGTCATGAATCCAAGAAAAGCACATCACCGATGCAGGTGTGCGGTCTGATTGAGGAGTGAGAGGACCACGTGCCGATCGCGCCAGACCTTCACCTCGCTCACCGAGCCCGGATCGGCCGCGAGGATCCACGCTCGCTGCATGTCGAGGCCGAGCAGGCCGCCCAGGACCACCATGATGGGCCGCCGGTGCGTGACGACCACGACGGTTCCTCCCGGTCCGGCCGTCGCGACCGCGCGGTGGTAGGCCTGCTGGACTCGTGCTTCCAGGGCGCGGTGGGACTCACCCTCTCGGGGCGCATAGTCCGGCTCGGACCGCATACGAGTCAGGCCGTCGGGGGCCACCTCACGGATCTGCGACAGCGACAGTCCGTCCCACGCTCCGAAGCCCTGCTCGTCCCAGCCGTCGTCGGCCCGGTGCTCGACGCCGAGAGCCGTCGCGACGGCCGCCCCGGTCTCGACCGCACGGCGCAGCGAGGAGGTGATCACCGTGACCGGCCCGGTCACGGTCTCGGCGACCGCGCCCGCGACGCGGCGCGCCTGGTCGTGACCGTCCGCGTTGAGAGCCGGGTCGGCGCCGCCACGCCCGTCGAGACGCCGGCCTGCCGTGAAGTCGGTGACGCCGTGCCGGACGAGAACGACCCGGGTGGGCCGGTCGGTGTCGGGTTCCGGAGGCGGATCCTCGTGCTCGCCACCGGTGTCGACCTCTCTGCCGGGGCGGCCGGCCCCGTCGCCCGCACGCCACGGATCGCGCCGGACCGTCTTGCCGTCCATCCCGTCGTTCGACAACCGGTCGGCGTCCTTGTTCTGTGCCCGCGGGATCCAGGTCCAACTGACCTCACCGCCCGCGGCGAGCCGCTCCCGCACCAATTCCTGTGCACGGGAGGCCAGTTCGCGCATCCCCGGGTGCTTGATCTTCCAGCGGCCGGCCATCTGCTCGATCACGAGTTTCGAGTCCATCCGGACGGCCACCCGGGCGTCCGGGTCAATCTCGGCCGCCGCCTCCAGGCCCGCGATCAGACCCCGGTATTCGGCGACATTGTTGCTCTCCTTGCCGAGCGGCTCGGCACGCTCCGCGAGGAGGGCGCCGGTCTCGGCGTCCCGCACCAGGGCCCCGTATCCCGCAACTCCCGGATTCCCCCGTGATCCCCCGTCGGCCTCGACGACGAGCGCCCCGGAGCTCACAGCCCGGACTCTGCGGTCCGCACCAGGATGCGGCCGCACTCCTCACAGCGCAACACCTCGTCCTCGTCCGCCGAGCGAAGGCGCGCCAGGTCCGACTGGTTGAGCTCGAGTCCGCACCCCGCGCACCGTCGCGTCTGGAGTGGTGCCGCGCCGAGCCCGCCGTGGCGCTCACGCACCTTTTCGTAGAGCTCGAGCAGGTCGGCCCCGACCCCCGCCGCGATGTCGGCGCGCTGCGCCAGGATGCCTTCGCGCTCCTGATCGAGGTCCGCGATCTCGCGATCCCGTTGCCGGGTGAGTTCGTCGATCTTCGTGGCGAGTTCGCGGTGCTCCTGCTCACGGCGTTCGAGATCGCCGCGCAGCTCCTCGGCTCGCTCCATCACCTCGAGCTCTTTGTCCTCCAGCTCGGACTGGCGCCGCGCGAGCGTCTCCAGCTCGTGCTGCAGGTTCTGCAGATCCTTCGCGCTGCCCTGGCCCGAGTCGAGACGCGCTCGATCGCGCTCGGCCCGGTCTCGGACCAGTTGCACGTCCGCGTCCGCCTTGCGGATCTCCCGCTCCACGTCGTCGACCCGGGTGCGCGCGAGCACGCACTCCTCGTCGCTGGTGACCTGTTGCTCGGTCGCGCGATCCACCTCGGCGAGCACCGGAAGGCTGCGGGCGCGGTGGGCGATCTGCGCCAGCCGGGTATCGAGTTGCTGCAGGTCCAGCAGGCGCCACTGCCGTTGGATGTCAGCTTTCACGAATGCTCTCTTTTCGCTTGGGGTGGTTGCCGGCCGACCACGAAGTCCCATGGGTCGGTGCGCAGCGTGCTCAGGTAGGTGTCAACGCTAGCCCCTCGCTCCCCCAGCCCGTCGACCACGCGCCGCGCGGCGCCGGCCAGCCACAGTGCCTCGGTCGCATAGTGCCCGGCGTCGATCAGGTAGGGCGGCCCTCCGGCGGCCTCCTCCCGCGCCTCCAACGCGGGGTGGTGGCGTAGGTCGGCGGTGACGTAGACGTCGGCCCCGCCGGCGCGGACGTCCTCGAACCGGTCGTCGCCCGCACCGCCCATGACGGCCACACGCGACACCCGCCCGCCTGGATCCCCGGCGACCCGCAGCCCGACCGGGGTCGGGGGCAGGGCCCGCGCGAGGCGCTCGGCGAACACGGCCAGTGTCGTGGGCGTCGGCAGGGTGCCGATGCGCCCGATGGGCAGACCGTCCTCCAGCGAGAGGGCCTCGCAGTCACCCGGCAGGCCGGCGGCCCGTGCGAGCGCGTCGTTGACTCCCGGGCTCGCGACGTCGGCGTTGGTGTGGGCGCAGTAGAGCGCGATATCGGCGACCGTCAGTGTCGTCACGGCGCGGCCCTTCGCGGTCGTCGTCGCGATCGAGCTGACTCCGCGCAGCAACAGCGGGTGATGGGTCACGAGCAGGTCGGCGCCCGCTTCGCGGGCCTCTTCGATGACCGCCTGGGTCGGGTCCACCGCGAAGTGGATGCGACGCACCGGCTGGTGCGGATCTCCGGTGACCAGCCCGACCCGGTCCCAGGCGGCTGCCGTGTGCGGCGGGTACAGGCCGTCGAGCACGCGAAGGACCTCGCGCAGTGTCACGGCATCGCTGTCGTTGCTCACGTGGGCCCGGCCGGGTTCGAACCGACGACAACCGCGGTGTAAACGCGGTGCTCTACCACCTGAGCTACAGGCCCGTCGGGCGACGTGGCAAGCACATCATCCGGCGCATCATTGTGTCAGGCATCGTCGTGCTGTCGCGGTCGACCCACGAAGATCGCCGCCACCACGGCGACGAGGCACATCACCGTCGCGATGCCGAACAGTTGACCGTTGGCCGAGGTGACCGCCTGCTCCACGATGATCCGTGCGTGATGCGGCAGCGCTGCGATCTGTTGCGGGTCCAGGCTGCCCACGTCGAATCCCGTCCTGCCGAGACCGTCCTTCGTGCGGCCTGCGATGCGGGCGCTGAAGGCCGATCCCAGGGCTCCGACACCGAGCGCACCGCCGACGGTGCGCAGGAAATTGGCCGTGCCCGTGGCGGCACCGACCTCATGTCGGGCGACGCTGTTCTGCACGATGACGATCGGAGTCTGGAACAACATCCCGATGCCGGCACCGGCCAGAACCATGCAGGCCGCCGTGAACAGTCCCGACGATCCGCTGTCGAGGGTGGTCAGCGATGCGACCCCGAGAGTCAGGGCCACGGTCCCGGTGACGAGCACGACACGGAACCGGCCTGCACCGGTGGTCCACCGGCCGACGATGATCGACACGGCGATGGCCGGCAGCAGCATCGGCAGGAGCAGCAGACCGCTGTTGCTGGCCGACCGATGCTGAACGATCTGCATGAAGACCGGCAGGAAATTGATCGCGGCCATCATCACGGCACCCATCCCGAGGGCGAGGACGGCGAACGAGGCGACGACCGGCCGCCGGGTGAACAGCGCAAGCGGGAGCACCGGGTTGGCGGCCCGCCGCTCCACCGCGATCAGGCCGATCAGGCCGGCCACTGCGGCGACGCCGGCGCCGATCACCTGCGGTGAGCCCCAGGCGTATTGGCTGCCACCCCAGGCTCCGACGAGCACGATCCCGACGCTCATGATGGTCACCGTCACCAGGCCGGCGACGTCGACCTGGCCGGGAGCGGGGCGCCGTGCGAGACGGACGAACGCCATGGCTCCGACGATGGCCAGCGCGATGAGCGGCACGTTGAGCAGGAAGATCCAGCGCCACCCCAGGTGGTCGTTGATCAGGCCGCCGACCCACGGGCCCACGATCATGCTCAACGGTGCCACCACAGCGATGGTGCTCTGATAGCGCGACCTCTTGTCGGGCGGGGCGATCTCCGCGATGACCGCCATCAGGGTGGTGAAGATCATCCCGGCGCCGAGGCCCTGGAGCGCTCGGGCACCGACGAGGCTGGTCATGCCGGGGGCCAGGCCGGAGCCGAGCGACCCGAGCAGGAACAGCCAGAGCGCGACCAGCAGCGTGCGGCGACGCCCGAACATGTCGCCGATCCGGCCGCTGGCGATCGTGCCGATGGCCATGGTGAGCAGATAGCTGGTGGTGATCCACGCCAGTTTGTCGAACTCGCCGAGGTCCCCGGCGATGCTCGGCAACGCCGTGGCGGCCACCAACGCGTCCATCTGCAGCGGGATCAGGGCCAGCATCAGGCTGACCATGATCGGCACCGTCCGCACCTTCGGCTGCGGCGCCTCGGGCCGCGCCGTCATCGCGCTCGTCATCTCCACACTTCCTTACTTGTCAACCGGCTAGTTTCTGACCTGTCGACAAGTAAACTCTTCCCCTTGTCGGCCGTCAAGTAGAGTGGCCCTCGGGAGAGTCGAGGAGCGAAGGGAGCACCCGTGCCGCGCGGAGGCCGCAACACCAAGGACGAGATCATCCGGATCGGGATGCAGCTGTTCGTCGAGCAGGGCTATGACAAGACGACGTTGCGCGAGATCGCCGACCGCCTCGGCGTCACGAAGGCGGCGCTCTACTACCACTTCAACACCAAGGAGGACATCGTCCACGCCGCCATCGAGGCGCACGCGGACCGTATGGACGCCCTCGTGACATGGGTCTGCGAGCAGCCCCCGGGGCCGCAGCGTGATCGTGAACTCGTCGACCGGCTCGCCGAGACGTTCGGCGACGCCTCGAACCTGGCGGTGCAGTTCGCCCAGGCCAACCCGACCGTGCTGCGGCGGCCGGAGTTCGGTGACCGGCGCGTCGATCAGGTCGCCGAGCTGATCGCCGCGATGGCCGGACCCACGCCGGATTCCGAACGAGCCGTCCGAGCCGTGGGGGCCTTCGGTGCGATCCTGGCGGGCGTGGTCAGTCCCGAGTCGACGGGGCAGAACCTGATCCCGGGCACGCGCGCAGAACGCGAGTCCGCGGCCCGCACCGTGGCCCTCGAAATGCTCGCGTCACTGCGCGAGGACTGATCCGACCGCGTCGCGGATCGCCCCGAAGTCGCGCGCCTCCCCCGGCTGGTTGACCAACGTCCAGCGCACCCTGCCGATACGGTCGATCAGGAAGGTGCCCCGCAGGGCCATGCCGGCCCGCTCGTCGAAGACGCCGAAGGCGCGGCTCGCGGCGCCGTGCGGCCAGAAGTCGGAGAGCAAGGGGAACTCGAACCCCTGGGCCTGTGACCACGCCCGCAGCGTGTACATCGGATCGCACGATATGGCGAGCACGCGCAGTGTTTCGTTGTCGAAGCTGTCCAGATCCGCTTGGACCGCGGTCAATTCAGAGGTGCAGATCCCCGAGAACGCGAACGGGTAGAACACGAGCAGGCTCGCCCGCGCGGCGTCGTGCAGCGCGACGTCCTCACCGAACTGGCTGGACAGGACGAACGTCGGCGCCACGACACCGACGCCGAGAGCGCACCGGTCATGGCCGCGATGAACTCCCCCGGGCCCGTGCCGACTCAACGGCGGGCGGCCCCACCCTGCATCAGCTTGTTCGAGATCCATTCCTCGCCGGCCTTGGTGGACGCGCCGGCCTTCAGACCCGTGGTCTGGGCCGCCTCGGCGATGTCGCTGGCGTCGACGTGGTCAGGGTGCCCTGCGCGCGGCACCAGCACGAGGATGAATCCCTTCTCGCCCAGATTCGTCAGCGCGTCGACACAGTCGTCGATGAGGTCTCCGTCCCCCTCGCGCCACCACAACAGGACGGCGTCGACCACTCCGTCGTAGTCGACGTCTTCCAGCGGTGAACCGATGACGTCCTCGATCTCCTCGCGGAGGTTCTCGTCGACGTCGTCATCCCACCCGAATTCCTGGACGACGAAGCCCTGCTCGAATCCGAGACGCTCAGCGAGCCTCGCCCCTACGGTGCGGTTCACCACTGCCCTTTCTCTCGAGTACTGCGATGCATGGCATTGTGCATGGGCGTAGTCCACTAGGAACTGGACAACTTTGCAACCGAGACCCGTGCGACAGCGTCTCACCGACATAAGTTACTGGAAAGTAGTGTCCAGATATCGAAAATTACCTGGGCCAGCGGTCACGGGCGCCGTCGCTCGGTGCAAAATGGAGGCAACGTTATCGCGCCGCATGAGAGGAGCCACTCGTGGCACGTGAGAACGCAGGTCCCATCCTGAACGGCCTGCCCAGCCAACTCCCGGACATCGACCCCGATGAGACGCAGGAATGGCTGGATTCCCTGGACGGTGTCATCGAGCACGGCGGACAAGCCCGCGCTCGCTACGTCATGCTCAAACTCCTCGAGCGTGCCCGACAGCGTTCGATCGGTGTGCCGTCGCTCACCGCGACCGACTACATCAACACGATCGGGCCCGAGGACGAGCCCTGGTTCCCCGGAGACGAGGACACCGAGCGGCGCTATCGTGCGTGGCTGCGCTGGAACGCGGCGATGATGGTGCACCGCGCACAGCGGCCCGGCATCGGTGTCGGCGGCCACATCTCGACCTACGCGTCGGCGGCGACCCTCTACGAGGTCGGCTTCAACCACTTCTTCCGCGGGCGCAACCACCCCGGCGGCGGCGACCAGGTGTTCTTCCAGGGGCACGCGTCCCCCGGGATGTATGCGCGGGCCTTCCACGAGGGCCGCCTGACCGAGGACGACCTCAACGGTTTCCGGCAGATGCACTCGCACATCGTCGACGGTGTCGAGCGCGGCCTTCCGTCCTACCCGCACCCGCACAACATGCCAGGGTTCTGGCAGTTCCCGACGGTCTCGATGGGCATCGGGCCGATGAACTCGATCTATCAGGCGCAGTTCAACAAGTACCTGATGAACCGGGGCCTGAAGGACACCAGCCAGCAGCATGTGTGGGCCTTCCTCGGCGACGGCGAATTCGGCGAGCCCGAGACCCGCGGTGCCCTTCAGGTCGCGGCCGTGGAGGAACTGGACAATCTGACCTTCGTCGTCAACTGCAACCTGCAGCAGCTCGACAGCCCGGTCCGTGGCAACGGCAAGATCATCCAGGAACTGGAGTCCTACTTCCGCGGAGCCGGATGGAACGTCATCAAGGTCGTGTGGGGCCGCGGCTGGGACAAGCTGCTCGCCGCCGATCGCGACGGCGCCTTGGTCAACCTGATGAACGAGACCCCGGACGGCGACTACCAGACGTTCCGCGCCAACGACGGTGCCTATGTGCGCGATCACTTCTTCGGTCGCGACCCGCGCAC
>CAZMLG010000020.1:0-26643 GCA_964566985.1 uncultured Intrasporangiaceae bacterium
GATCTTCTCGGCACACCCCCATCGTACCTTGTTATTTCACCGACAGACCACTAGGGCCTGCTACGAAAATGGTGTCGGCGTGTCTGGTGGTGCGAGGTGAGGCCTCCCGCGTAACGCAGTTGGTGGCAACGCCAATACGCCACTGCTGGAGGCCTCGGTGCCCACCACAGATGCCACACGCCGCCACGACCTGACCGACGACCAGTGGGAACTGCTCGAACCGTTGCTACCGCCAGTATCCCGGCGGGGCAGACCCCGGAAATATCCGCTCAGGGGACTGGTCGACTGCGCACGGTACCGCGCCCGGGTCGGCCGCCCCTATAGCGCGATGTGCCCGACCGGTACGGCCCGTGGTGGCGCATCTACGCACTGTTCACGTGCTGGCAGCTGGCCGGCGTATGGCAACGTCTCGAGTCCGCCCTGGTTGAGGCGGCGGATGCTGCCGGGAAGCTGTCCTGGCAAGTGTCAGTCGACTCGACCACAGTTCGTGCGCATGTGCATGCCGCCGGATCCAGGCGAGACAGCACCGATCGCCTCGCCGGCGAACCGGACCATCACGCGCTGGGTGTCTCACGCGATGGCTGGTCGACCAAGACCCATGTGGCGATCGACCAGCACCGCGGCGTGCTGTCCTTCACCGTGACACCGGGCCAGTACGGCGACTCACCACAGATGACCACCGTGCTGGACGGCATCCACGTGGCCCGCTGCGGACGCGGTCGCCCGCGCACCAGGCCCGACCGGGTCCTGGCCGACAAGGCCTACTCCTCTCGCGCGAACCGGCGCTGGCTGGCCACTCACGGCGTTCGCGCGACGATCCCGATCCCAGCCGACCAAGCCGGTCACCGTCAACGCCGCGGCTCACACGGCGGACGCCCGCCGACCTTTGATGCACAGCGATACAAAGACCGGCACGCCGTCGAACGCGGCATCAACATCCTCAAGCACTACCGAGCCTTCGCCACCCGATACGACAAGCTCGCCGTCCGCTACACCGCCACCGTCCACATCACCATCATCGACCACTGGCTCAAACGACTTTCGTAACAGGCCCTAAGTAAGTCAACCCCGTTGTGCCGCTGTTGAAACCCACCTCTCACTGAATGAGGGGATTGCACCCGAGGGCGGCCCAGCGAGTTACCGTCGTGAGCAGATGATAGACACCAGCAAGGAGCGACGTGACACGACAAGCGCTAGACGACCTGCGAGTCCTGGACGTCGCTACCCTTTTTGCGGGACCGTCGGCCGCCACGGTGCTCTCCGACTTCGGGGCCGACGTGATCAAGGTCGAACACCCTCAGAAGCCAGATCCCGCCCGCACTCATGGACGCAGCAAGAACGGAACTGGCCTGTGGTGGAAGGTGCTCGGGCGCAACAAGCGCAATCTCACCCTCGACCTCTCGAACGTCGACGGCCAGGAAGTCTTCCTGGAACTGGTCAAGACCGCCGACGTGGTCATCGAGAACTTCCGGCCGGGGACTCTCGAGCGCTGGAACCTTGGGTATGAGCGTCTCTCGGCGGTTAATCCCCGGCTCATCCTCACCCGCGTCACCGGGTTCGGGCAGTTCGGACCACGCTCGAAGGAGCCAGCCTTCGGGACCATCGCGGAGGCGATGAGCGGTTTCGCCTACTCCACCGGCCAGCCTGACGGGCCACCTACGCTCCCGCCGCTCGCTCTGGCGGACAACATCAGCGGGCTCGCCGCCGCGATCGCCACACTCACAGCCATCCACGACCGCGAACGCAGCGGTCGCGGTCAAGTTGTCGATCTCGCGATCATCGAACCGATCCTCGCGATGCTCGGTGCCCAGGTGACCGTCTATGACCAGCTCGGAATCATCACGGAACGCAAGGGAAACCGCTCGGAAAACAACGCACCCCGCAACACCTACGAGACCGCGGACGGAGACTGGGTCGCCATCTCCACGTCAGCCCACTCGATCGCCGAACGCGTGATGACGCTCGTCGGGCGCGAGGACCTCACCCACGAGCCCTGGTTCAACGACGGCTATCAGCGCGCCCAACACGCGGACGTCCTTGACGACGCGGTGAGCACCTGGATCCGCGAGCGGGACACAGACGTGGTCATCGACGCCTTCGCAAGGGCCCAGGCCGCGCTCGCGGTGGTCAACGACATGTCTCGCGTCGTCACCGACGATCAGTATGCAGCGATCGGTGCGATCGCAACCGTCGAGGACGAAGAACTCGGACCGGTCCGCATGCCGAACGTGCTCTTCCGGCTCTCAGGTAGCCCAGGCGCCATCCGTCACACCGGCCGCAGGCACGGAGCCGACACGAAGGCGATCCTCAGCGAGCTCGGTCTCGATGACGGTCGGATCTGCCAGCTCCAAGAGGACGGTGTGATCTAGATGCCGACTACGTGGCTCTATGTTCCGGCAGACAGGCTCGGTGACCTGCTACCCAAGGCGGTTTTGCGCGCGGACGCCGTGGTCATCGACCTCGAGGACGCGACCCATCCTGCCAACCGTGAGAGGGCTCGCGCCCTGGTCGCTTCCATGCCGCCGCAACCAGTGCCCGTCTCCATCCGAGTAAACGCGGTTCGATCGGCCGACTTCGCTAAGGACGTCGCCGTTGCCGGCCCGTTACTCCAGAGCAGACTGATCGACAACATCAGGCTGCCGAAGATCGAGACTCCCGACGACGTTGCCTCCGCATGGAAGGTGACGAGCGAATACACCGCAAGACCGCACCTGACTTGTCAGGTGGAATCCGCTCGTGGTGTCCGGCACGCACACGAGGTCGCGGAATCAGACGGTGTCCTTGCACTCATGCTCGGCGAGGCCGACCTGCGCGCTGATCTCGGGCTGCCCCGATCGGATGACGGCCTCCTCCTGGCCCGACTGACCGTCGTTCAGGCGGCACGTGCCGCTGGGCTGCCTGCACCGATCGGCAGTGCATTCACCAACATCGCCGACCTTGATGGCTTACGTGCCTCGTGCCAGGAACTGCGCAACCTAGGCTTCTACGGACGATCAGTCATCCATCCGCGCCAGATCTCGGTCGTCCGGGAGGCTTTCCAACCCAGGGCAGAGGAGATCGCCTGGGCCGAGTCGGTGGCGGCACGGGTCGACGTCATGGAGGAGACAAAGGACTCGTCCATCGCGCTCGACGACGGGTCCTTCATCGACCCGGCCGTCGTTCGCCAGGCCCGCGACCTACTGGCACGCGCATGAGCGACGAGGTCGGCGCACCCGGGAGTCTGGCCGACGGCACACCGGTCCGCGTCGTCGATCTCGCACATCCGCTGCAGCCGGGAATCCCCACCTCCCCCAACCATCCCGGGTACAAGCACGCTCTCTTGCGCCGGCATGGAGACGCGGTGCGCGTCGACGGGACCTCCGGTGCGAACGACCTGCTCGTCATCGGCACGCACACCGCAACTCACATGGATGCGCTCGCCCACATCAGCCATGACGGTAAACTACATGGCGGCACGGATGCTGCGGACGCCCAGGTCGGCGGACTGTACCTCAATCACGGGATTCACACCGTCGCTCCGGTCGTCGCCCCTGGCATGCTGCTCGACGTGCCGGCGGCTCTGGGCGTCGACCGCCTGGATGCCGGATACGCCGTGACTCCAGGAGATCTCACGACCGCACTGGCAGGACGACGGGTGCCCAAGGGGGCAGCACTTCTGGTCCGCACCGGGTGGGCCCAGTGGTGGGACGACGCGCCGGCCTTCCTCAGCCACGCCGACGGAGTCCCCGGCCCGAATGCAGAATCCGTAGCATGGCTCGCGGCGCACGACCCGGTCGTGGTCGGGTCGGACACCACGGCGTTCGAGCACATCCCGGCGGGCGAGGGACACGCACGACTGCCCGGACACCGCATCCTGCTGGTCGAGTCCGGCATTCCCATCCTCGAGATGCTTCGGCTCGAGGACCTCACCGCCGTATCGCCCTCAAGGTTTACCTTCATCGCGGCTCCCCTGCGTCTCGTCGGCGCGACGGGATCGCCACTGCGACCGCTCGCCCTCATCTGAAACTGCCCACAAGGAGGCCACTGTGGCCGCAACCTCTTCGACATCCAGGGCCGGCAGCGCGATCGCCCGACTGGCTGACTTCGCCGCATCGACCGCCGCGACGCAACCCGCGGATATCCTCCGCGACGCGCGCAATCGCCTGTTGGATACGGTCGGAATATCGGTCGCGGCACGGGACACAGAACCGGCACGCGTCATTCATCGTCTAGCGACGCAGTGGGGTGGGGTGCCCGACGCCGGTGCCATCGGAATCACGGAGCGGATCCCGGCCCCGTCGGCGGCGCTCGTCAACGGCACACTCGCCCATTCCCTCGACTTCGACGATACGCATGTGCCGTCGATCCTGCATCCGAGCGCATCGGTTGTCCCAGCAGCGCTCGCAGCGGCTGAACGGGCGGGAGCGGACGGACGACGTTTGCTCGCCGCCATCGCCGTCGGCAATGAGATCGCCATACGCCTCGGCAATGCCGGATACGACCCGTCTATCAACAATTCCATCTTCTTCGAGCGCGGACTGCACGCGACGTCGATCTGCGGCACCGTCGGCTCGGCGGCGGCCGCAGCTGTGGCGCTCGGGCTGCCGGCCGACCGCATTGCACACGCGATGGGTATCGCATGCAGCATGGGTGCAGGCATACTCGAGGCGAATCGCGCGGGCGGGTCGGTCAAGCGGATCCACTGCGGATGGGCGGCTCACTCGGGCGTGGCCGCGGCGCAGGCCGCCGACGCGGGTCTGACCGGCCCGCCGACAGTCCTCGAGGGACGCTTCGGATTCCTCCAGGCCTATTGCGGTGACAACTACTGCGAAGGTGCGCTCTTCAATGAGCTCGGCGATCGCTGGGAAACCCACTCCTGCTTCGTCAAGCCCTACCCCACCAATGTCTTCACCCACACTGGGATCGACGCCGCTATCGCGCTGCGCAAGCGAGGCGTCAGGCCGGAACATGTCGAGTCCGTGCGCATCGGGTCTGCGGCCTCGACGTTGCGCACTATCGCGGAGCCGAGGGAGGCGAAGATGCGCCCGGAGTCCGGCTACCACGCGCAGTTCAGCGGACCCTTCACCTTCGCACTTGCCCTCCGCGGCGGTCAGGGCCTCGGCGTCTACCTAGACGACTTCACCGACGAGGCCGTCCGAGACCGCGTCAACCTCGAGCTCGCTGCACGTGTGGCGCACGAGTCCGACCCACGGTGCGAGGAGATCTTTCCGATGCAGTTCCCGTCGATCGTGCGAGTGCGAACCACCGATGGCAGGGAACTGGTCGAGGAGGTGCTCGCCAATCGTGGGACGCCCGACCGCCCGTTGAGCGACGACGACATCCGGCTCAAGTTCGATCTCAACACGAGGACGCTTGGACCATCTGCGGAGGAGATAGCCGACCGGATCACCGCCATCGGCGATGCCGCCGAAGTGCGTGGTCTGCTGTCGCTCTGATCGCACGGAGAGACGAAACAGAGCAGCACCATCCCGGCACCCCTCTGTTTCGCGACACGGCTATACCGGTGCCGTCACCGCGTCGTAGGCATAGAGCCAGTCGTAACGGTCCGCAATCGGCGCCTCGCTGAACTCCTGTTCCATGTATGCGTCCGCGCCCTCCGGAGTCGCCAGCTCCCGAGCATGGAATCGACCCGTATTGCCTGTCGCTCCCCTGACCATCTCACTGGTCCGGTCAATGCGCGCCGCCTCGTATCGTTTGAGCGCTTCCGACGGGTCGTAGTAATCGGTCAACGCACGGGCGAGCACCACCCCGTCCTCCATCGAATGGACGGCTCCCTGCGCGAGGAACGGCAACGTGGCGTGCGCGGCGTCGCCGAGCAGCGAGATGCGCCCGGCGCTCCACGCAGATATCGGCTCCCACTGCATCAGAGCCCACTTCGACAGCGCCGGCGATTGATCGATCATGGTATGGACGTCCTCGTGCCACCCCGAAAAGTCTTCGTGACACTCCTCCGCCGTGCCTGGCTCGGATCCCGCATCAGCATGCCAGGTCTTGCCCTCGATGGTCGCGACGAAGTTCATGATCTCACCTCCGTGCAGCGGGTAGCTGACACTGTGTCCGCCCGGTCCGATCCACGTCGATCCGACCATCTGCCGCATGTGTGACGGAAGCGCCGCCCAATCGATCAGTCCGCGCCAGGCAACCATTCCCGAGAACGCGGGGCTAATCTCTCCCCAGAGGGCGGCACGTACCGCCGAACGCCATCCATCAGCACCGATGACCACATCACCCGTGGCACGTGAACCGTCAGCGAAGAGCACGGTCGCTGAATCGGCGCTCTGCTCGACCCCCACGGCCTGCGAACCCAGCCGGATCGCCGTCGGATCCACGGCGTGCACCCCGGACTCAATAGCTCCCAACAGGTCGGGGCGATAGACCGTGAGATACGGATACCCGTACTTCTCGACCGCCATCCGTCCGAGATCGAATAGCGGCCACGACTTCCCGGAGTTCCACAGCCGGAACTCCTTCCTTTCCGGCGTGCACGATGTGCGTGAGAGCTCCTCAAACGTACCCAGGTGATCCAGTACCCGGCTGCCGTTTGGGCTGATCTGGATACCGGCACCGACCTCTGAGAGTTCCGACGCTCTCTCGTACACCTGCACCTCGTGGCCATATCTGAGCAGGGCCAGTGCGGCACTCATCCCGCCGATTCCGCCGCCGGCAATGACAACCTTCATGATTAATCTCCTTGATTCCCAGAGAGTTTCGTCACGAGCAGGCCCAGGGAAGCGTAGACCGGCTCGTCGGTCGCGCGCACGAGGACAGCGTCATCGGCAACAGTGTGCTGGTATGGACGCCACGCGGGAACCGCGATGATGTCGCCTCGGCTCCACTCGAGCTTTTCACCATCCACAACGGTGTGGCCAGATCCCGCGATCACGACGAAGAGTGAGCTGGCCGTGGTCCTCCGTGTGCCCGACACGAATCCTGCGGACATCTGCTGAATAGAAAGCCCGATGGTCGGCATTGCGGGCCGTCCGCCAGGGGTGGTCAGCTCGATCTCGCCCTCTGACATACCGTCGGACGGTGACGAGGTCTCGGCCGCCAACCGCGACCGCGAGTCCTCCCAGCGGTAGGCGATCGGCGACTCGTCGACGGGACGTGGATCTGCCTGCACGCCGTCCGGATACTTTTCGAAGAACATTGGCTCGAGCAGGTGCACGAGCGGGACGTCGAGGATGTCGACCCAGTAGCAGTCGTCGGCATCCGGCTCCGCCGCGTGCTCGTGCCACGCCCAACTCGGCGTCAGCAGCACATCCCCCGGGCGCATCTCCACACGATCGCCGTCGACGACAGTGTAAGTCCCGTGTCCGTCGAGGATTATGCGGAGGGCGGCCGGCGTGTGATGGTGCGCCAGAGCTGTCTCTCCTGGCCGGATCAGCTGGTAGGCCGCAACCATGGTTCGAACCGTCGGATAGACGTTGCCTGCAGCGGGATTCGTCAAGGTGACGTTCCGCCGGTCGGCCTGTGTATGGTCAACGAGCCGACCGGCCACGTCGAGGATGCCCTTCACCTCGGCGTAGTGCCACACGGCGGGAACCAGCGTCTTGCGGGGCTCGGGCCACAGCGCGGGCCCGGCCGGTCTGTGCCAGCCTCCCTCCAAGCTGAGTTCGTCGAAGACCTCGTAGAGGTCTTTGAGAGACGTGACGGTGCTCAGATCGGTTGTCGGCGATGACGAGTTCATGGCGCAGTCCTCTACTTCTGCTTGACAATGTCCGGGGTGTACGCCGTGGCGAACAGGCTCTCGTGTCCACCCGGACTCTGCACGACGGGGACGGACATCTCCCCGACCCGTTCGATCACGATCCGGATGGTGTCTCCGTCACGGACCGGACCGACGCCGGCCGGGGTGCCGGTCGCGATGATGTCACCGGGCTCAAGCGTCATCACCGCGGCAGCCATCTGGACCATGCCAGGGATGTCGAGTACCAGGTCCTTGGTGTTGGCCTCCTGCCGCAACTCCTCTGCCCCTTCGCGGGCGACCCACAGCATCATCGAAAGGTTGGTCGGATCGCCGACGTCGTCCGCGGTGGTGATCCACGGGCCGGTCGGGCAGAACGTGTCGAAGGCCTTGCGGAAGACGCGCTCCTCCTGTCCACGCACCACCATGTCGAGCAGGCACGTGTAGCCGAAGACGTAGTCGGCCCAGTCCTCGCGGAGGATGTGGCGTGCCCGCCTGCCGATCACGATGCCGAGCTCGGCCTCATGATGCACCTCGCGCCCGGGGGTGTCGGGCAGTTCGACCGCCTCACCGGGTCCACTGAGCGACGACGGTGGCTTGAGGAAGAACCCCTGAACGTCAGCCCGGTAGGCTGCATGCATCTCGCGGCCATGGTCGTGATAGTTAACCGGGTAGGCGATGACCTTGCTGGCCGCCGGGATCGGTGCCCGCAACGTGACCTCGGACAATGGGATCCGTCGGCCCGACTCGACGACAACTGACAGATCCTGCTCGGAGAAGTCCCGGATCATCCGGTTTGGGCCGACCGGTGGCCATTCGGTGGGATCGATTCCCAGCGCATCGGTGACGTCGACGATCTCCATGTCGTCCACGCCCACGACGACGCCGATGCGACCCTCGTCGTATCGAGCAATCTTCATGGTTCCTCCGGAGCACAGTGCGAACGCGGCGACCAACCGGCCGTCGATTTCCTTCGACGCTAGGGACTGCCGGGCTGGCCCGGGACTCATCTTCCGGTGGATGCGACGAGTTGCTGCGTGTGGCCGTGAACCGTGGATCATCGGGGTGTCGATACGGCCGGGCCGCCGGACGCGTTGTCGGCCCATCGCACGGCGAGTGCTGCATCTGCCCGCAGCTTTTTGAGGAGAACCATGTCCACAGTGCGCGACGCAGTCTTCGAGATCGTGCGGCGACAAGGGGTGCAACGAATCTTCGCTAACCCCGGTTCGACCGAGGTGCCGCTGCTCACCGATCTCACGGCGGACATCGAGTTAATCCTCGCCCTCCACGAGGGTGCCGTCGTGGGGATAGCTACCGGGGAGGCGATTGCGAGCGACCAGCCGGCCGTCGCTCTACTGCACACGGCAGCCGGGTACGGCAACGCCGTCGGTGCCATCGCCACCGCGCGCGCGAACCGTGCACCCCTCGTCATCCTGGTCGGGCAGCAGGACCGCAGGCACCTCGCCTCGGAGCCGTTCCTTGCCGGCAAGCTGTCCGGTCTCGCGGGAGACTACCCCGTCTCGGTCGAGCTACCGACGAGGGCCCAGGAGCTTCCCGGCGCGGTCGCGCGAGCGTTCCACCAAGCGCGGACGCACCGGGGCCCCGCGATCGTCATCGCCCCCATGGGCGACTGGGATGAGCCCGCCGACGAGACCGTGGAGATCGCTGCACCAGGCGAGCTCATCCCCTCCCACGGAGCGGACCGTGACGTGGTGAGCAGGCTGGCCACCATGGTAGACCGCGCCGATCGACCTACCCTGGTCATAGGATCCAGCACCGACCAGGCAGACACCTGGACCGCCATCGCCGCGCTCGCCGAGCGGCTCGGGTGTGATGTCTGGCAGGAGCCGCATAGCGCACGCACGGGATTCGATCAGAGCTCGCCGCAATGGGCAGGTCACCTACCGCCGGAGCGCTCCGCTCTGCGCAGCGCTTTAGCGCCGTACGACCTGGTCCTGGTGCTCGGTGGACCCGCCTTCCGCCAATACCTCTGGAGCCCTGGTCGGTTCGTCGAGGATGGCACCACTGTGGTCGTCGTGACCGATGACTCTGACGAGGCGTCTTTCAGCGCCGCCTCCGTGGTCGTCGTCGCGCCGATCGGCCCGACCGCCGCAGCCCTCGCGGAAGCCGCAGCTGCCCGGACGCTCCGTACACACAGCCACCCGATCTTACCCGCCCCGCCTTCTCCGATCGCCGACGACAAGCTCCTTTCCCCTGCCCACGTGTTCGCAGCGCTCGGCGATCGACTACCCCCCGAGTCAACGCTCATCGAGGAGAGCCCATCGACGCGCCGGCTGCTGATGGACTACGTCCCTGCACGTGCACCGCTCGGGTTCCTCACACCTGCCATGGGTGGGCTGGGGTTCGCCCTCGCAGCGGCGACCGGCGTCAAGCTCGGCAGGCCGGACCGGCCGGTGGTCGCGGTCGTCGGAGATGGAGCCTCTCTCTACACCATCCAGACCGTGTGGAGCGCCGCACATTATCACGTCGGCGCGCTCTTCATCGTCATGTCCAATGGCGGGTATGCCGTGATGGACCGGCTCATGAGCGGCCGCGGGAGCAAACCGCCATGGCCGGGCTTTGGTGAGGTCGCTGTGTCGACGATTGCGACGGGTTTCGGTTGCCCGGCACGTCGGGTCACGACCTACACCGAGTTGGTGGGGGCCCTAGACGAGATCGTGCCAAGCCTTGGTCGGCGGCGCGAGCCCATTCTGCTGGATGTCGTGGTGAGCCCGCAGTGATCCATCCTCCTGCACAGTCCCTGACAGCAAGCCATTGGAGTCCATCGGTGAAGGAGGCAGTATGACCGAGGCACCACGAGTCGAAATCGTCGACGAGAGCATGCGCGAAGGCATGCAGATCGAGGACGCCGACATATCGGTCGAGAGCAAGGTCCAGCTGCTCGACGCCCTCTCCGCAGCGGGGCTGCCGCACATCGTGGTCGGTTCGTTCGTGAGCCCGAAGTGGGTCCCGCAGATGGCCGAGATCGACAGGGTCATCGCCGGATTCACCCCCCGCGAGGGCACGACATATACCGCGCTTGCACTCAACGCCCGAGGAGTCGAGCGGCGCGCCGAGCTAACCCCGCCGCTCAGCCTGATGCCCGAAGTGCCCCGCTCGACCATCCACGTCTGCGACGTGTTCGTCCGGCGCAACACCAACAAGAGCCAGGTCGACGAGGTCGCGGCTCTACCCCGAAAGATCCAGGCGGCCCGCGAACGCGGCGCACGTGAGGCGACCGTCGCAGTGAATGCGGCCTGGGGATCCAACTGGCTCGGCCCATTCAGCCTGGAACAGCGCTTGACCTATGCAGAAATGCAGGTCGCCGCGTGGAACGCGGCGGGCATCCAGGTGTCAACATTCTGGCTCGGCGATCCGATGAGCTGGAACACTCCCCGTGCCGTAGAAGAGACGCTTCGCGCATTTCGGACGCGCTGGCCGTCGGTGAAGCGTTACCACCTTCATCTGCACGACGGTCGCGGCACTGCTCTACTGTCAGCGTACCAAGCGCTACGCACACTACGCCCCGACGACACACTGGTACTCGATGCTGCGATCGGCGGCATGGGCGGCTGCCCCTACTGCGGCAACGGACGGGCAACCAAGATGATCCCGACGGAGGACCTGGTGGACTTGCTCCATGAGGAGGGCATCGAGACCGGCGTCGATCTCGCCAAATTGATCGAAGCGGCCCATCTCGCCGAACAAGTCGTCGGGCATGAGCTTTACGGCCACGTGAGCAAGGCCGGCCCTCGGCCACGCGGCCGTCACCTATACTCCATGGACATGCCCCTGGTGGAGACCATCGAGCAGGCACAGCACTTCCGAGTCGGCTCCCAGGTATACGCCGGCTGCCCGAGCCCATGGAAGGCGCCGATCAGTTCGCCAGCACGCGAAGCCATCGAGCACACCGACCCCCGTCACGAGGACCTGCGATGAGTCTTTTCGCGCCGTCGGCCTGGGGACGTCGCCTGTTCGACGGTGGCTGGCGGCCCGCCAGCACCTACGCGACAGCGACCGAGCCGGCTAGCGGCCGCATCATCGGCGAATATGGTGTGGCCACAACGGTCGACGTCGGGATGTCTACCGCCAAAGCTGTGAGTACACAACGCGACTGGGCCAGTGCGACCTACGATGCGCGCGCCACCGTGCTTCGACGCGCTGCCGCAGCTTTCCTCGACCACGCAGATGCCATCGCCGACCTGTTCGCCAGAGAGTCGGGTGCGCCGATGAGCATTGCCCGGGCGCAGGCGGGCGCCGCAGCCGAAGAGTGCAACGAGGCCGCCGCGCTGGCAGGGATGCCGGCCGGCGAGGTACTGCGGTCACGGATCCCCCGGCTTTCGTTCACGCGCCAGATCCCCGTGGGTGTCGCCGGCGTGATTGCGCCGTTCAACTCACCGATCGTCCTCGCCATCCGGGCCCTCGCGCCCGCGCTCGCACTGGGAAACGCATGCCTCCTCAAACCTGACCCAAGGACCGCGGTGTGCGGAGGCATCGTGTTTGCCCGGATCTTTGAGGAGGCCGGCCTGCCCGACGGTCTCCTCCACGTCCTGCCCGGCGGGGCCGAAGTCGGACAAGCCATCGTGGATCACCCGAACATCCCTGTCATCGCGTTCACAGGGTCAACGCGTGCGGGGCGTGCCATCGCGGCGAGTGCAGCGCATCACCTCAAGCGCACGCACCTTGAGCTCGGTGGCAACTCAGCACTGATCGTCTTGCCGGACGCCGACATCGAGGCTGCCGCGGCCGCCGGAGCATATGGCTCCTTCCGACACGCTGGGCAGATCTGTATGGCGACAGGTCGTCATCTGGTTCACGAGTCGGTCTATGACCAGTACGTCAGCGCCCTGGCCAGGCAGGCCCGCCAGTTGGAGGTCGGCGATCCCGTGCTCAGCACCACACAGGTCGGTCCGGTGATCGACGCCTCGCAGCGTGACCACATCCACCGCACCGTTACCTGTTCGGTGGATGCCGGAGCCACACTCATCGAAGGTGGCACGTACGACGGGCTCTATTATCGCCCGACTGTCCTCGCGCAGCCGCCACTGGACAGCCCGGCATACGCCGAGGAGATCTTCGGTCCAGTCGCGCCTGTCGTCGCATTCCGCACGTCCGACGAAGCTGCGGCTCTTGCTGCGGACTCGATATACGGCCTCGCACTCGGCGTTTTTACCCGCGATGTGGCGGCCGGACTGAACCTAGCCGAGCGCATACCCACCGGACTCGTACATATAAATGACCAGACAATCAACGATGAACCGGGTGCTCCATTCGGAGGGCTCGGCGACTCGGGCAATGGGTCGCGTCACGGTGGACATAAGGCAAACCTGGAGGCGTTCACCGAGACCCAATGGATTACCGCCCGGGGCACACCTCCCTCACGTCAATGGTGAAAGGACGGATATGACCGACGTTCTCGTCTTTGAAGATCGCGGCCGCACACGCTGGCTCACGCTCAATCGGCCCAACCGCCGCAATGCACTGAACCGGGCCCTCAACGAAGCTCTGATCGATGCCCTGATCGAGGCGGATCACGACCCCGAGGTCTTCGCCGTGGCCATCACCGGGGCTGGGACAGCGTTCTGCTCAGGTGCCGACCTAGCCGATGCCCGAGACATGGCCGACTCAGGCATTCCGTTCTTCGGTCCGCTGCACAACAAGTGGCGCAGCTTGTTCGAGGTCATGATCGATACCCGCAAGCCAACGATCGCGGTCGTCAACGGCCCCGCCGTCGCCGGCGGCTTCGAACTCGCACTGTCATGCGACCTGCGCCTCGTCGCGGACTCGGCGTTCTTCGCCGCTCCGGAGTCGCGCCGCGGCCGCGGCGCGCACTACGCCTCGGTCGCCTTGCCGCAGTTGGTGCCTCCCGGCTTAGCGATGGAGTGGCTATACACCGGTCGCCGAATCCCGGTGGAAGAGGCCGACCGGTGGGGGCTGTGCAATCGCGTGTATGCCGCTGACCAACTGCGCGATGCGGCATCCGAGTTCCTAGATGAGTTGACCACGTCGGCGCCGCTGTCGCTGCAACGCCTGAAACTGACCTACCGCAAAACCCAAGGCATGGATCCACACACCGCGATCCGACTCGATAGCGGCCCGGACGTCTATCTGTCTGAGGACCAGAAGGAGGGAGCTCGGGCGTTCTTGGAGAAGCGCGAGCCTCGCTGGACGGGCCGATGAGCCCCGCTGAGGAGAGACTGCGAGGTGTCACACCAAGCTGTCAGAAGTCGTATATCTCCGGGGTTCAGCAGCCTCGGTGTGAAAATCGCAGGTGGTCGCGGTGGGCAGGTCCGGGAGTTGGGAGTGTCTACTTGAGGTGGCCTGGCCGTCTGGCTGAAGCGCTTCTGGACCGCACGGAGCCGTTCTGTGTGCGCTCCCCCTCTTGCCCGATCCGCAATCGCTCGAGGACATGGACACGCCATGATGCGGGGTAGAGACTGCGCTCACCTTCTCCCGCGCACGCGGCGGGGAAGGTTCGCCGGCCACGGCCACATGGCGCGCTGTGGCCGGCGAAACACCAGGGGCTGCGGCCCAGCCATTCCAGCTGCGCGACCAGCCAGCGGGCGTGCGCCTCATCATCGCGGCGGGCAAACGACTCCGTTCCCAGATCGCGGTACGGCTCATCACGCTGCAGCATGGAGTAGGCACTGACCAGGATCGCGTGTGCGACGACGACTTCCACACGGTGGCCATGGACCTGCCCGGTTTCGGTATGAGTGTCCCCGTGCCCGAGCCGCAAACCATCGAAGCCATGGCCACGGGCGTGACCGCGTTGCTCGACGCCTTGGAATTGGAATCGGCCGTGCTTCTCGGCCACCACACCGGAGCCGCGGTTGCACTGGAGGTGGCGGCGGCGTCACCAGAACGGGCCGAGGCGATCGTGCTCTCCTCGATGCCGTGGGTCGGACCGGAGCGGCGAGCGCGCGAAGGGGGTGTCGGCGTCGACGAGGCCGATCGGCAAGAGGACGGATCGCACCTGACGACTCTCTGGTCGCTTCGGCAGCCGTACTATCCGTCGGGCCGGCCCGACCTGCTCGACCGTTTCATCCGCGACGCACTCGTCCCCGGGCTCGACCCTGCCGAGGGCCACCGCGCCTGCGACCGCTACGTCATGGACGAACGAATCGGCCTGGTGCGCTGCCCGGTCCTGGTCATGTCGGCGACCGAGGACCCATTCGCGACTCCCGCGGTGCCCCACATCCTCGAGGGACTGACCGGGACGGACCATGTCGTGCAGGCGATCCTGGACGGCGGAACCATTCCTGCGATGGAACAGTGCGCCGCCCAGGTCGCCGCGCACGTGCGAGACTTCCTCGCCGTTGGAGCGTGAGGCCTACTTCACGGTGCGAATGAGCTTCTTGTTGACGAATTCGTCGATGCCCAGTGTGCCGAGTTCGCGACCGAAACCGGAGCGCTTGACCCCGCCGAACGGCAGCTCGACGCCCTCGGCCCCGACTCCGTTGACGAACACCATGCCCGCCTGGATCTGGTCTGCGACCCGAGCGCCCTGATCCTTGTCGGTGGTGAAGATGTAGGAGCCGAGCCCGAACGGGGTGTCGTTGGCGATACGCACGGCCTCCTCCTCCGAGGACGCCTTGAAGACCATCGCGATCGGACCGAAGAGTTCCTGGTGATACGCGTCGTTGTCCGGGGTGACGTCGGTGAGCACACCGGTCGGGTAGAAGTTGCCGTTGCGCTTTCCGGAGCTCTTCAGGTGCGCGCCCTGCTCGACGGCGGTGGCGATCTGCGCGTCCAACCGGTCGGCCGCTGCCGAGGACGACAGCGGAGCAATACCTTCTCCGCAGGCCAGCAGCTCCTCGGTGAACTTCTCGACGAACGGCTCGTAGAGGTCTTCGGCCACGATGAACCGCTTGCCCGCGTTGCACGCCTGGCCGGTGTTGTCCATCCGCGCCGCGACGGCATTCTTGACGGCGTCGTCGAGGTCGTCGGTCGACAAGAGGACGAACGGGTCGGACCCGCCGAGCTCGAGGACGACCTTCTTGAGGTTGCGTCCGGCGATTTCCGCGACCTGTGCACCGGCCCGCTCGGAGCCGGTCAACGACACACCCAGGATGCGCGGGTCGGCGATGATGGTCGCGGCCTGCTCGTTGGTGGCGTAGACGTTGGTGTAGGCGCCGGGCGGGAGGCCGGCGTCGTCATAGATCTGCTGGATCGCCGCCGCGGACTCCGGACACTGCGGGGCGTGCTTGAGGATGATCGGGTTGCCGATGCACAGGTTCGGGCCGGCGAAACGGGCGACCTGATAGTAGGGGAAGTTCCACGGCATGATGCCCAGCAGCGGGCCGAACGGGAACCGGCGTACGACCGCCTCGCCCTCGCCCTCCTCGAGGGTGATCGGCTGGTCGGCCAGGAACTTCTCGGCGTTGTCGGCGTAGTACTCGTAGATCGCGGCGGAGAACTCCACCTCCCCGACCGACTCGTCCATGGGCTTGCCCATCTCGCGGACGATGATCTTGGCCAGTTCGTCCTTGCGCTCGGCGTGCAGCTCACCCACTCGGTGGATCAGCGCGGCCCGGTCGGCCACCGTGGTCTCCCTGGCCCAGCCCTGACCTGCCTGTGCCGCCGAGGCCAGCGCCTCCTCGATCTGAGCGTCGGTCGCCGTCGGGTACTCCTTCACGACCTCTCCGGTCGCAGGGTTCGTCACCGCATACAGGCTCATGTCAGTGGTCCTTTCGATGAAGGTTGCGTCTTGCCGCATGATGTCCTGGCACCACGGTAGCCGGAGCAGTCGCTCCGTGTGACCCCGGTCATACACGTCATCGGTCGTCCTCCACCGAGCGTGCGGCCGGCTCCCCGTGATGGGCCGCCCACTCCGGCGCCAGAATGGACATCAGGTGCGCGTCGATCCAGCCGCCGTCGAACCGCAGGGCCCGGCGTTTGACCCCTTCGTGCACGAAGCCGACCTTCTCGTAGACATGCCGTGCCCTGGGGTTGAAGGCGTAGACCTCGAGTTCGACGCGGCCCAGGGCACAGTGTTCGAACGCGTGCCGCATCGTGAGCCGGGTCGCCTCCGTGCCCAGTCCGCGACCCGTCGCGCCGGCGATCCAGATACGAAATCCGCACGACTCGTTGTCCGGGTCCAGGCCGCTGAGCACCGATTCGCCGACCACGCGACCGGACGAGTTCTCCACGATGACCCACACGATCCGATCCGTGGCGCTCGCCCAGCGACTATAGACCTCCTCCAGGTCCGACAGGCTCCATATCTGTCGGGCAGCGCTCGCGGTCTCGTGGACGGAGCCGGTGAGCACGCCGACGTCAGGGTCGGCCATACCGTCGCGTAGGGCGGACACGTCGGACACCGCGACCGGCCGGAGTGTGACCACGTCCCCGGTCAGCACAGGTTTGTGCGTGAAGTCGGCGCGCGCCATGACGGGAGTATCCCAGAGCCACGGTCATCCCACACGGGTCGGCGGCGAATCGCACTCATCGCCTTCGTCGTGCTCGCAGGCGATGCGCACCGCGTCGAGCAGATGATCTCCGAGCCCTTGGTGATCGATGCCTTCGCGGGGGACGAATCGGCCGCGCGGCAGCGCGCCGGCCAGTCGTCGACCCATCTCGCACGGCATCTGCTCGTCGGCGGTCCCGTGGATGACCACGGCCGGTATGCCGATCTCGGGCGCCTTGGCCAGGTTGTCGAGACGTTCTCTGCCCAGCAAGATCGACGGCGGGACGTGCGGCACGAGGGTGCGGCAGACGTCCGCTGCGGAGGTGAATCCCGCACCGACCACCAGCTTGTCGCCGTAGCCACGGTGCGCGAGGTCGACGGCGAAGGCACTGCCCAGCGAGTAGCCGACGAGCACGATCTCGCCGACGTCGTCACGCGCGGCGAGGAATCTCATCGCGTCCTCGCATCCGACCGCGATCCGCCGCTCGTCGGGCCTGCCGTCGGCCTCCGGTCCGTATCCGGGGTATTCGATGGCCGCGACACCGAATCCCGCGTCGTGCCAGGTGCTGAGCCGGCTGCCCATCGAGCCGAGTTCCTGGGCGTTGCCGTGCAGATGGACGATCGTCGGCGCACCGCTCGGCGCGGGGGCGAACAGGATCGCGGTGCCGCCGAGAGAGTGCAAAAGCTCGAAGCCGGGTGGCGGGTCGACCGGTGTCGCCGGCCTGGGGCGCAGATACACGGACCTGCGGACCGAGGCACGCAGACCGGCCACACCACCGGCGGCCAGCACACCGATCCCGCCCGCGACCGCGAGCCCGATGCCGATCTTCGCCTCGTCCACGTCAGTGCTCCTTCCCTGCGCCGCCGACGCTTGGCTCGTCCCGGTCACCGCGCGGGGCGTCGAGCCGGCGCTCGAGCCCCTCCCGCACCGCCGGCCACTCGTCGCGCAGCACGCTGAAATAATCGATGTCGGCGACCGTGCCGTCGGCGGCCGGCCGGAAGTGTCGCAGCGTCCCCTCGAAGGTCGCCCCGAGTCGGGCGATGGCGGCGTGCGAACGGGCGTTGCGGTGATCGCAGCGCAGCGCGACCCGCCCGACCTGCAGCTCGTCGAACGCATACCCGAAGAGCAGCACCTTGACCAACGGGTTGACTCGCGTGCCCCACACCGAGCGGGCATAGATGGTGTTGCCGATCTCCAGTTTGAGTCCGGGCACGATGTCGTAGAACGTGGTCCGGCCGACGAACCGGCCGCCGCGTTCCACCGCGAAGGCCGTGCCGCCGGCCTGGTCGATGAGGGCCGTGAGGTGTGCGGCCATCTGCGCATCCGTCTCCGGCAGCGGGACGCTCATCCCCTCCCAGGACCGCACGTCGACGATCTCGCGGAGGGCCCCTGCGTCGTCCTCGATCAGCGGGCGCAGTCGCACGTCGTCTCGGTCGAGGTGGATGTCGTGGCGCACAGCAGCACGCTATCGCGAGCCCGCTGCATACGGTCGGGTGTCAGCGTGGCTCGTCGTCCCAGGGGACCGGCGTCGTCTCACCCGACTGCCAGACGCCTGCCCCGCCACCGGGTCTGCAGGCGAAGGTCGAACGTCGGACCGCCGTCGCTCAGGTCCTGGAAACGCAGGAATCCCACCCGCGTCGAACCGTCGAGTTCCAACCAGTACGAATCGTTGTCGGCGCTTCGGTAGTCGCCTCGGCGGATGCCTTCTTCGACCTGCCACGTCGTCGGTCGCGGTCGCACGTGACACGGGAAGACGTGCCCGGTCATGAAAGCGATCAGGTCCGTGCGGTCTCGTGGGTCGCTCGGATCGATCCGGCGAAGGCACAGCGTCATCGCCTCACGATATCGAGGCGATGTGATCCAGGCGGCAATTTTTAGCCCTATTTTTTACAACTTCATTCGTATAAACTGTGATCACCGGCTGGTCGGCCGACAGGACAGAACCCGAAGCAGCCCGGTCGGCCCTCACCGGAGCCCAATCGATGGGAGAAGTCCATGGACACGATCTCGAACCCCGACGTCGTGGATCACCGCGGCCTGCAGGTCCTCGACTTCGACGACTGCATGGCGCGCACGCGATCCACGCCGATCGGTCGCGTCGCTTTCCGCGATCGGGGTGACTTCGCCGTCCTGCCGGTCACTCATGTGGTCGACCGGTTCACCGTCGCCTTTCGGGCCCGGTGGGATTCGCGGCTGGCAGAAGCAGTCCGTGAGGACACCGTCGCATTCCAGGTCGACGACTTCGACCCCGTCTCCCGCACCGGATGGAGCGTCCTCATCCGCGGTGTCGCGACGACCGTCGACGACGACGGCGAATGCCGTCACCTCGAGGACCTGCTCGACAGCCCGTGGGAGGGTGCGCCGGAAGAGAGCTTCTGGATCCGCATTCGACCCGAGGAGGTCACCGGGCGAGAACTGACGACCGATCGCAACGCCGCAGGGTGCTGCTGACCGCGGTGCCACCGTCTCACCCCGAAGGAGGGATGCCCTGGTCATGAGCTTGATGAATGACAGTTGGCGAGAATACGCCGCATGCCGCACCCAGGATCCTGAGCTCTTCTTCCCGGTCGGGTCCTCCGGACCCGCGCTTGAGGAGATCGAGATGGCCAAGTCCATCTGCCATCACTGCCCGGTGCGCGAGCAGTGCCTGGATTATGCGATGAAGACCGGTCAGGATTACGGCATCTGGGGCGGCCTGACCGAGGACGAGCGTCGGGTGCTCGCGCGTCGGCGCCGCAACGCCCGCGTCAACCGGGCCTCCTGAGACCCCGCGCACCGTGGACCGTCCGTCACCAGCGTGCGCCCGCCCGCGCGAGACCCGCCTCGAGTTGAAGTCGCTCCAGCGCCTCGAGAGGTCGCTCCTCGACCGGCACCGGGACGTCCAGCTCCTCGCAACACATCCGCAACACGTCGTCGTAGGCCATGCTGACCGCCCTCATCCGGTGCACCTTCGCCGGCACGGACCCCGACCTCATCCGATCGAGTTCCCCGCCGAGGCAACGTAAGTCGACCAGGAGTCGCTCGATCGGAGGGTGAGTGGGGGCCTCCGGCCCCCGCCGGCGGCGCGGGCGCCAGACGCGGGGAGGGCCCATGCCCGTCCACCACCGCCACGCCCAGGCGAGCACATAGATCACCACGACCGGGAAAACGCATACCCCGGCATACATCACGAGCCTGCCGACCATGACCCACCTCCCGGTGGCAGCAGCACACCTCCAGGATCTCACGGTCGCGGCCTCGTGACCATCCCCGAATTCACGGAACCGTGACGGCAGCGATCCTCAGCCGGCCGCCTCCGCGCACGCTGCCAGAGCACGACACCGTTCCTCGAGATGATCGGGCACGACGGCAGCGAGCATCTGCCATGCGGGTGCCGTTTCGGCGCCGGTGCATTCCGCCTGCGCCGCCTCGAACGCGCCCGGCGTGCTCAGCGCCGCGGAGATGTGCGGAGAGACCACGGCGGCGGCTCGGTCGTTCATCGGCGCGGACAGCAGGCCGACCTCGATCACCCCGAGGGCATTGGCCACCTCCGCGGAGTAGCCCTTGGCGCGCAGTTCGGCGGCGCCACCCACCTCCTGCTGTTCGGCGGCGCCGTCGCCGACCTCGATCGGCGGCACCGGCAGGTCGGAGGTGAAGAAGGTGGCGGGGACGTCGTGAAAGCCCTGGGGCTGCCGGCCCGTGTGCAAGGCGTCGGACAGCGCCTCGAGCCAGGCGAAGGATTGTGCGGTCCGCAGCGCGTCCGCGACGGCACGTGCTGTGTGAGCATCCACCGACATCGGTCGGGAGGTGAACATCAGGCCCGGCTCACCGCTGATCGGCGCCAGCCGCCCGACCAGGGTCTCGTCACTCGCCTGGGTCATCGCACCGATGTTGAGGGCCTCCACCTCTTTCCCGTCGACCAGGTCGCGCAACACGAGCCGGCAACCGCGGAAATCGATGAGCTCGTAGGCACCGAGCTTCGCCTCGGCCCAGTCACGGATGCGATCCGTGCGCTCGAGCAGGCCCCGCTCGGCATACTGGGCCAGATAGTGTGACAGCCCACCGAACTCGTATGCGGCGATGTCACCGACCAGCCGGTCACCGGCGGCGACCTGAGTCCCGAGGACCCGCAGGTCAACTCGTCCGTCCGCCACCTGTGACATGGTCTCGGGGTAGAGCGCGAGCAGGACGAGGCGCAGTGCGCGGTCGACGCGCGGATCAGCGTGGATGAGCATCGAACGACTGGCCAGTGCGACGCACCAGCGCGAATAGGCCCACTGCGGCGCCGCGTCACCCTGGTCGACGAGGTCCTGCATGATGAATCGGTGCGGGGATTCGTATACGACTCGGCCGGCCATCTCGGCGGCCAGACTGCCCGCAGCATCGCCTCGTGCCCCGGCTTCCATCGCATGCATGAGACAGTCCCAATCGTGCCGATCCGGGGGTTGCTCGACAAGGGTTTTCATGGATACGGGTTGGAGCCGGCGTCCTTCGATGATGTGGGCGCCCCGCCGGAGGCCGTGTCTCGAATCGTGGCGACGTTTGCGATTGCGTGAACTCGACATGCCTCAAGCCTGTCCGCTCCGGCGCGCGCCCGTGGTGGAGCTGCGCCAACCTGTGGATAACCCCGACGGGGCTCGAACGAACCTGCGCACTGGCGAGAAGCGACTCGTGTCGCACGCGCGGTCGCACAGTGCGTCGAGCCCGCCAAGGTGAACTTCCTGACTCTGGGCAACGACGTCCCGCGTCTGCACACGCACATTGCTCCTCGACCCTTGATCGACCCCAGCCCGAACGAGCCGCTGTCGTTCAGGCACCTCGAAGACGGTCGCCAAGACGCCGGCGTCGTAGCCTCTCACGTGGAGAGGCTCCGATCCGCGCCACGCGGATGGAACTCCGCGGTATCGTGCTCGGTCTTCGGCGTGGATGTTGACCGTCCTGGCAGCGTACGGTGTGGGGCGTGCAGGTCGTCGATCTGCCATCGACGTCGGTGGGCCGTGATGGAGTGGCATCTATGACGTGGGAGACGCATCCGGTGACTCCGGACCGCTTCGAGGATTTCGCTGAGGTCATCAACCGCAATCGCCGCGACAATCACTGCTGGTGCCTGTCGCACCGGCTTCGGGCGTCCGAGATCGAGGAGCTCGGCGGCGGAAGTCGTGAACGGGCGATGCGACGACTGTGTGAGAGGGACCATCCCCCTGGCGTCGTGACCTACCGCGATGGTGAGCCGGTGGGGTGGTGCAACATCGGGCCACGCGCGGAGATCACACGCCTGGCGAACTCACGGCTCATTCGACCCGTCGACGATCTGCCGGTGTGGAGCATTGTGTGCGTGGTGGTTCGCTCGGGTCATCGCCGGAAGGGGGTGACCGCGCCGCTGCTCGAGGGTGCCGTCGCCTATGCCGCCGCGCACGGCGCTCCCGCGGTGGAGGCTCATCCTGTCGATCCCTCCGGCCGCATGGACCTGACCATGGCGTTCGTCGGCACCAAGGCGATGTTCGAGAAGGCGGGGTTCCGGGTCGTAGGCATCACCGATGCCGTGGCAAGCAAGATGCCCCGCCTGATCATGCGACGCGACCTCACCTGATTCGGCCCGCTTCACATGAGGTTCGTCTGCGGAGGCCGATGAGCGGAGTGTTCCGTATGGAGCACCCCTGCGGTCCGATCAGCTCGGACACGACGGCGCCGCTATCTCGCACCGTGCTCGTCGGCGCCGACCGTTCTTCGACGGAACTCGGAGTCATCGGGCTCGAACTCTCAGCCGATCTCATACGGCTTGCCCGAGCCTGTCGCTCGAGTCTGCGCCCACCGACAGTGAGGTGACTCGCTGCCTTCATGTCGCGTTCGAGGCGAGGGATCGGGAAGCCGTCGAGAGGTTCCACAGCGCAGCGGTTGCCGCCGGTGGCGTGTCACGGCACGCGCCACGCTATTGGCGGGAGTACAGGGCGTATGCCGCATTCGTCAGCGACCCCGATGGCAACAACGTGGAGGCTCTGCTCAAGGACAACGGGCCGTCCTGACGGCAGCGAGCCATAGAGGGGCCCGACCGAACGGTCACCGGAAGGCCGGGCGAAGGGGGCGACGTCGGACGCAGCGCCAGAGGCAGCGGGCCTGTAGGGCGATCGCTTTCTGAGGCCGTGATGCTGCCAGTCGGTCAACCCGTCGAAATCACGACTCGCGGTCCGGGACGCCAGGTCGAATCGCGGCATACAGCAGCATGTCGACACGATGGTCGCCGATCATCTGATGACTCCGCAGAAGACCCTCTCGCTGGTAGCCGGCGACCTCAGCGGTCCTTCCGGACGCCACGTTCCAAGGCTCGATATACAACTCGACGCGCTGCACGTCCGGCACGGTCCACGCGAAGGCCGTCAGCGCCCGCAGCGCCTGGCCGGCCAAACCGCGGCCGCGATATCGCGGCGCGATGCAGTAGCCCGCCGTCGCGCGACCCTGTTCGATGGACGCGAGCCAAAGCCCTGCTCCACCGACTGCTTCGTCGGACGTGGCCAGAGCAATACAGAAGGAGTAGCCGGCGCCGGTCCTCAGGCGGTCGTGCTGGCGTGCGATGTAGCCCATCGCTCCGCCGTGGTCGGTGTCTCCGGGCAGGGTGCCGATCAAGGGGACGTAGGGATCCCTGGAGAGGTCGATCAGCATCGGTACGTCGCTCTCGGCGAACTCTCGAAGCCGGATATCGCCTTGCCGTGGCGCCTCGCGGGGCATCTGCAGGGGAAGGTCCATACCGGCAGCATTCACCATCGGGTGCTTTGGCATCCATCACGTCGCCCAGGTGCCCGTCGTTCCGATCACCGAACGGCTTCGCTCGCTCGGGCGACGCCCCATGCGTCGGCAGTCGTGGTTCGGCGACTGGGCGGCGCCGAGGGTCAGATCAGGTGCAGGTGAGCGGCGAGCCGCACGACATCGGCATGCATCGGGTCGCTACCGCTGGACAACCAGTCGGCGGCCTCGCTCACGGGCAGGTGGAGGACCTCGTCGACCTGCTCCGCGTCGTCCGGGCAGGTCGGCTCGCCCACGATCTCCGTGCGCACCACGGCATACGTCCACCACATCACCGGATGCGGCACGTGCGGCAGGTAGGGGCGCGAACAACGGCTGGTAGCGATGTGGCTGAAGAACAGTTGCGCGGATCCGTCCGGGCGCGCACCTGCTTCTTCCAGCAACTCACGGGAAAGCGCTCGATCGATCGATTCGCCTGGTTCGAGCCGTCCACCCGGGAGGAATCGCCACCCCTCGCTGGAATGGCACACCGTGACCTTCCCCGGCGCAGGACACGCGACCGCATGCACCCGATGCACGAGATGCTGCGGGGGTCGTTGCAGTGTGCCGCGGATGTCCGCATCCGCATAGTCGACGTAAGAAGGGTCGAACAACGATCGAAAGCCTTCGGGGCAACTCTCCACACCGCGACCCTAAGGCAATCGCTCTACGGAGCGTGAGCTGTGAGGGTGTCGAGGTGGCGCGATCACCCTCCCCGAGGAGCTCTACCACCTGGCAGACCGGGCCCGAAGCCTTGAAATGACGAATCGCGCAATCTTGTGTTGCGATCCCGTCCAGTTTGCGCGGACGCGCGGTGAAGATTGGCGGGATCCAATGTCGTCGAATTGATTGCGCAAGGTTCACGGGTTGCGGGGCAGCAGACCGTATGTCCGACGCAGTTGCGCACGTTATAGCGCGACATACCGTCAACACCCGGCTGACATCGTCCCGAATGTTGACGCCCTATTGCGTTATAGCGCCACGGCCGGCAGCAGGATCAATGGACGATGGGCTTGCGGTGCTAGTCGGTGAGGAGGACTGGCAGGCGATCCAAGAGACTCTGTTCTTGGAGTCGGTGCCGGGATTGACCGAGTCGATACGCGATGCCCGTGCAGAGGGCGTAGAGACAGGAGCTCAGGAGCTTGATTGGTGGGCGACTGGACGCTGATCTACTCACGTCGGGCTCAAGAAGTGTCGACGACGCTTGAAAACTGGACAGTTGCGACTGGCAATCCCCTCAAACCGTGGAGATCTGATTTTTGTGGATCGAGCTCCCGGATAGGGGCTCTTTGAGCGGCGTAGATCAGAAGTTCTGCGCCATGTTGGTGAAGCGACTGTAATGCCCCTGGAACGCCACCGTGATCGTGTCCGTCGGTCCGTTGCGGTGCTTCGCAACGATCAGATCGGCCTCGCCGGCACGCTCGGATTCCTTGTCATACGAGTCTTCTCGGTGCAGCAGGATCACCATGTCGGCGTCCTGCTCGATGCTGTTGTGCGCGGATATCCCGTTGGCAACGAAGTTATGACAATCAAGGACGGTGGCGTCGAATACCTCTTCGACACCCTCGGGCTCAACGGAGGCGACGGAGTCCCACTGCACATCGTTGATGGCTTCGACATCGAGCTCCGCCCTGTCGAAGATGGACACGACCGTGGCCAATGGCTGCCCATCCGCAGCATCTGCTCCCGGCTGTGCACCGACCACCTCCCGCATGCCCGTGCGCAGGACTTCCTCGACCGGCGCGGCGTCACGTCGATCCGTCTCTTCTCGCACCTGGTCGAGCACGGCTTGTTCCGCCGGCTTGCGGTCTTCGTGGCAGTAGACCTCCTGCAGGAACCGACGCTGGTGATCCACGCCCTCGATGTGCAGCCGCCAGCCGTCTTCGTGGGCCGCGATGCGCGTGCCGATGCCGAACCGCAGCAGGAGGCGTGAGATGCCTTCGAGCAGCCTCCTCGACTTGGCAGCCAACCAGATCGAACCCTGCTCCGACGTGCCCTGATCGACCTGCCCGTCCAATCGCCAGAGGCGGTCGATGAAGTAGGCGATGAACCGCTTGGGGATGAAGAACAGATCAGGGATGAGTTCGCGCATCTTTTCCGGAACAACGTCCACGCCGATCGTGCAGCCTCGCGTCTCTCGGCGGTAGTTGCGGGGAAGGAACGGCGTGCGGCTCGACCACAACTGTGCCATCTCCGCCAACCGAGCCTCGTCTGCCAGCTCGTTGTCCTGCTCGAACTCGTCATCCGACGATCGCTGCGACCATTGCGGCGCGGGAACGTGGCGGGGAACGGCGAGGCGCTCTCCCGTGCGGATGTCGCCGAGCGCCTTCCACCCGTCATATGTCATGAAGCGATGGTTCTCCGTGGCGCGCAGAGTCTTGCCTGACGCCAGCGTCAGACGGAAGACCGGACGGACACCCGTGCAGAAGGCATGAGTGAGCGGCCGAGCGACATAGCGCAGCGAGTCGTCCAGAGCCCAGACGGGCACGTCCTTCTCCCCGGAAGCGGCGAGCTGGCCGATACTGACTTCGGCCCCGGTGTCGGCACGCAGCAGCAGCGTATCTGCGGTCAGACAGCCCGATTCACGAAGATCACTCATCTGCGGCCTCTTGTCGTTGCGCTGCTCAGGACCACGGTTCAACTGGGAGATCGCGATGACCGGCACCTCGAGCTCCTTGGCAAGCAGCTTCAGCGCACGGGAGAACTCCGAGACCTCCTGCTGACGCGACTCGACGCGCTTGCCGCTGGTCATCAGCTGCAGGTAGTCGATGATCACGAGCTTGAGGTTGTTGC
>CAZMLG010000021.1:0-26524 GCA_964566985.1 uncultured Intrasporangiaceae bacterium
GTGCCACTTCGTCTACTCCTGTTCTGTGCCGTGCGCGCAGCGGATTCGTCGCTGCATCGACCTGGCGTCCGGTAAGACGGTAACCCCTGACGGGAGCAGGGCACGCCACCGGTCCGTGAGAGGACTATCACACGGACCGGCGGGATGCGGCGAATCGAACTAGTTGAATGTTTAATTATCTTGAGGTATCCTGGCCTCGTGAACGCCCCCGCCGATCGCCTTCCCGTGCTCTACCTCAGCCACGGCGCTCCGCCTCTCGCGGACGACCGCACGTGGACCGAGGAGCTGCGCGACTGGGGCCACGGCCTACCGCGCCCGCGTCGCATCCTCATCGTCTCGGCGCACTGGGAGCACGCCCCGGTGGCCCTGAGCTCGACCAGCGGCGCACCACTCACCTACGACTTCTGGGGCTTCCCGAAGCACTACTACGACGTGACTTACGACGCCCCCGCCGCACCCGACCTCGCGCGCGACGTGGAGAAGCTCGTCGCCCGGCCGGGTATGCCGTTGCACCGCGACGAGGCGCGCGGCCTGGACCACGGCGCCTACGTGCCGTTGAAGGAGATGTTCCCGGACGCGGACATCCCGGTGCTGCAGATGTCGATGCCGACCCTCGAACCCGAGCGGCTGTATCGCCTCGGCACCCAGCTGGCCCCGCTGCGCGACGACGGCACGCTGATCATCGGGTCGGGCTTCACCACGCACAACCTGCGCGGCTTCAGCCCGGCGGACGACCCCGACGCACCGGCCCCGACCTGGTCGACCGACTTCGACCGGTGGGCGGCCGAGACGATGGCCGACGGCGACGTCGAGTCGCTGCTGGACTTCAGGCACAAGGCGCCCGCGCCGACGCTCGCCCATCCCCGCACGGAACACTGGGCGCCGCTCTATGTCGCCCTCGGCGCCGCCGACGGGGCGGCACACGCGACGAGCGTGATCGACGGGTTCTGGTTCGGCCTCTCGAAGCGCTCCTGGCAGCTCGCCTGACCCGCCGAGTGGTGCCTCCGCGCCACCGAGTGGTGCCTCCGCGCCACCGAGTGGTCGCGTGGAGCACGCCGCCGTGCCCTTTCTGACGTCTCGGCGGTTCTTGCTGGCGTCTCGGCGGGGCCGGGTGACTACTCGGCGAGGAGGAAGCCGTCGGCGATCAGCGCGCGGATCGTGGGGAGGGTCTGCGCCGTGAGGGCTTGCTCGTCGATCTCGAGCAGCGCGGCGATGGCCGCAAGGGCGGCACGCGCCGTGAGCTGCCCGTCACACACCGACAGGTAGGCCGCGAGCGCGGTGTCGGTGCGCACCACCTGGCGCAACCCGCCACCTTGTCGCACCTGGATGACGTTCGGGTCGTCGGCACCCGGCCGACCGTGACGCTCCTCGGTCACGTCCGGCGCGAGCGTCCACGCGGTGTCCAGCACGCCCGCGTCGCCGTGCTCGGTCAGCCAGGTGCGGGCCGTCAGCCCGGCGTCGATCGCCGGCCCCATCGGTGCCGCCACCACGCCGCCCACCTCGACCAGGTCGACGAACGGTTCCCTGTCTGCCGCCGGCCGCTGCAGGGTGATGACGCCGAAGCCGATGTGGCCCACGTCGCGGGAGGCGAAGTCGTCCAGCCACGCGGCATACATCTGCTCGTAGGCCGAGCGGCCGCGCCGGTGCCCCCCGTCGCCCGCCCACAACTCGGCATACTCCGCCGGGTCCTGCCGTTCCCGCTGCACGACCCACGCGTCCAGGCCGGTGTCCGCGACCCACTCCCCGACGACGTCCTGCCAGGTGCGGCCGCGCGGCACCTCCCAGTTGCCCAGCAACTGCGCGATGCCGCCGGGTGCCAGATGAGCGCCGACGCTCTCGACGAGTCCGCGGACGACCGCATCGCCGACCGCCCCGCCGTCGCGGTATGCGAACTCGGGCATCGCGGCACGGCGTGGCGTGATCACGAACGGCGGGTTGCTGACGACGAGGTCGAACCGCTCACCGGCCACCGGCTCGAGCAACGACCCCGCGCGCTGCTGCACCTCGATCCCGTTGAGTGCGGCGTTGAACCGCGCATACCGGAGGGCACGCTCGGACACGTCGGTCGCGACGATCTGGTCGCAGTGGCCGGTCAGGTGCAGCGCCTGGACGCCGCACCCCGTGCCGAGATCGAGCGCGCGGGTCGCATGGCGGCGCGGCGTCCACGACGCGAGCGTCGTCGACGCGCCCCCGATGCCGAGCACGTGGTCCTCGGCCAGCACCTGCCCGGTGGCGATCTCCGACAGGTCGGAGGCAACCCACCAGTCGTGGCGTTCGTCGGCATACGGGCGCAGGTCGCACCGGGCCCGCACTCCGTCGGGGTCGTCACGCACCAGTCCGAGCCCGATCAGCCCCTCGAGGCCGCATCGGGGCACGGCGGCCGCCACACGGTCCCGTGGCACGGGCAGGCCGAGTGAGAACAATCGCACGAGGGTCCGCACGGCACCGGGCTCGCGCGTCACACGCTCGGCGGGCACGGTCTGTTCTCGGTGCAGGGCCGCGGCCGCCATCTCGCCCAGGGCGTCCTGCACCCCCTCCACGGTGTAGGCCGCGTCGTCCAGGTCGGCGCGCAGCGCGGTGACCCGGCTCATCGCCGCCGGGGACGCGAGGTCCATCAGCGGCAGGCGTCCAGTGCCTCGTCGAGCGTGTCGTAGAGCCGAAACACCTGGTCCAGTCCGGTGATCTTGAAGTTGCGGCGCAGCCGCTCGTCGCCGATGACCAGCACCATGTCGAGTTCGCGCAACCGCATCGCCTTGAGCCGGCCGACGAGCACGCCGAGACCGGTGGAGTCGAGGAACGACACCTTGGACATGTCGACCACCACGTGCGAATTCGCCGCCGCGACGGCCCTGCTGAGTTCATCTCGGAATCGCGCGGCCGAGGCGACGTCGATCTCGCCGCCGACCTCGGCGACGATCAGGTCGCCGTCCTCCCGGCTGGCCACCACAAGATCCACGATCCATCCCCTCTCCGAGCCGTCTCCGGCGTTCGTCGCACGTGCCCGCCACAGTCTGTCACGCCCGGCCTACCGCGCAAATCGGTCCGTGGACGGGGCGGCATACGGTGGTGGAGTCATGGTCGAGACGGTGCGGACGACACCGCCTCCGGAACAGTCGTTGGCCCGGCTGACGGAGGCCGACCCGGGCTGCCTGCTGCACGTCGAGGATCTGCCGGCACGCGAGGCACGGCACACGGACTGGCCGCAGTGGGTGCACCCGCAGGTCCGGGCCGCCATCGAGGGCGACGGGGTCGAGCGGCTGTGGTCGCATCAGCGCCGCGTGGCCGATCTGGTGCATGCGGGGCACCACGTGATGCTGTGCACCGGCACCGCATCGGGCAAGAGCCTGGCCTACCTGCTGCCCGCCCTGTCGGCGATCGCGGACGGGGCGTCGGCGCCGACCGGCCGCGGCGCGAGCGTGCTCTATCTGGCCCCGACCAAGGCGCTGGCCGCCGACCAGGAGGCGGCGCTGCGGCGCTGGGCGATTCCGGGGGTGCGGGCAGCGACCTTGGACGGGGACACCCCGCGGGACGAGCGCCGCTGGGTGCGCGACCACGCCCAGTTGATCCTCACCAATCCGGACATGCTGCACCGCACCCTGTTGCCCGGGCACGAGCGGTGGGCGTCGTTCTGGCGGGCGTTGACCATGGTCGTCGTCGACGAGAGCCACACGTATCGCGGGGTCTTCGGGTCGCACGCGGCCCTGGTCCTGCGCCGCCTGCGCCGGGTCGCGGCCCGCTACCGTGCCGATCCGACCTTCGTGCTGACGTCGGCGACCATCGACCGACCGGCCCAGCACGCGCAGGACCTGATCGGACTCCCGGTCGAGTGCGTCGACGACGACGGATCTCCCCGCGCAGCGCGCACGTTCGCGCTGTGGGAGCCGCCGATGCAGGACGGGCCGCGCGGCCCTGCACGGCGTAGCGCGGTGTCGGAGGCCGGGCGGTTGATGACCGCGCTGGTGGACTCCGGCATCCAGACCCTGACCTTTGCCCGATCACGGGTCGGCGTCGAAGTCGTCGCCGGTATGGTCCGAGGCGACCTGCCCGGGACTCCGGTGGCCGCCTATCGCGGTGGGTATCTCCCCGAGGAACGCCGCGGGCTCGAGGCCGACCTCCGCAGCGGACGCCTGCGCGGGTTGGCCGCCACGAGCGCCCTCGAGTTGGGCATCGACATCAGCGGGCTGGACGCGGTGATCCTCGCGGGGTGGCCCGGCCGGATGGCCTCGCTGTGGCAGCAGGCCGGACGAGCAGGGCGTCGCGGTGAGCGCTCCCTGGTGGTCTTCGTGGCAGCCGACGATCCGTTGGACAGCTACCTGGTCCATCACCCGTCGGCGATCTTCGGCCGTCCCGTGGAGGCCGCGACGGTGGACCCGGGCAATCCACACCTGCTGGCGCCGCACGTGGCGGCCGCCGCCTACGAGCTGCCCGTCACCGACGCGGACGCGACGTATTTCGGGCAGGAGCTCGCACCGGTCCTCGACGCGCTCACCCGGCGCGGGATCCTGCGCCGGCGACCGCGGGGGTGGTTCTGGACCCGCGACGACCGCCCCACGGATCAGTTCTCGTTGCGTGGGGCCGAGGGTCAGGAGGTGCGCATCGTCGAATCCCGGACGGGGCGGGTGCTCGGCACGGTGGATGCCGACCGCGCCGACCACACGGTGCACACCGGCGCGGTCTACGTGCACCAGGGGCGCACGCACGTCGTGACCGAGCTCGACCTCACCGACGGGAGCGCGCAGGTGGTGGTCGGGGACCCGGGGTGGTCGACGGTCGCCCGGTCGGTGAGCGACTTCGCCATCACCCGCACCGAGCGCGAGGCGACCTGGGGCGACGTCACTCTCGGGTTCGGCGACCTTCGCGTGCGCACCCAGGTCACCTCCTTCCTGCGGCTGTCGCGCACCGGGGAGACCATCGGTGAGCACCCTCTCGAGCTCCCCGAGCGTGAACTGCGGACGAAGGGAGTCTGGTGGACGGCACCGGAGGAGTTCCTGTGGGATGCCGGCCTCGATCCGGCCGACCTGCCCGGTGCGCTGCATGCGGCCGAGCACGCCGCGATCGGGATGCTGCCGCTCGTCGCGCAGTCGGACCGGTGGGACGTCGGCGGGGTGTCCACCGCACTGCATCCGGACACCGGTCTGCCCACGGTGGTGGTCTACGACGGACTCCCGGGCGGTGCCGGGTTCGCGGCACGCGGGTTCGCGCGGATGCAGCGGTGGCTGACCGCAACACGTCAGGCCATCGTCGACTGCCCCTGCCGCGCCGGCTGCCCCTCGTGCGTGCAGTCACCCAAGTGCGGCAACGGCAACGACCCGCTCGACAAGCAGGGTGCGGTCGCGATCCTCGGCGCCGTGCTCTCCGAGGCGGGCCGCGCGGGCGACCACCGCTGACCCTCACCGCGACGCCGTATGCCGTGGCGCCGGCTCCGGCACCGCAGCTCCCGGCCCCGCTCTGGCCCGGGCCGACGCGGCGCCGAGGCCCGGGAAGGCGGCCTCGACGTCGACCGACACCGTCACCGTGTCACCGCGCGGCGTGCACCGGCGCAACAGCGCACCGTTGGCATCCGCCACGGATGCGGCTGCAGCACAGGGCGATCCACTCGCGCGTGCCGGATCGAGCAGGGTGCCCGCGGCGGCGAGCGCCGCGAGATCGGCCGCCGTCCGGGCACGGTGACTCGCCTCCACCGCCGACATCAGGGCGCACGCGCCCGCGGTGCACAGGACCAGCGCCGCGGCGATCCCGGCGGCGAGGACGGTGGCGCTGCCTCGTGACGACCGGCCTCGCCTCCGAGCCATCCGCGAATGCCGAGGACGCCCGCGCCGTCTCACGGCTGCTCCATCCGGCCGACGGCGTCGGCACCGAGGGCGCGCCCGTCGACGAGCCACCCGAACGGCCCCGGCACGTGCGCTCGCACCGACGATCGGACCCGGCCTGCCTCCACCCGGAGGATGATGCGCGCGCCGTCGGGGGCGGCACGACGACCGGCCGCGGTCGCCGACGACACGGACTCACCGCGCGCCGCCTCCCGCACCGCCGTCCGCGCGGCGTCGACGCACCGGATCTGGTCGATCCCGATCGCGACGGCGTTGAGCGCGACGGCGAGGACGAGGACGATCGCGGGCAGGACCGCGGCGAGTTCCGCCGTGACCATCCCGGCGTCGCGTGCCCTTCGGCCACCCCGCGACCGCCCCGCGCCCATCAGCTCGCGATGCTCAAGGCGGACTGGATGATGCCCGCCAGCGCGGATTTGACCGCGTCCGAACGCACCACGGCGATCAGGACGGTCGCGAAGGTCACCGCGGCAAGCGTGCCCACGGCGTATTCGGCCGTCGACATGCCCGCCTGGGCGACCCGCACGGCGCGCCGCCACCGACGGTGCAGCACCCGGACGGGAGGAGGCATTCCGTCCGATCGGGACGCGATCCTGCACCGCAGCCGCCGCAGCCCTCTTCGAAGTCGGTGTGTCATGTGAACCCCTTTCTCGTGCGTGAATATCGATCCATCATGGGAGCCGATGGCGGTCCGAATCGACGGTCGCGAGAAGTTGTGGACATCGCGCTCGCAGGCCGGGTCGTCGTGCACAGGCCGCCCCCAGGGGACGTCACGACCCGCCGAGCATCCGGCCCGCGAGTGCCGCGACCGCCGGCACGATGGTGAGCAGCGCGAACGCCGGCAGGAAGCACAGGCCGAGGGGGACGACGATCCGCACCCCGAGCCTCGCGGCGGCCTGGTCGAGTGAGGCGCGCTCCTGTCGCCGCAGTTCCTCGGCCGCGTCGTGCAGCAACCCTGCGGGAGGCACGCCGGTCGTGGCGGCGAGCGTCAGGGCTCGCCCGGCCGGGCGCCAGACGGGCGGCAGGGCGTTCCACGCGGCACGCTCGTCGACGCCCCACCGAAGGGCGGCCACGACTTGCGAGAGGTCGCGGCGCACGATCGGGCCGCTGCGTTGCGCGACCACCGAGACCGCCTCCACCAGCGGCACACTGCTGCCGAGGGCGAGCGCCAACAGGTCGAGTGCGGTTGCCACGCTCGCGGCGGTCTCTCGAGGCACCGGCCGCCCGCCGGATCCGGGACGCTCCTTCGGGCGGCCCGTCGGCCCCGCCGGCCGTCGCGGCCATACCAGGATCACCAGCGCGGCCAGGACGCCGAGCAGCAACGCCGCGGGTGTCATGACAGCTTCGCGGGCCGGCCGGCCGAGCGGATCATGCGGCGCACGAGGAGCCGCCCGGCCACCAGCAGCCCGCACCCGGGCAGCACGGCCAGGGGCAGCAACCTGCCGGAATACATGTGCAGCGGATCGACCCCCATCAGGGCGCACAGTCCCACCCCGGCGACCGGGAGCAGGGTGAGCAGGTGCATGGTGGCCCGCGGGCCCGCTGTCACCTCGCGCAGATGTCGCTCGCGCTCGGCCTGCGCACGCATCAGGCCGATCGCGACGTCCAGTGACCGACGGAGGCCGCAGCCGACGGACTCGCTCAGTTCCCAGGCCTGCCCGACGACCTCGAGGCCTGTGACGTCGTAGTGGTCTGCGAGACGTGACCAGTGCGGTCCGAGCACCTCGCCGCGTCGGGCCGCCGCGGCGACCGCACACAGGTCGTCGCGCAGCGGCGTGGGATCCATCGGGCCGGTGACGAGGTCGATCGAGGTGGCCACGGCACGAGGTGGAGGCACCCCGGCGGCCAGTGACGGCGCCACCAGTTCGAGCACGGCGAGCACCGTGGCGGAAGGGCGTGCCGAGGTGCCCCGGCGACGCCACAACCGGCCCCGTCGTGGCCGCGAGCTCTTCGAGGAGGGGCGGCCGTTCGCGGGCAGCGGCTGCGGACGGCGCGGCCACAGCAGGACCGCGGCGGGCACCAGCAGGAGCCACCACGCCATCAGGGGCCGTCCGGGGCGAGCGCGACGGTCGCGGCCAGTCGTGGCCAGGCGGATGCCGCGACGAGACGATCCCCGTCACGCAGCATTGCCGGACGGACGGCCAGGCGAGAGCCCTCCCAGTCGAGGATGCCGATCTCGTCGACCTGCCGCCGGTCGCGGTGACGTCGTAGGTGGACGACGACGCTGATGGCGCTGGCGAGTTGGGCGTGGACGGCCGCCTGCGGCATGCCGGCGAGAGCGCCGAGGGCCTCGAACCGGGCGACGACATCGGCGCAGGCATTGGCGTGCACCGTGCCGCAGCCGCCCTCATGGCCGGTGTTCAGCGCGCTCAACAGCTCGCGCACCTCGGCGCCTCGCACCTCGCCGACGACCAGCCGATCCGGCCGCATCCGCAACGACTGACGCACCAGTGTGGTGAGCGAGATCTCCCCGGTGCCCTCGACATTGGGCGAACGCCCCTCGAGACGCACCACGTGCGGATGATCGACCGCCAACTCACGCACGTCCTCGGCCACGACGATGCGCTGGCGGTGATCGACCTCCCCCAGCATCGCCGACAGGAGCGTGGTCTTGCCGGACCCGGTGCCCCCGGTGACGACGAAGGCCGCCTTGGCGGCGACGAGGGCGCGAAGCAGGTCGGCGGCCGCCCGGTCCAGTGACCCGGACGCGACCAGGTCGTCCAGGCGCAGCAGGGTGCTGCGCGGCACCCGAAGGCTGATGTGTGCGGCATCGTCGACCAGGGGCGGGAGCACGGCGTGCAACCGGACGCCACCGGGCAAGAGCCCGTCGACGTAGGGACTGGTCTCGTCGAGACGACGGCCGGCCAAGGTCGCCAGCCGCACGGCGAGGCGCCGCACCGCCTCGGCGTCGGGCACGTCGATCGACGCGGGCTCCAGGCCGTCGCCGCGATCGACCCACGCTCCCCGTGTGCCGTTGACGAGCACGTCGGTGACGTCGGAGTCGGCCAGCAGGTCCTGCAGCGGCCCGGCCCCGAAGACGTCGGCGGTCAGCTGGTGTCGAAGGCGCCGGACACTGCCCGAGCCCAGCACGGCGGAGTCCAGCTCGGCCAACTCACCGACCCGATCCCGGGTGGGATCGTGGCCGGCGCGGATCTGACGCCACAGTGCGTCGCCGACACTCACGGCTCCTCCGTCGCGTCCAGGAGATGGTCCGCGGCCCGGGCCAGGTGGGTGCGGCGCCGTGACCCCGGCGGTGCCCCTCGCTCGAGATCACGCGCGAGGGTGGAGTCGCTGCGCAGGGCGAGCGCGAGCGGCCGGTCGAGGGCACGGGCGATCGACGCGGACGCGGCCCCTCTCCCGTCTCGCACGACCAGGCGCGGAACGGCGTGCCGTGGGTCGCGGGCCGTGCCCGTGTCGGCCTCGATCCGGTGACAGCACGCGGTCGCCGCGGCGACCGCCGCCGCCCGCGCCCGCAGGACGAGCAGGTGGTCGTCGACCGGACAGGGCGGCCGGGCGCGAGCAGGCAGGTCGAGGACCACCAGGTCGAATCCCCGTCGGAGGGCGCACACGACGCGGTGCGGCAGGTCGCCCGGCATCGGCGGGCGTCGTAGGCCGTGGGCAAGGATTCGCGGCCCGTCGACGCCGAGCGTGGGAAGCCGGTCGCGCACCGACGCGGCGACGATCTCCCCGACCGCGCCGGCCAGGTCGGGCCATCTCAGGCCCGGCACGGTCTCCGCGCCCAGCAGCACGTCGAGCGCCCCCGTGAGATCGTCGAGGTCGACCAGACACACGGACCGGTGGCGTGCGGCGGCGCGGACGCCGAGGGCGGCGGCGAGCACACTCGCACCGGCACCTCCTCCGACCCCTTGGACGGCGACGACGTGAGCGCGGTGATCGCTGGACATGCCCTCATCCAAACGCAATGGAACCGGCACACGGCATGCTCCGTCAGTATCTGTGGAGGCCGGCCTTCAGCACTCGAGGGGTGTGGATGAGGGGAGTCCCTTGAGGCGAGGGCCGGTCTCCGATGCCCTGGGGACTCGGCATCCGGCTCACCCGAGACGTCGTCATCCGGTCGAGCCGACGCGGCGCAAAATGATGGCGCCTCACTTCGGTGAGGCGCCATCGACCGTGACCTGTGCCGGGTGACCAAGCGTGCATTCTTGGCTTGTCGCACGGATCCGATGTCCGATGCGTACTGTCCAAACAGTGAACTGGCTGCGCGTGGGTGCCCGGTTCGGTCGCGGTGGTCGTCGGACTCCCGTCCGTCGTCTTGTGACATCAGGTCTACCCCATCCCGGGGGCCCGATCAAGGGGTTGTTCTTCGCGCCCAGTTGGCGGACAATACGGCTCGACCGGGCCGCGGTTCGCGCAGCGGTCAGAGCCCGCTCAGGCGCCCGGCCAGCACGGCGTCACAGATCCGCATCCCCGCGCGCACGCCCGCCTGCAGCGCGTCGGCGGATTCGAGGAGCCACAGTCGCACGCCCTCGGTCCCGCCTCCGGCGTAGGCGGAGAGTGCGCCGAGGTAGTCCGCCGTGCTCTTGCGTGCGCGCCCGGCCTCGATGATGGCGACGCCGGTCGGGTCGAGCCCGCCGGACTGCACCACCATCCGCTCGAAAGCTCTTGCCACCAGCCCATTCCCGTGCACGAAGGGCCTCGCGCACGCGATCTCGGCGTGGGCGACGGCGGCGACGAGCAAGGTCGGCGCCCGGTCCTGGTGGGTGACCAGGTCGATGACCCCCTGCAGTCGTGCTCGCGCCGCGGCCGCGTCCTCGGCGAGGCCCAGCTCGGTCAGCTCACGGCACTCCTCCCCGTCGAGGCGGGGCCGGCCGACCTGGTCGTCGGACAGCACGGGCGCGGCGGCGGCGACATGCAGCCGCGCGAGGGCCTGCGCCGGCGCCGTGGTGACGATCGGCAGCAGATGCTCGGTCTCGGCCGTGACCTGGACGGCTCCCCGCAGGGTCCGCTCGACGGGGCCGGGCTCCTGCGGCCATCGGGTGGCTCCGCGGAAGAGATCACGCACCGTGCCCGTGTCGACCTCGGCGCCGTCGAGATCGGCGGTCGCCTTCGCGCCACGCACCCGTCCTTCGGTCGCGGCCTCGGGGATGCGGCGCCGCAGGGCCTGATGCCACCGCAACTGCGTGCACACCTCCCGCGCCGAGTCGACGGCCTCGGTCACGCCGGGCAGGGACGCCAGGGCGGCGACGGCACGCGCGGGTTCGGACACGCCCACCACTGTATGCCGTGCGGCTCGTGGCACGACGCGGAACGCCTGACCCGGGTGAGCCGTCGCGCGGCAACCGACGTCCAGTGCAGCTCGGCACGCTATAACGCGACGAACCGTCAACTCCGGTCCGGATCCGTTACGAATGTTGACGCTCCGTTGCGTTATGACGCAATTGCCGTGCGGCGCGGCGACTGCACCGGCCGGCCGGATTGGTGCTCAGCCGGATGACAACCACCGACTCCCATGGAACGTCCATACCTCATCCAGGAAGGAGGGAACGACATGTTCACCACAGACATCCCGTCAGCAACTCGTTCCCGAACCCGTCGCCGGGTCGCCATCGGCGCAGCCACCGTCACGGCTGCCGCCGGCCTCACCGGTCTCGGGATCGCCCAGGCGGCACCCAGTAGTGCCGCGACCTCGTGTCCCACGGTGGATTGGGGGTCGTTGCAGAAGTCCTCGGCCTCCACGACCACCCATCCGGTGACCGACATCCGTGCGGGCAGGCACGCCTGTTTCGACCGGATGGTCGTCGATCTAGGCCGATCCGGCGCTCGCACAGTCGGATACAAGGCCACCTATGTCTCATCGGTGAAGGCACCCGGCTCGGGGCAGAAGGTGCCCGTCCGCGGCGGCGCCGACATCCGGCTCGTCATCAACGCGCCCGTGCACGACCGCGCGGGACACCTGACGTATCACCCGAACAACCCGCGTCAGCTGGTGAAAGTGAAGGGATACAACACATTCCGGCAGGTTGCCCTCGCCGGGTCGTTCGAGGGCCGCACGACGATCGCGCTCGGGGTCCGGGCTCGGTTGCCGATGCGAATCTTCGTCCTGCACGACGCCGACGGTGCCCAACGGCTCGTCGTCGACGTGCGGCACCACTGGTGACGAGAGGCGGGTGGCGGCCGGGAAGGCGCCACCCGCCCACCGTCCTCAGCTCGCCGGGTCCAGCCGGAAGACCGGGTGATCGGATGCGGCGCCTGCGAACTGCTCATCCGACGACCGGGCGGTGACGGGCGCGAAGAACGGCTTGACCTCCCAGCCCCATCGTTTCAGGTAGGCGCGCAACAACGGCGTCTTGGCGTCGTCGGGCACCTCGACGGCCGTGTATGCCGTGGCCGTGCGCCCGATCCGCAGGCTCACCCGCGTGTTCGCCCGGGCGTTGCGCACCCACTGTGTTTCGCCCCGCGGTGAGACGAGATTCATCACGGCCCGCCACCGACGGCGCCGCCGGACTGTCACTGCGGGCCGTCGCCCGAGACGTCGGCATGGTCTCCTCCGCCGTCTATCGCTACTTCGCGAGCCGGGACGACCTGATGACCGCCCTCATCATCGAGTCCTACGACGCCGTCGGCGCCCGCGTGGAGGAGGCGGTCGGTGGACGCGGCACCCCGACCCGGCGGTTCGTCCGCGGCCTCGAGACCTTCCATCGATGGGCACGCGAGCACCCGCACGAATACCTGCTGCTCTACGGCAGCGCCGTGCCCGGCTACCACGCGCCCCCGGAGACGATCGCCCCGGCGGGCCGGGCGGCCATCGCCCTGCTGAAGGTCGTCGCCCACGCCGAGGCCACGGGCCGCCTCGACCCGCAGGAGACCGCGCCGATGAACGCCACGCTCACCCGTCAGGCCCGCGCGCTCGCACAGGCCACAGGTGTCTGCCTGTCGCCCGACCTGCTGGTGCGGTTCCTGCACTCCTGGGCGCAGGTGTTCGGTCTCGTCGGCCTGGACGTCCTTGGGCAACTCAAGGGATCGTTCGAGCCGCCGGACGCCCTCGCCGCCGACACGTTCCGAGAGGCGGCCCGACACCTCGGGCTGCGCTGAGCCCCCCGGTGCGCCACCCCGTCCCCTACGCTGTGAGCCATGGGGGACCACGATCCGACCGTGCGACCGGCCCGTCGCGCCGACCGGGACGCGACCGTCGAGGTGCTCACGCGCGCCTTCCGCGACGACCCGCAGATGAGGTGGATGCTCGAAGGGCGATCTCACCTCGACCGGCGACTGGCCCGCTTCTTCGCGACGAATTTCGCCGACCACCGGCGCACCGGCGTGATCGACGTGGCATGTCGTGGCACGCGCATCGTCGGGGCCGCGCTCTGGAAGCCTCCGACCTTCTCCGGTCCCGGGATCGTCGACCAACTCGTGATGATGCCGGGGATGCTCGCGGCCTTCCACGGCCGGCTGACGGCCGCCGGCCGGTTCAAGGCCGCCGTCGTGGCTCGCCACCCCACCACGCCGCACTGGTATCTCGCATCGGTCGGGGTCGATCCGGCTGCTCAGGGCGGCGGCGCGGGATCGGCGCTGCTGCGCGCGGGGATCGCACGGGCCGACGCCGGTCGGGTGCCGGCCTACCTGGAGTCGAGCACGCCGGCCAATGTGCCGATCTACGCCCACTTCGGCTTCGACCCCGAGCGTGCCCTGGACCTGCCCGAGGGCGCGCCACCGATGATCCCGATGTGGCGACCCCGACGGTGACACGGTGCCGGCCGCCGGTTCGGTAGGCTGGTGACGTGCTCGCGAGGGCGCTGGTGTGCCGGGAAGTCTGGTCGGCGTCGCAGTCGTCGACCCCGGAAGGACCACCGTATGCCGCGCAGACCGCGCCTGTTCGCCCCTCGCGCCGACGTCCGAGAGACCGTCCGCATCAGCGACCTGCTGCGCCAGGAGACCGTCGGCGGGATGCTCCTGCTGGGCGCTGCCGCCGTCGCCGTCATCTGGGCCAACACCCCCTGGCGGTCGGCCTACACCTCGCTGCGGGAACTGACCGTCGGCCCCTCCTTCCTGGGCCTGGATCTCGACCTGGCGCACTGGTCGTCCGACGGCCTGCTCGCCATCTTCTTCTTCGTGGTCGGCCTGGAGCTGATGCAGGAGTTCCGGCACGGCGACCTGCGCGACCCGGCCCGGGCGGCCGTGCCGATCGTCGCGGCCGCGAGCGGGGTCGCGGTGCCTGCGGTGCTGTACACCGTGGTGCAGTTGGTCGACGACGGCGCCCTGGTGGGGTGGGCGGTGCCCGCCGCGACCGACATCGCGTTCGCGCTCGCGGTGCTCGCCGTCATCGGCAGCCACCTGCCGTCCGCCCTGCGCACCTTCCTGCTGACCCTGGCGGTCGTCGACGACCTCATCGCGATCACGATCATCGCGATCTTCTACACCAGCGACCTGCACCTCGGGCTGCTGGCCCTCACGGTGATCCCGCTGGCGGCCTACGCCGCACTCACCCGCACCGGGTGGCACCCGTGGTGGGTGCTGGTGCCGCTCGGGGTCCTCACCTGGGTGCTCATGCTGCGCTCCGGGATCCACGCGACCATCGCCGGGGTGCTGCTGGGTCTGCTCACCCCGACCGGGCGACCGGATGACCCGGAGTCGCAGCGCACGTCCCTGTCGGCTCGCCTGGGCCACCTGCTGCGTCCGGTGTCGGCCGGGCTGTGCGTGCCGGTCTTCGCGTTCTTCGCCGCCGGCGTGACGGTCGTCGGCGGCGGGTTCGGCGCCGCCCTGCGCGACCCGGTGACGCTCGGCGTGGTCATCGGGCTGGTCTGCGGCAAGACCATCGGGGTCCTCGGCAGCACGTTCCTCATGTCGCGCCTCACGAGGGCCGATCTCGGCGACGACGTGACCTGGACGGACATGTTCGGGCTGAGCATGCTGGCCGGCGTCGGGTTCACCGTGTCGCTGCTCATCGGCGAGCTGGCCTTCGGCGATGGATCGGCCACCGACGAGCACGTGCGGCTCGGGGTGCTCGGAGGGTCGGTGATCGCCGCATGCCTGGCCTCCGTGGTGCTGCTGCGACGCAACCGCTTCTACCGTGAGCGAGCCCTCGCGCAGGCCCACGGTGACGCCGGCGCGACTCCCGAGTAGCCCCGAAGCGCGACGCGAGGCCCGGTTGTCGATAACCTCATGTCGTGAGACGTGGGCCAACCGACCCGCGCGGGAGCCGACCATCAACGTCAGGAGTTATCCGATGGCTGTGAGCACCAAGGGGACGGAGCGCACGTTCGGCCAGCTGGTCGCGGACGCGACCGGTGACATCTCCGCGATCGTCAAGGGCGAGGTCGCCCTGGCCAAGATGGAGATCAAGGCCGACATCGCCAAGGGGGTCAAGGGTGGGGCCCTGCTGGCGGGGGCCGGTCTGCTCGGGCTCTTCGCCTTCGCATTCTTCCTCACCGCCGCCGCCTGGGGCATTCACTCGGGCGGACTGCCGATCTGGCTCGGCTTCCTCATCGTGGGCGGGGCACTGCTGCTGATCACGCTGATCCTCGCGCTCGTGGGCGTGAGCGCCCTCAAGAAGATCCAGGGCAAGCCGCAGAAGACGATCAGCAACGCTCAGCAGACCGTGTCGGCGATCAAGCCGCCCAAGGCGAGCTGACGGCATACCGCCCGCGGCGTAGGCCGTTCACCGGCGCAGGTAGCGCTCCGGCACCGGCCGCCGGTCCTCGGTGTCCCACGGCACCTCGAGCCCGGCCATCTGCAGCGTCGCGTCGAGGATCATCGCGGTGAATCCCCAGATGTAGAGCCCGTCGACCTCGAACGCGGGCGCGGCGAACGATCCCTCCCGCCACACCGAGGTGAAGCGGTGTGCCGGGTCCACCAGGTCACGCAGCGGGATCCGCGCGACCCGCGCGACCTCGGCCGGGTTCTCGGCCCGGATGGGCGATGGGGTGCTCCACCAGGCGAGCACAGGGGTGACCCGGAAGCCGGTCACGCTCAGCGGGATCGTCGGCAGGGGCCCCAGCACCTCGACCCCCTCCGAGGCCAGACCGATCTCCTCGGCCGCCTCGCGCAAGGCGGTCTCCTCCGGGTCCCGGTCACCCGGATCGACCGAGCCGCCCGGGAAGGCGACCTGACCGGCGTGGGTGCGCATCGATTCCGCGCGCTGGGTGAGCACGACATCCTCGCCCTCGTCGGCCGGCCCGAAGAGCATGAGCACCGCCGAACGCCGCCCGGACCCCGCGCGCGCCGCGCCCGCGGCGAAGAACGACTCCTCACCGTGCGCCCGCTCCTGCAGTCGGCGCAGCCAGTCCGGCTCCGACGCGCGCGCCGCATTCATCGGGGCCTCACTTCTCTCCGGCGGCAGCGACGGTGTGCGCGAGTTCGCGGCCCGGTGCGAGCTCGAACTTGAGCAGCTTGCGGGCCCTCTCGGGGTCGATCTCCCCGTCACCGTAGGCCGGGCACCAGCGTGCCACCGGGCACACGCCGCAGGCCGGCTTGCGGGCATGGCACATGCGCCGGCCGTGGAAGACGACGACGTGGCTGAGCATGGTCCAGTCCCTGCGCGGAAACAGCGCCCCGACCTCGTGCTCGACCTTGACCGGGTCGTCCTCGGTGGTCCAGCCGAAGCGGCGCGCGAGCCGCCCGAAGTGGGTGTCCACGGTGATGCCGGGCACGCCGAAGGCGTTGCCGAGCACCACGTTGGCGGTCTTGCGACCGACTCCGGGCAGGGTGACCAGGTCCTTCAGTCGGCCGGGCACCTCGCCGTCGAAGTTCTCGACCAGCGCCTGGCCGAGCTTCATCACCGAGTTCGTCTTGGCGCGATAGAAGCCGGTCGGGCGCAACAGCTCTTCGAGTTCGGTGCGGTCGGCCTCGGCATACGCGGTGGCGTCGGGGTAGCGGCGGAACAGGGTCGGGGTGACCTTGTTGACCCCGACGTCGGTGGTCTGCGCGGACAGGATCGTCGCGACGAGCAGCTCCAGCGGCGTCGAGAAGTCGAGCTCGCAGTGAGCGTAGGGATACTGCGCGTGCAGCGCGCGATACATCTTGCGGGCGCGGCGGGTGCGTCCGACGGGGCTCTCCGATGACACGTCCAAGGGCTTCACGACATCCGAGACTATGTGTAGTCCGTCACTTCGCGTCATCCGCATGGCAGACTGGCCGCGTGGATACCGAGGCTGTGCGCAAGGCGCCATTGTTCGCTGCTCTGGACGACGCGACCGCGGAGGCACTGCTCGCGTCGATGACCAAGTCCCGGATTCCTCGCGGGCGAGTGCTCTTCGAGGAGGGTGAACAGGGCGACTCGCTCTATGTGATCACCGACGGGAAGGTCAAGCTCGGGCGACGGTCGGCCGACGGCCGGGAGAACCTCCTCGCGGTGCTCGGCAAGGGCGAGATCCTCGGTGAGCTGAGCCTGTTCGACCCCGGTGCCCGCACGGCCACCGCGACCGCGGTGGCCGACACCGAGCTGGTCGGCATCGCCCACGAGGCGATGACCGACTTCGTGCGCGACCGCCCCGAGGTCGCGATGATGATGCTGCGGGCCCTCGCCCGGCGGTTGCGACGCACCAACGAGGCGCTGGGCGACCTGGTGTTCACCGACGTGCCCGGCCGCGTCGCCAAGGCGCTGCTCGACCTGTCGCAGCGGTTCGGCCGCCCGTCGGACGACGGCGTCCTCGTGCCGCACGACCTCACCCAGGAGGAACTCGCCCAGCTCGTGGGTGCCTCCCGCGAGACGGTCAACAAGGCACTGGCCGATTTCACCTCGCGTGGCTGGATCAAGCTCGAGGCCCGCGCGGTCACCCTGATCGACGTCGACCGCCTGAAGCGCCGCGCGCACTGAGCCCCCGCCGGGGGTCAGCCCTCGAGATACTCCAGCTGGGCGCGGACCGTCGCCTTCGCCGCGGGCCACACGTCGCGCGGCACCTCGGCATACACCCGCTCCACGACCGCCTGCGCGACGTCGTCCGCGTCGGAGGCTCCCGCGCTCAGCGCCGCTCGCACCTGGTCGAGCCGCTCCTGGCGATGCTGCAGGTAGTGGTCGAGCACGGGTGCCGCATCGGGCGCGGTCGGCCCGTGCGCCGGGCCGAGGACGAGTCGGCGCTCCCCGGCGGTCCGGCGTAGCCGGTGCAGCGAGTCGAGGTAGGCCGTGAGGTTGCCGTCGGGGTGGGCCACGATGCTGGTCCCGCGCCCCAGCACGGTGTCGCCGGTCAGCAGCAGCGACTCCTGCGGCACCACGAACGACGCCGAGTCGCCGGTGTGGCCCGGGGTCGGGATCACCTCGATCGTCAGCCCGGCGCACATGAGCGACTCGTGCTCGGTGAACGGCTCGCCGAAGCCGCCGCCGCGCACCGGGGCGTCGGTGAGCTCCTGCCAGCGCGGCACACCCTCGACGTGGTCCTCGTGGTGGTGCGTCGCGAGCGTCATGGCGACCTCGGCCCCGTGGGAGCGCACCAGCGCGAGGACCGCCTGCAGGTGCCCCTCGTGCAGCGGGCCGGGGTCGACGACGACCGCCTGGTGGTCGGCCGGAGTCAGCAGCACCCAGGTGTTGGTGCCGTCGAGCGTCATCGGGCCGGGGTTGGGGCAGAGCACGACGTGTGCGTGCTCGGTGATCTGTCCGCCGCTCCACGGCGTTGCGTCGTCTGTCACGCACGACACGCTAGCAATCGACAATCCTTACCAATCCTTGACTCGTGAAGGGCTGGCGGCGGCCCGCCCGAAGGGTCTAGCGTCCCATGTGGCTACATCAACCACAGGAATCACGTGAATATCATGCGTCGCATCACGCCCCTCGCCGTCGCCGCCACCGCCGCGGCAGGCCTCGCCGTCACCGGCTCGGCGGCCGCCGCCGTCCCCGGCGACTCCCGTCCCGCACCGCGCCACCCCAACGCCGCCGCCTCGGCCGCCGGCATCACCCCGGACGGCGGCGGATACGCCGGGTGGTCGCAGGCGAAGCACTCCTCCCGCATGAGCCCCGACCGGATGCGCACCGGCCCGGTGCGCCGCCCGGGCCCGATCACCACCGGCCCGTCCGCCCCGCTGCAACAGCGTTCCGGGGTGACGGGAATGGACGTCTCGGCCTACCAGGGCAACGTCGATTGGTCGCACTACCGGAGTCAGGGCTACCGATTCGCCTACGTCAAGGCGACCGAGGGCACCTACTATCAGAGCGACACGTTCACCGCGCAGTTCAACGGCGCGAAGAAGGCCGGAATGCTGCGCGGCGCCTATCACTTCGCCAACCCGAGCTGGACCGGCGGCAAGGCACAGGCGAACTACTTCGTGAAGCACGGTGGCGCCTGGAAGGCCGACGGCTCGACCCTGCCCGGCATGCTCGACATGGAGGCGAGTCCCTACGGCGCGGCCTGCTACGGCCTCACGAAGAAGCAGATGGTGAAGTGGGTGACCGCATTCACGAAGCGCTACCGCACGCTCACCGGGCGCGACGCGGTCATCTACACCAGCGACAACTGGTGGAAGAAGTGCACCGGCAACTCGACGAAGTTCAACCAGACCAATCCCCTGTGGATCGCCCGATGGGCCTCCACCCCGGGCACCCTGCCCGGCGGCTGGCCCTATTACACCTTCTGGCAGTACGCCGCGGACACCATCGACCACGACCTGTTCAACGGCACCTACGCCCGGTTGAAGGTCCTGGCCACCGGCTGACACCGAGTGGTGCCTCCGCCCCACCGAGCGGTGCCTCCGAGACGATCGTGAAACGCCCTTCGCGAGACACCGACCGCGATATGATCACGGCCTACGTATCCGTCGGATCAGGGGGCACCGATGACCTTGTCTCACCAGATCGTGGGCAACGCGATGCAACTGGCGATCTGCAGCCTCGAGCCGGGCCAGCAGGTCTACAGCGAAGCCGGCAAGTTCCTCTGGAAGACCGTCGACGTGTCGATGGAGACCCACCTGCTCAAGCCGGACGGCGGCACCTCGTCCGGCGGCGCAGGGGGATTCCTGTCCCGCGCGATGGAGGTCGGCAAACGCGTGATGGCCGGGGAAAGCCTTGCGTTGCAGTACTACCGTGCCACAGGGGGTCACGGGCTGGTGAGCTTTGCCGGCGTCCTGCCGGGCGAGATGCGTGCGCTGGAATTGGACGGCTCCCGCGGGTGGTATGCCGAGAAGGACGCCTTCGTGGCGGCCGAGAGCACCGTCGACATGGACATCGCGTTCACCGGCCTGCGCTCCGGGTTGCGCGGTGGCGAGGGGTTCATTCTGGAGAAGTTCGCCGGCACCGGCACGGTGCTCGTCGCCGGCGCCGGCAATTTCATCGAACTCAACCCGGCCGACTACGGCGGCAAACTGCAGGTCGACACCGGGTGCGTCGTGGCCTTCCAGGACTCCGTGCGCTACGGAGTGGAGCGCATCGGCGGCCTGAGCGCACAGACGCTCATGAACGGCGTCTTCGGCGGAGAGGGGCTGTCGCTGGCCACGCTGGAGGGCGACGGTGACGTGATCCTGCAGTCCATGACGATCGAGGGGCTGTCCACGGCGATCATGAAGAACGCCGACCGGGGCGAGGACACCGACAACGGACGAAGCGGACTCGGCGGTCTCTTCCGTAGCCTGGATTGAGGCGCGGTGCGCGACGCACTCCGGAGTTGTTGACGCCCTCTTTGCCAAGATTTGACGCCCCATCGGTGACCCCCTGACGATTCGCGTCCTAACGTGCGGATGGTTCTCCACCCCCGAACCGCAGGATCAAGGAGCCCATCCATGCTTCGTCACCGTCTGCCCGCCGCCCTGGCCCTCGGCCTCGGCTGCCTCGGTCTGGCCGCATCCACTCAGGCCGTGGCGGCCACCGGAACTCATCCGACACGCTCCACCGTGCCCACCCCGACCACGAAGGCCCGGAAGGCGGGTGTCACCAAGAGCGGTGGTGCGTATGCCGGTTGGTCGCAGAAGGCGCGTCACGGGTCCGGCCCGCCGACGGTCACCCCGCAGGCCGCGTCCGAGCAGGTGCTCGGGATCGACGTAGCGTCCTATCAAGGCAATGTCGACTGGGCATCCTACTGGTCACAGGGTGTCCGCTGGGCCTACACGAAGGCCACCGAGGGCGCCTACTATCAGAACCCTTATTTCGCACAGCAATACAACGGGTCCTACAACCAGGGCATGATCCGCGGCGCCTATCACTTCGCGACGCCGAACACGACCGGCGGAGCCACCCAGGCGAACTACTTCGTCGACAACGGAGGTGGGTGGTCGAGCGATGGGAAGACCCTTCCCGGCATGCTCGACATGGAATCGAATCCCTACGGCGCCATGTGTTATGGGCTGAGCCAGTCACAGATGGTGGACTGGATCGCCTCCTTCAGCGACACATATCGCGCACGGACCGGCCGCGACATCGTGATCTACACCAGCAGCAATTTCTGGTCGACCTGCACCGGCAATTCGACGGCCTTCAGCCAGACCAATCCGCTCGACTTCGCGTCCTGGGGCGATTCCCCGGGTGCGCTTCCCGGCGGCTGGCCCTACTACACCTTCTGGCAATTCACCGATTCCCCGGTGGACAAGAACTGGTTCAACGGCGACTACGCCCGTCTGCAGGCCCTCGCGAAGGGCTGAGCCGCACCGAGATTCGCGTCAGTCATCGGTCACCGTCACCTGCATGACCAGCCCGTCGTCGGTCCTCGCCGGCACCGGCATCGCCGGCAGGATGTGGGACCGACAGCCCATCACCGCGTCGACATCAGGCGCACGGCCGAGGGTCCGCAACTGCACGATGGTCGGCGGAAGCAGCTGCGCGGCACCGGATTCGGCCTCGTCCAGCAGGTGGTTCGCGTCGACCCATCCGCCGTGATCGGCCTCGCTGGTGTCGTCGTCGGGATGCTGCCCGTCGGGCAGCCGCGCCGCGAAGAACCACGTGTCGTAGCGCCGCGGTTCGCATTCCGGAGTGATCCAGTGGTCACGCACCGTGAGCAGGTCGGAGCGCAGCACGAGCCCCCGTCGAGCGAGCAACTGCGCGAACGACTGGTCCTTGGACAGCAGGGCGTCCCGCTCACGGCGCCATTCGTCGCCGGCGACATCGACGACCGCGGAGCCGGTGTCCGGCCCGGCGAGGAGCACTCCGCACTCCTCGAAGACCTCTCGGGCCGCAGCGATCACGAACTGCTGGGCAATCTGTGGAGGGCTCTGCATGAGTGCGCCCCACTCGCTCGGCGACGGGCCGGCCCACGGCAGCTCGATCCCGGCGTCTCGCGCATCCACACCGCCGCCGGGAAACACCCACATGGAGGGCGCGAAGGCCATCGAGGAGACCCGCCGCAGCATGAAGACCTGGGGGCACCCGGACGCCGCCTTCGAATCCCCCGGTATGCCGTGGCTCCCGTCGCGCAGCACCATCACCGTCGATGCGGACCGGGCGGCCGGCCCCTCGGGCCGGCCGCCCTCGATCCACGCGATCGCGTCGTCGGCGATCATCTCCGGCACGGGGAACTGCAGAGTCCGCGTGCCGGACGGGTCACTCATGTCAGTCCTGCACCGTCACGGTGATCTCGACCTCGACCGGCGAATCCATCGGCAGCACGGCCACACCGACGGCCGAACGCGCGTGAGAACCGTTGTCGCCGAAGGCGTTGGCGAGCAGCTCGCTCGCACCGTTGATGACGCCCGGTTGGCCGGTGAACGACGGATCGCTCGCGACGAATCCGACGACCTTGACGACCTTGACCTTGTCCAGATCCTCGACCTGGGACTTCACCGCAGCGATCGCGTTGAGCGCGCAGGTCTCGGCATACCCCTTGGCGTCCTCCGGGCTCACCTCCGCACCGACCTTGCCGGTGGCGGGCAGCGCGCCGTCGACGACCGGCAACTGACCCGAGGTCATCACCGTGTTGCCGTCGCGCAGGGCGGGCACGTAGGCCGCGACGGGCGCGGCGACCTGAGGCACGGTGTGCCCCAACTCCTTCAGGCGATCTTCGACGCGAGACATGTCATCCTTCCTGGGGTCGCTTGAGGTAGGCGACCAGGTTGTCGTTGGGCCCGCTCAGCACCTGCACGAGCTCCCAGCCGTCCTCGCCCCACTGGTCGAGGATCTGCTTGGTGGCATGCACGATGAGCGGCACGGTGGCGTATTCCCATTTCGTCATGATCACAGGGTAAGCCCGCGCCCCGGATGACCACTTTCGCCCCAAACATGCACCAATAGGTGGTCACTTCGGACGGAAGTGGTCATCCGGGCAGAGGTATTCAGCGGGTGGGGTCGAACGGGAGCAGCTCGTCGGGTGTCTTGCCCGTGACCATCTGCTCGGCGAGCAGCTTGCCGCTGATCGGGCCGAGGGTGATGCCCCACATCCCGTGACCGCCGTTGCTGTAGACCCGCGGCACGTCGGTGCCGCCGATGAGCGGGAGGCCGTCGACCGTGACCGGGCGGCCGCCGACCCACACGTCCTGCCGGTCGCCCCAGTCGACGCCGGACAGCAGCGGGCGCCCACCCTTGACGATCGCGTCGACACGCTCGGGATGCATCGGGTCGTCGACGCCGGCGAACTCCATGGTGCCGCCGACGCGCAGTCGGTCACCGATCGGCGTGCACGCGATGCGCTCCGCCGGGAAGTAGACCGAGCACGGCACCGGACGGGCGGCCTCGTCGGTGACACCGACGGAGAAGCTGTAGCCGCGTCCCGCGCGCAACGCCGTCTTGACGCCACAGCGCCTGGCCAGTTCGGGCAGCCAGGCACCGGTCGCCAGCACCACGGCGTCGCCGGACACCGGGCCGCCGCCGACCGTCTCGACCGTCACGCCCTCCGGGCCGTGCCGCAGCGCCCGCGCGGACCGGCCGAAGACCAGCGTGCCGCCGCGCTCCTGGACGGCGTCCGCCATGGCGTGCACGTATTCACCCGGGTTGATGTAGCGCTGCCCGCCGATACGGATGCCGCGCTCCACGTCAGGACTGATGATCGGCAGCTCGGAGCGCAACTCGGCGTTGTCGATCTCCCGGGTGTCCAGGTCGAGCCCGGCCTTGCGGATGAGTTCGACCTCGTGCTCGAGCCCCTTGGCGTCCTCCGCGTGCCGGAACGCGGCCATGATCGGCGCGTCGTGCGCGTGCGACTTCACGCCGTTGTCCTCGAGGAACTGGTAGGTCTCGATCGCGCGGTCGTTGACCGGCACGTAGGCCTTCATCGTCTTCATCCACTGCCCGATGGTGCAGCGGCGGGCGAATCCGAGCAGGAAGGAGATCAGGCCCGCATCGGGCTTCATCGGGATGTACAGCGGCGAGTCCGGATCGACGAGGGACTGCAGGCCGGTCTTGATGACCGAGGGTTCGGACAGCGGCACGGCCAGGCCCGGTGAGATCCACCCGGCATTGCCCCACGAGCTTCCCGCGGCGGGACCGGTCCGGTCGACGACCGTGACCTCCACCCCGCGCTCCTGCAAGAACCAGGCCGTGGACAGACCGACCATGCCGGCTCCGACGATCACGACATGGGGTGCGCCGGTCCCCTTGACCGGACGCAGCGGCTCCTGCTGCATACCTGACCTCCTACCTTCACGTCATCGCGCTTCGTTGCGCTTAGTGAGACGATATCAGCAAGAAAATGAAACAAATGCCGTGTCTTGATACCCGAACGTAACCTGGGTCACATGACACCCGTTCCCCCCTCGGACGCCGCTGCCCCCGACGCTACCGTGCCCTACGGAGACCATGCCGATCAGGTCTTCGACGTCCGCCGTGCCACCGGTGCACCACGACAGGTCACCGCCGTGCTGATCCACGGCGGGTTCTGGCGACCGACCTATGACCGCGCTCATGCCGGGCGGCAGGCCGTCGCCTTCGCAGAGCACGGATTCGACGTCGCCGCAATCGAATACCGCCGCGCCCCGCGAGGCGGGTGGCGGGACATGGCGGCCGACGTGCGCCGCGCCCTGGCCGCGGTGCGCGAGCGATCTGCGCTGCCCGACGACGTCGTGATCGTGGGCCATTCTGCCGGCGGCCACCTGACCGGATGGCTGCTGCATCAACCCGAGGCGCGCGGGGTGACCGGAGGAGTCTCTCTCGCCGGCTGTCTCGACCTCGAGCTCGTCGAACGCCTCGGCCTGGACGGGGACGCCGCCGATGCGCTGTTCGGATGCACCCGCGACGAGGACCCGGCCCTGTGGGATGCGGCCGATCCCGCACGGCTCGGCCCCACCGCCGCCCCCCTGCGGGTCCTGCACGGCACCGCCGACGACCGCGTCCCGCTCGAGGTGTCGCAGTCCTATGTGCGCCGAGTCGGCACCCCGGCGCGGCCCGTGGAGACGAGGGTCCTGTCCGGAGCCGGGCACTTCGACCTGATCGACCCGGCCTCCCCGCACTTCCCCGCCACGCTCGAGGCGGCGAAGTTCTGAACCACCACGCCCGACACGTCGGTAGAGTCGTGTCCATGGCAGGTCAGGCGTGGCGCGGCGTGCGACTGCACGTGGTGACCGGCAAGGGCGGCACCGGCAAGACGAGTGTCGCGGCCGCCCTCGCCACGGCCTACGCCGCGGACGGTCGCCACGTGCTCATGGCCGAGGTCGAGGACCGGCAGGGCATCAGCCAGGTCTTCGACGTGCCGCCGCTGGCCGACCGGGAGATCCAAGTGGCCCGCGGCCGCGACGGGGGCGACGTCTACGGGCTGTCGGTCGACCCCAAGGCCGCGCTCATGGAATACCTGCAGATGTTCTACAAGCTCGGCATGGCCGGCGGCCTGCTGGAGCGATTCGGAGTGGTCGACTTCGCGACGACCATCGCGCCCGGTCTGCGCGACGTCCTGCTCATCGGCAAGGTGTACGAGGCGGTGCGACGCCGCAGCGGACGTCGTGGACATCGCGGCGAACGCCCCTACGACGTGGTCGTGTTGGATGCCCCGCCGACCGGGAGGATCGGCCGCTTCCTCGGCGTCAACCACGAGATCGCGGGGCTCGCGAAGGTGGGTCCGGTCAAGAACCAAGCCGATTCGATCACCCGACTGCTGCGGTCCTCCCAGACCGTGGTGCACATCGTCACCCTGCTGGAGGAGATGCCCGTGCAGGAGACCCTCGATGCGGTCACCGAGCTCACCGAGCTCGAGCTGCGGGTGGGCGCGATCATCGTCAACCAGGAGCGCACGCCGGTGCTGGCCGCGGACGCCCGCGACCTGCTCGCGCGCGAGAGCTTCGACACGACCGCCCTGGAAGGCGACCTGGGCGACCTCGGCCTGCGGGTCGGACCGACGCTGGTCGGCGGCCTCGTGCAGGCCGGGCGGGATCTGGGCGAGCGCCTGGAGATGCAGCAACGGGAACGTCACGCACTCGCAGGCCTGGACCGTCCGACCTACCATCTGCCGTTCCTGCACGAGGGGTTGGACGCCGGGGGTCTGCGCGAACTCGCCAAGGCCCTCGGCGACCAGATGGGTGCCGCATGAAGCACCCGGACACCCTCGACATCGACGTCCTCATCGAGGACACGTCCGTGCGCACCATCGTGTGCTGCGGATCCGGCGGGGTCGGCAAGACGACCAGCGCCGCGGCGATCGGACTGCGCGCGGCGGAGGCGGGCCGTCATGTCGCGGTGCTCACGATCGACCCGGCCAAGCGACTCGCGCAGGCGATGGGCCTGCCGCATCTGGACAACGAGCCGGCCCCGGTCACCTCGATCGACGCCGCCGCCGGAGGATCGCTCGAGGCGATGATGCTGGACATGAAGCGCACGTTCGACGAGGTCGTGATGCAGCACACGACGCCGCAGAAGGCGGAGCAGATCCTCGCCAACCCCTTCTACCAGGCGGTCTCGAGCTCGTTCGCCGGCA
>CAZMLG010000022.1:0-26471 GCA_964566985.1 uncultured Intrasporangiaceae bacterium
TCCTGCGCGCAGCACATGACGACCTGCCTGCCGGCCCGCACCATCGGGCCAAGCTCGCGGCAGGGCTCGTGGAGGCGCAACTCATGGCCGATACACCCGGCATCTCCCTCTCCGTCCTCGACGCATCGATCACGTCACTCGAGGAGCAACCGCCCACCAAGACGCTGGCGCTGCTGTATGCCGTGCAGGCGCGTGCCCTGTTGTCCGAACGCGAACTCGACGGAAGCGCACTGGCGGCGACCGAGGCGCTCCGTCTCGCCCGGGAACTGGAGATCCCGCATCTGGTGAACAACGCCGCCACCACCCTCGCGCGCCTGGACGACCTTGCCGGAGATGTCGACGCCTCACGCGCCCGGCTGCGCGACGTGGCGGAGCAGGCTCGTCGCTCTCACGACGTGGCCGCGGAGATTCGTGCCCTGCACCAGCTGGCCGTCGTCATGGCACGCGCCGATCAGCCCGACGAGGCCGCCCGCCTGCTGGCAGAGGCGGTCGACCGCGCGGTCGAGCAGGACTTTCCGACCGGCCCGTTCGCGCTGGAGGCCAGGCCCCTGTCGGCCTACTACTCCATCCTCGTCGGTGAGTGGGACCGCGCCGACCGTCTGCTGCAGCTCGACGGCCTACGGATCCCGGACACGGCCCTGGCGATGATGAATGTCGTCCGGGCGACACTGACGTACCGCCGCGGTGACGGCGACACGGCCTGGGAGGCTGCCCGGCGCCTCAAGCCGTTGTGGTCGGTCGACATGTTCACCGCGATCCACAGTGGCTCGCTGTGCATCGTCGTCCCCGGCGAGCGCGGAGACGTCACCGCCGCGCTCGCCGCCTACGACGAACTGGTCGCCGCCATGCACACGTCGTTCCGGTTGAAGGCGTTCGACGCGCAGATCCGATTCGCCGCGCAGCTCACCGGATTCCTCGCGTCGGCATCGGCGGCACAGCGGTCGCGGCCGAACGGGGCGACCGACCGCGTCAGCCGACTCGTCGACGACGCCGAACGGGTCGTCGGGATGCGGCGATCCTCCATGTCGATGGGCCTCGAGTCGCAGGCCTGGTTGGCCATGCTCCATGCGGAACGCGCTCGCTTCGAATGGTGTGGCCGCGGCGCGCCACCGGCGGAGTCGCTCACCCGGACGGCGGATGCGGTCACGATGTTCGACTCGCTGGGCTATCGGTATGACGCGGCACACGCCCGCACACGCCTCGCGGAACTGCTGGCCGCGTCGGGAGACAACCGCCGGGCCCGGGAAGTCGCCGACGTCGCCCTCGCCGACGCTCGCACTCTCGGGGCGAAGGGACTCGCCCGCTCGCTGATGTCCCGCACGGCGCGGACCGAAAGCCGATCCGGGCGGCTCACGCCGCGCGAGCGCGATGTGCTGAGGCTGCTGGCCGAAGGCCGCACGAACGGCGAGATCGCGTCCGCGTTGTTCATCACGACGAAGACGGCGAGCGTGCACGTGTCCAACATCCTCGGCAAGCTCGGCGCTTCTACCCGCACCGAGGCGGCAGCTCTCGCCATGAAGGACCCCAGCTTGGTCGACGGCGACGGCGCCTCCAAGAGTTGACGGTCTCGCACCAGGGCGCTCGCCCCACTCGACCGGCCGGACTGAGTGCCGCTATTCGAGCCGCGCGCGGATGGTTTCGCCGATCTCGCGCATCCGGGTGAGGACGCCGCGAAGGTCCGGGTCGTCTCGGTCCGCGGCATCCCAGTTGGCGATCGCCGCGTAGGCGACGGTGACCCCGTCGCGGGTGACGAGGCCGGTGTCCGCGCGCACGCCGGTGTCGGTGCCGGTCTTGTCGGCCACCACCCAGTCGTGCTCCTCCCCGCCCAGTCGGTTGTGCGCCAACGGGTCCAGATCGAAGGCCGAGGCGACCATGGACAGGTCGGTGCACAGCGACAGCCACTGCGCCACCATCGGGTCGACCCGCCCGTCGTGGATGGCGACCTGCATCCGCCACAGCGCGTGGGCGCTGCTGCGCGACAACGTGTCGGCCGCGTCCGGGTCGTCCTCGATCTCCCGGTGGCCCCGCACCTTGTCGCACAGTTCCATCGGCGCCGCATCGAGCCGCTCGGCGCACTCCTTCACACGGTCCAGGCCCACGGTGCGCAACAGCGCGTTGGTCGCGAGGTTGTCGCTGGTGGCGCCGATCAGCCGGCATACGTCCGCCACACCGAGCGTGTCCTGATCCAGCGTGTGCCACAGCCCCGAATCCCGGATGAAGTCCTCGGGCCGCCGCGTGATCGGCTCCCGGGGGTCCAGATCACCGGCACGCATCCGCTCCGCCACGTGCGCCAGCAGCAGAATCTTGCCGACCGAAGCGGTCAGGAGCACATCGTGTGCCTGCTCGACGATCCACGGTCGGTCGGCGTCGCCCACGGGCGCGACGAACACGCTCCATCGCACCTGACTCATCGCGGGTCCCCACCGGCGAACGTCTGACGGGACCGCAGCGCTTCCTCCAGCATCGAGAGCTGATCGGTCATGGCTCGGCGCACGCCGGCCGTCATCCGGCCCGTGTCGATGGCGTCGTGCCCCGCGTCGACGGTCGCCGGCTCGACGAGCGTCTTGGGGAACCCGTCGCCGGCGACCCGGGCCACCGCGAACTCTCCGAGATGGTCCGCGAGCGAGGGGATCTGGGAAAAATACCGCGCGACGTACGGCCGGACGAGGTCGAGATCGCTGCAGTCGAAGATGCCGCTCGCGAGCGCCTGCGCCTCGTATGCGGAACGGTCGGGGTTCCGCGTCAACTGCGACCAGGCCCATTCCTTCGCGGCCGCATCCGGACGCAGCGCCGTGGCGTGCAGCGCGTGCAGGGCGCCGCTCATCGTGTTGTCCTCGGCCGATTGCGCGTCGATGCGATCGGCGCCGGCCAGGCCGAGCTCGGCCAGCCGCTCGAGTGCGCTCCACCGGAAGTCGAGGTCGCCGTCCAGCGCCTTCGGCGTCCTCGCGCCCTTCGCCCAGTCGGCGAGGAGCGCTTCGTCCCGGCTGGTCGCGGCGACCAGCCGGGCGGCGGGCACGATCGCGATGGAGGCCGGGTCGACCCGTTCCATCATCGCCGCGCCGGCGAGACACAGCGTCTCCGTCGCGGCCGGGGTCTCATCGGGCGTGAGGTATACGCCGGGCAGTTTGGCGAGGATCTCGCGGGCCAGGGTGCCGACCAGTGAGGCCTGATCCTCGACGGGCCACGCGGCGGCGAAGATCCGCAACACGTCTCGCGGATCGACGGTCGCACGCGCCATCCCCGACAGCAGGCTCGACCAGATGACCTGACGTGCGTCGGCGTCGCCGATGAGCGGCAACTGCTCTTCGAGCACGGCCAGGGTGTCCGCGTCGAGCGCGACGGTGGCCCAGGTGAGGTCGCTCGCGTTGGGCACGACCACGTCGGGGCGCTCGCGGCCGTGCAGTGCGGGCACCGGCGCTCGGTCGCTGCACAGCTCCACGTGTTCGGCCCAGACGCGCCGTCCGCCGGTGAATCCCGCGACCTCGACGACGTGCGGCCGGTCGGCCGGATACGCCGGTGGCACGTCGCGCACGATGGCTGCGCCCGTGATCGTGCCGCCGTCGTCGGTGAGATCGAGTGACAGGATGTCGGCTCCCGCCGTGCGCAGCCAGGCCTGCGCCCAGTCGTCGAGGCTGCGGCCGCCTGCCTTCTCCATGGCGGCGAGGAACTGCGCCAGAGTCGCGTTGCCGTAGGCGTAGGTCTGCAGGTAGTCGTGCACTCCGGCGACGAAGACGTCGTCCCCGAGGTAGGCGACGAGTTGCCGCAGCGCGGATGCACCCTTGGCATAGGCGATCCCGTCGAAGTTGGTCAGCGCAGAGTCCGTGTCCGGCGCCGGGGCCCCGGCGACCGGGTGGGTCGACGGCGCGCGCTCGGCGTCATACCCCCAGTTCTTGCGCTGGATCCCCATGTCGACCCAGGCGCCGGTGAATTCCGTGGCGTCCGCGCACGTGCGGTGAGCCATGTATTCGGCGAAGGATTCATTGAGCCACAGGTCGTCCCACCACTTCATCGAGACCAGGTCGCCGAACCACATGTGCGCCATCTCGTGGGTGATGGTGTTGGATCGGGTGAGCAGCTCCTGGTAGCTCGGCTGCCCGCGGAAGACGTATTGGTCGCGCAGGGTGACGCACCCCGGGTTCTCCATCGCTCCGGCGTTGAACTCCGGGACGAAGAACTGGTGATACTCGCCCCACGGGTATCGGATCCCGAACAGCCCGTGGTAGTAGTCGAATCCCTGTTTGGTGACCATGAACATCTGGTCGGCCTGAGCCCGCAGCTCGGTCTCCAGGGACGCCCGGGCGTGCAGATACAGCGGGATGCCGTCGTGGTCGTCGCGCACCGTGGCATACGGCCCTGCGCACACCGTCATGTAGTAGGTGGCCATCGGTGCGGTCGTCGCGAGGGTCCACTCCCCCGGTGCGTCCTGGGTCGCGGCGCCGTTGCCCGCGACGGTCCACTCTCGAGGGGCACGCACGCGCACGTCATACGGCGCCTTGAGGTCGGGCTGGTCGAAGCAGGCGAAGATCTGCGGTGCGGCGTCCATGAACGACATCCCATAGACGTAGGCCCGGCCGTCGGCGTTGTCGACGGCGCGGTGCAGCCCCTGCCCGTCGTGGCCGTAGCGCATCGTCGCCCGGACCCGCACCGTGTTGTCGCCGCGCAGGCCGGTGAGCGCGACGCGCCCGTCGCGCACCGTCGCCGGGTCGATCGGCTCCCCGTTGAGAGTGATCTCGTGGACCTGCGCGGCCTTCAGGTCGAGGAAGGTCGCGGAGCCGGGAGCGGCGCAGTGGAAGGTGACGGTGCTGGTCGAGGTGAAGGTCTCCGGTCCCTGGTCGAGGTCCAGCGCGATGTCGTAGGCGGTGACGTCGATCAGTGCCGAGCGCTCCTGCGCCTCGGTGCGTTGCAGGATGGCCATGGGCTTCACCTTGCCAGGCGGGCCGCGGCCGGGCTCAGCGCGGGCCCTTCGACTTGGCCATCTGCTCCAGTCGCGCAATGCGGTCTGCGGTCGGCGGGTGGGTCGAGAACATCCGCGACACGTCCTGGGCGCGGAACGGGTTGGCGATCATCATGTGGCTGGCGTTGACGACCTTCGGCTCGGGGGCGAGCGGGGCGCGGGCGATGCCCTGCTCGAGCTTGCGCAGCGCCGAGGCGAGTGCGAGGGGGTCCCCACTGAGCTTCGAGCCGTCCTCGTCGGCGTCGTACTCGCGGGTGCGGCTGATCGCCATCTGGATCAGGCTCGCGGCGAGTGGCGCGAGGAAGGCCATCGCCAGCATGGCGATCGGGTTGGGGCGGTCGTCGTTGTCGCCGCCGCCGAAGCCGCCGAACATCCCGGTGAACATGAGCATCTGGGCCACCGAGGTGATGATGCCCGCGAGCGCCGCGGCGACGGAGGAGGTGAGGATGTCGCGGTTGTAGACGTGCATCAGCTCGTGCCCGAGCACGGCACGCAGCTCACGCTCGTCGAGCAGGCCGAGGATGCCTTCGGTGCAGCAGACGGCGGCGTGGTGCGGGTTGCGGCCGGTCGCGAACGCGTTGGGCGCCTGGGTCGGTGAGATGAACAGCCTCGGCATCGGCTTGCCGGCCTTGGTCGACAGCTCTCGCACGATGCGGTACATCGCGGGGGCCTGCGCCTCGCTCACCGGGTAGGCCTTCATCGCCTTGATGGCCAGCTTGTCGCTGTTCCAATACCCGTAGGCCGTGGTGGCGACGCCGACGAGCGCGAAGATCCAGATGAACCGGCCGCCCGCGACCAGTGCCCCGATGCCCAACAGGATGACCCAGATGCCGGCGAACAGCGCCGTCGTCTTGAGCCCGTTGAAGTGCCTGCGCATACCTGAGCAACGTCCGCCGCACGACCGATGTTCCGGTCGCCGGCCGCGTCAGCCGACGGCGCCGAGAAGCACTTGCGGAGCAATACTCGTGGCGATCAGGGCGAGGGTGCCCACGCCGACGACGATGTGGTGGACGGGGTGGATAGGCCCCGGCTCGGCGTCGTCGGGGCGGGCGCGGCCGAGCACCAGGCGCATCCAGCGCAGGTAGACGGCCACGCCGAGCATGGCGTTGAGCGCGGCGACGACCGCGAGCAGCCAGACGTGGTGGCCGGCGACCGGGGCGAGCGCGACGACCTTGGCGATCAGGCCGACGACGCCCGGGGGCAGTCCGGCGAGGACGAGCAGCGCGAGCGTGAGCGCGGTCCCGAGCACCGGGCGGCGGCGCACCAGGCCCCGGAAGTCCTCGAGGCGCAGCGCGTGGTTGCGGCCGTCGGCGTGCGCGACGGCGGTGACGACGGCGAACGCGACGAGCGTGGCCAGAGCGTAGATGAGCAGGTATCCGGCGGCGGCGCGGCGGGACGCACCGGTGACGGTGGCGAGCGGGAGGATCACCCAGCCGGCCTGGGCGACCGTCGACCAGGCGAGGAACCGCAGCGTCGCGCGTTCGCGCAACGCGAGCAGGTTGCCGGCGGTCATCGAGAAGGCGGCGAGCAGGCCGAGCGCCGCGAGCACGGAGTTGCCGAGTTCGGCGGTCGTGCGCAGCAGGACCAGCAGGGCCGCGAGTCCGGCGATCTTGGAGGTGACCACCAGGTAGGCACCGATCGGCACGGATGCTCCCCCGACGGCCTCCGGGGTCCAGGCGTGGAACGGCGCCAGCGACAGCTTGAACGCCAGCCCGGCGAGCAGGAACATCATCGCGAGTGCGAGCACACGCTGCTGGTCCGGGTCGTGGATCGCGTGCACCAGGCTCTCGCCGCCGAGCAGCCCGTTGCCGGTCGCGGCATACCACAGGGCCGCGCCCATGGCCATCACGCCGAAGGAGGCCAGGGCCATGACCAGCAGCGACAGGGCACCGTCGACCGCAGCGCGTCGGGCGCGCAGCGCGACGAGCACGACCGTCGGCAGGGTGGCCAGTTCGATCAGCACCAGCCAGGTGCCGAGGTCGGCGGCGGCGGCGACGCCTGCCGCGCCGGCGGCGGCGGAGACCACCGAGACGGCGAGCACGACGCTGCGGTGGCGCGGGGTGGGGACGGGGTAGGCCAGCAGCGCGACGATCGCGGCCGACGCGAGGGCGGCGACCTGCAGGCCGGCCGCGACGTGATCGACCAGATAGAGGCACGTGTGGCCCTCGACGCAGAGGGTGCGCTCGGGCCGGGCGCCGGGCAACGCGGAGGGCACGGCGCAGGCCGCCCCGGCGAGCAGCAGCGCGGCCGCGAGGATCCAGTGGATCCGCCCCAGGCGCGGGAGCGCGACGTCGAGCACCAGCAGCGCGACGGCCCCGATCGCGGGGATCAGCACCGGTGCGAGCAGCATCCAGTCGTAGGTCATCGGCTCACCGCCACCAGGAGGCCGTGGACGACCGGGTCGGTGGCGTGCAGGATCGGCAGCGGGTCGACCCCGAACGCCACGGCGGCCACGACGAGCACACCGACGACGACCCATTCGACGCCGTGACTGTCCGTCAGCCGGTCGGTCGCGTCGAGGGACCCCGGCGGATCGTTGCCGGCCCAGACGATCTTGAGCACTCTCAGTGAGTAGGCCGCGGCGAGAACGGTGCCGGCGGCGGCCGCCGCGGCGAGGATCTTGAACCAACCGCCGGGCTGATCGGCGGCGGCTCCCCATGCGGAGAACATCGCGAGCACCTCGCCCCAGAACCCGACGAGGCCGGGCAGGCCCAGGGATGCGGCGAATCCGACGACGAGGGCGAATCCGAGGCGCGGGCTCACGTTGCGCAGGGCCCTCCGGGCCACCTGCAGATCGTCGTCGCCCCACCGGTGTTTGAGTCCGCCGACGACCGCGAAGAGCAGGGCGGCGACGATGCCGTGGCCGACGTTGCCGAAGAGCGCGGCCTGCAGCCCGAGGGCGGTGCCGCTGGCGATGCCGAGCATGACGAACCCCATGTGGGCGACGGACGACCACGCGACCAGCCGCTTGAGGCTGCGCTCGACCAGGCAGACGAGGCCACCCCAGAGGATGCCGACGACGGCGACCGCGCCGACATACGGCGACAGGGCCGACATGCCGTCCGGCAGCGGGGCGACCACCAGCCGCACGATGCCGTAGGTGCCCATCTTGAGCAGGACGGCCGCGAGCAGGATCGACCCGGCGGTCGGCGCGACGGTGTGGGCCCGGGGCAGCCAGGAGTGCAACGGCCACAGCGGCACCTTGATCGCGAGTCCGACGAGCAGCACCGCCGCGATCACGGTCTGCGTGCCGCGGGAGAGGCCGGTGCCGTGGGCGAGCGCATCGAGGTCACTGGTGCCGGCCGCGAAGACCATCGCGAGGATGCCGATCAGCATCAGCGTCGACCCGAGCACGGTGTAGAGGATGAACATGTGCGCGGCGCGGCGCCGCGCGGCCGGGTCGCGGGCGTCGCCGAACCGGTGGATGAGCACCCACATCGGCACGAGCACGATCTCGAACGCGAGGAAGAAGGCGATCGCGTCGCGGGTGATGAAGGTCGCGATCGCCCCGCCGACGACGAGCAGCAAGCAGCCGTAGTAGGTGCCGGGCGCCCCGCCCGACGGTAGGTGGTGGTGGCCGTGCAGCACGACGAGCACGCCGAGCCCGGCGGTGAGCAGCAGCAGCGGAGCGCTGATCCCGTCGACGGCCAGGTGCAGCCGCATGCCGATCGCGGGCACCCAGTCGTGGTCGAGGTCGGGCCGGAACCACACGGCATACCCGGTCGCGACGGCCGCGCCCACGGCGGCGACGAGCGCGGTGACGAAGGCGGTGTCCTTGCCGGCGGTGCGCCGGTCGGCGGCACCGGCGATGAGTGCGAGGCCCGCGACGATCGGCAGCAGTGGGGCGATCAGCACGGTGGCTACCACAAGGCCACCCCCAGGACGCCGACGACGATGAGCCCGCCGGCGAGGGCGACGACCCCGGAGGTCGGTTTGCGGTGGTGCCAGCCGAGGCCGCGCACCGCCAGGTGTCGAGTGGCCCGCGCGACACGGAGCACGGCGCCGTCGAGCAGGTCGTCGACCGCCGCGACCGCTCGTGCGAGCGCCACGACGGGGCGGGCGACCAGGGTGACGTAGGCGGTGTCGGCGCCGAATCCACGAATGGCGCTGCTGCGGATCGCGCGCGGGACGCGTTCGGCGGCATCTCCGTAGATCGTGCCGAGGGACATCACCCGCACGAGCACGGCGACGGCGGCCATCAGCATCAAGGTCGCCGCGATCAGCCAGACGTTGGGGTGCTGCCAGTCGACGTGGACGAAGGGGGCGGCGATCAGTGCCCCGCCGCAGATCGCCAGCAGGGCGAGCAGGTCCATGCCCCACCGCGCGACCAGGCCGGGTTGCACCGGCGCGTCGAGCGTCTCGACGACCTCGGGCTCGCCCTGTTCCAGCTCCTCGGGAAGGATCTCGCGGCCGCGCTGGTCGACCTGCACCGACTCTTCCAGCATCTCGACGATGCCGACGTCTTCGACCGCCCGGGAGTCCTCCACGGCGACGGCGACCTGGCGCCGCTCGGTGATCGTGCGGTGGGTGAGGATCAGCCAGGCACGCATGCAGTAGGCCGTGGTCAGCGCGATCGTGACCGCGAGCACGATGAACCCGATCTGCGACACCAGGTCCCCGTCGGCGCCGCGCTGTGCGGCCTCGTCGACGACGAGGTCCTTGCTGACGAAGCCCGCCAGCGGCGGGACCCCGGCGAGGGCGAGGAGTCCGATCGCCATGAGTCCGTGCACCGCCGGGTGGCGCCGCAGCGCGCCGGACATCCGGGGCACGACGTTGCCGCCGACCAGCACGGCCAGCCAGCCGAGCGCCAGGAACAGCAGTGCCTTGAACACGGCGTGCGAGAGCAGGTGCAGCAGCCCCAGGTCGCCTCCGGTCCTCGGCGGAAGAAGGGACAGGGCGAGCAGCATCAGGCCGACCTGCGAGACGGTCGACCACGCGAGCAGGCGCTTGAGGTCCTGTTGGAGGAAGGCCAGGACGCCCGCGAGGATCGTGGAGGCCGCGGAGACGACGAGCAGCACGAACCGGGTCGGCATCGACTGCTCGACCAGGGGCAGCACGCGGGCGACCACGACGGTGCCGGCGGCGACCATGGTGGCGGCGTGGATCAGGGCGGACGCCGGTGTCGGGCCCTCCATCGCGTCGGCGAGCCAGTCCTGGAACGGCACCTGGGCCGATTTGCCGGCGACGCCGCAGAGCACGCAGATCAGCGCGGCGGCCATCGCGGTGTGGTGCCCCGGCGCGGACCAGTGCGTGACGATCGCGTGAATGTCGGTCGACCGCGCCCCGATCGCGAGCGCGATCAGGCCGATGAAGAAGGGCGCGTCGGCGAACCGTGTGACGAGGAACGCCTTGAGTGCCGCACGCCGGGCGGCCTCCCGGTCGGACTCGTGCCCGATCAGCAGATAGGAGCACCAGCCCATGACCTCCCAGCCGATGATGATCAGCAGGACGTCGCCGGAGAGGACGACCAGCTGCATACCGGCGGTGAACAGGCCGATGGTGGCGGCGAACACCCGGTAGCGGGGGTCGTCGGCGAGGTACCAGCGGGTGAACAGTTGGATGACCAACGACACGAGGGCGACGGCGATCGCGACGACCGCGGTGAGTTCGTCGAGGTGCAGCCGCAACGGGATCGCGAAGGGCCCGCCGGTGGGCAGCTCGCCGACCGGGTCCTGTGCCGTCGGCGCGATGCCCCGCACGAGCCGGATCAGCAGGCCGGCTGCGGCGGCCAGGCCAAGGAGGCCGCCGACTCCGGCCAGCGCGACGGTCGCGCGCCGGCTGCGGCGCACCAGCAGGACGATCAGCGCGCCGGTCACCGCCGGCACGGCGACCGTGATGCCCGCCAGGCGCCCGTCGATCACGGACCCCAGATCGGTGACGTTCATGTCGGGGCCCCCGCGAAGTATCGAAGCGAGCTTGCGAGCGCAGAACTTTGTGGGGTGACGGTCATGTCGGGTCGCTTTCCCCGGGGCGCGTCATGTCGATGTCGTCACGGGAACGGAAGACGGCGACGACGACCGACAGTGCGACGCAGATCTCGGCGGCTGCGATGGTGATCAGGAAGATCGTGAACGCCTGGCCGCCGCGCATCGCGTCGTGCAACGTCGTGTCGGCGGTGACGAACAACAGCCCGGCCGCGGCCAGCATGAGTTCGACCCCGATGAGCACGAGCACGGCGTTGCGCCGGGCGATGACGCCATAGAGGCCGGCTCCAAAGAGCACGGCCACCAGGACGATGGGCAACGAGAGGTGGATCATGACGCCCCGACTTCGTCGCGCGGTTCGCTCCATCGGCGAGGCACCGGCATACGCGCGACGGCGAGCGCGCCGACGAGGGCGGCGAGCAGCAGCAGCGACAACAGCTCGAACGGCCACACCCAGGTGCCGAAGATCTGTAGGCCGAGGTGATGCGTCGAGCCTGCGGCGACCCGTGCGGTGCCGCCGCCCAGGCCGCTGAGCAGCACCGCGGCCAGCAGCGCGGAGGTCGCGGCGCACAGGACCAGAGCCAGGGCCCGCTGGCCGAGGCCGGTGTCGTGCTCGGTGCTGCGCCCGATCGGGGCACGGGTGAGCATCAGGGCGAAGATGACCAGCACGACGATCGCGCCGACATAGATGAGCAGGTTGACCAGCGCGACGAGTTCCGCGCCGAGCACCAGGTAGCAGCCCGAGAGCGCCACCAGGGAGACCATCAGCCACAGCGCGGAGTGCACCAACTGCTTGGTGGTCACGGCGAAGAGGGCACTGGCTGCGCAGATGATTCCGATGATGGTGAAGAAGACGTCGTGGGTCGTCACGGTGCCCCCGGGTCGGCGGCAGGCGGGGGCGGCACCGTCGCCATCCACTGCCCCAGGCGCTCCTGTTCGTGCAGCATGTCGCGGATGTCGGTCTCGGCATACTCGAATTCGGGGCTCCAGAAGAGCGCGTCGAACGGGCACACCTCGATGCAGATGCCGCAATACATGCACAGGCTGAAGTCGATGGCGAACCGGTCGAGGACGTTCTCGACCCGGTCACGTCCGCCCTCGGAGTCGGCAGGGACCGTCTCCTTGTGCGAGTCGATGTAGATGCACCAGTCGGGGCACTCGCGCGCGCAGAGCATGCAGGATGTGCAGTTCTCGGCGAGCAGGGCGATCACCCCGCGTGAGCGCGGGGGCAGATCGGGCTTGGCGTCCGGGTATTCATGCGTGTGGGCGGGCCGAGACATCGTGCGCGCCGTCGTCGCCATCCCCTTGGCGAGCCCCGGCATGAGGCCACGCCTGTTCCTGCTGGACACCGGTCTGCCTTCCTGTCGCGACGTGCATCACCCCTACGAACGCTACAGGGCATGGCGCCTCGACCCTGGCAGCGACGCGGGGTAGCCGGGCCATCGACATCGCGCTCGCGCTGGGGTTCAGGCGGTGTGGGTGGTGGCGGGTGTGTGCGTGGTGGTTTCGGTGAGGCCGGGTGTGGTGGTGAAGTGGTGTCCGGTGGGGCTGGTCCAGTGGCAGGTGCCGTCGGCCTCCATGGTCAGGGTCCATCCGGTTTCGTGTTTGGCGCGGTGGTGATGGCGGCACAGGAGTTGCAGGTTGGCCACGTCGGTGGGTCCGTCGGGCCATCGGGTCACGTGGTCCAGGTCGCACCATCGGGCGGGTTTGTCGCAGGTGGGGAAGCGGCAGTGTTGGTCGCGTAACTCGACGTGGCGGCGGATCCGGGTCGGGGGACGGTAGGTGGCCGAGGCGATGCCGATCAGGGAGCCGGTGGCGTGGTCGATGATCGCGGTGGCGATGCGGGTGTCCAGGTCGTGTAGCAGTGTCAGGATGGTGTCCCGGTCGATGGTGCCGATCCCGGGGATGTCCACGTCACTGATCGCGGCGTGGTCGCCGCGCACCCATCGGTCGACGCGGCCCTCGAGGGTCTCGGGTGACAGTGGCCTGCGAGGGGTCCCGCCGCCGCTCGCCTGCGGGGCGCGGGCGTCGGTGGTCTTGACGCCCCGGGTGGCGGCGTCCGGGGTGGCGGCGTCCGGGGTGGTGGCTGCGTCGCCGGCGGGTGTGGCGGCGTGCGGCGTGCTGCCGGTCGTGTTGTCCTTCTCGCCCGTGGTGACGGGCAGCAGGAGCGTGGCGTGGGTGGTGACGTGGGCGTTGGCCAGGATCAGGTCACACATGGCGTCCGCGCGGCATTGCCCGAGGGTCTTGCCGGTCGTGGTGGACGCGTGCATCTCGGCGGCGAGGGCCTCGACGGCCGCGTGGGCCTGCTGCGCGTCGCGGGCCGGCAGTGTGGCGTGCCAGTCGGTCGTGCCCGGCTCGCATCCGGGGTAACACCTGACGCCGATCGCGGCCTTCGCCCGTTCGGTCGCCGCGCGGCGTTCCGCGGCCGGCTCGAGCCGGGCGATCAGGGCGCGGGTGCGCCGCCGGATCCGCCCGCCGGTCCACGAGCAGATCCCGGCCTCGATCAGGGCGTGTTCGACCTTCTCGCGGGTGCGCCACGACGCGCCGGCCACCTGGTGGGTCACGATCGCGATCCGCCACGGCTCCAGGCGGCCCTGCCCGGCCAGGGCCAGCAGGCCCGGCGCGTGACTGGTCGCATCGACCGCGTCGGCGATCGTGCCGTCGGCCTGGCGTGGACCCCACCCGAAGTGGGGCGCCAACTCATCGGACGCGAACTCGTCCACGTCACCGTCGCTGTCGCGGGCGAACCGCGCGATCCGCTCCAGGCGGGTCGCGCCCAGGGAGTTGATCGCGGCCTGGGTGGCCACCGCCTGGGACAGCAGCTGCTCGCGGGTCCACCCGGTGTGCTCGTCGGTGACCACCGTGAACACCTGGCGTGCCAATTCACCGATCACCTCCAACACCTGCCCGGCATTATCCGCCGTGACCTGGCCGGGCAACACCGGCATCGGCGGCGGGGCCGGGGGCGGCCGGTCCGGCCGATCCGGGCCGTCGGGCTCGCGTGGGTCATCGGGCCCGCGTGGTTCGTCCGGCTCGCCTGAGGCGAGCGGGTCGTCGGGCTCGTCTGTGTCGCGCATCTCGTTCATGTGTCCTAGTCTAGGTGCGGCCACCGACACCCCGGGCCGCTGTCTGCCCACCTGTGGACGAACCACCCGTCCACGGGCGCGCTGTGGACGAGAAGCCTTGTCACTCACCAGGTTTCGATACGTCCTCGACTGCGTCAGCGGACTACTCAACCAGCCGGGTTGGGGTCCGTAGCCGCTCAACCAGCCGGTGGGGCTCCGTAGCCGCTCAACCAGCCGTGACGACGCTCAACCGGCCGAATCGGGACATCTGGTGGCTCGGGCGCGCGCGTGGGCCGGCCGGGTGAGGTGGGACGGTCAGGTGGTGAGCGCGACTCCCGCGCCGGTGATGACCAGTTGGAGGACGGCGAGCGGCACGAGTCCGAGCCACGCGACCCGTTGCAGTTGATCCTCGCGCAACCGCGGCCACGAAACCCGCATCCAGATGATGACCACCGCGATGACGAACCCCTTGATCAGCGTCCACAACCATCCGAGGTGACTGTCGAACGGTCCCGTCCAGCCGCCCAGCCAGAGCACGGTGAGCAGCAGCGAGAAGACGACGATCCCGGCATACTCGGCCAACAGGAAGAAGGCGAAGCGAAGACCGGTGTATTCGGTGTAGGGCCCCATGACGATCTCGGAATCGGCGACCGGCATGTCGAACGGCACCCGGTGCAACTCCGCCACGGCCGCGACGAGGAACACGATCGCCCCGGGAAGCTGCCACAGCAACCACCACGGGGTCCAGGCATGCGCGATTTGCACCAGCGACAGCGATCCTGCAGCGATCGCGAACGACGCCGCGGCGAGGATCAACGGGAGTTCATAGGAGATGAGCTGAGCGGCCGTGCGCATGGCCCCGACGAACGAATACTTGTTGCCGCTGGACCATCCCGCCATGAGCGTGCCGATCGTGCCGATGCCGCTGATCGCCAGCACCCAGATCAGCCCGGCCCCGACATCGACACCGAAGACGTTCGCGTCCAGCGGCAACACGGCCAGCGCGAGCAGGTAGGCGATGATCCCCAGTGCCGGCGCGATGCGGAAGACCCGGCGGTCCGCAGCCCGCGGGACGACGTCCTCCTTCTGCGCGAATTTCACGCCGTCGGCCACCAGTTGCGCCCAGCCGTGAAAACCGCCCGGATACATCGGCCCGAGGCGCCCCTGCATGTGCGCCATGACCTTGTGTTCGGTCTGGCCGATCACGAGCGGGAGCACGAGGAACGCGACCAGCACGCAGACCGATCGCAGCACGACCTCCAGCACGTCGTGGCTCATCGTGGCCCCCAACTCTCGGGAGGCACTCCGGGCGGCAGCACCTTGCGCCGCGGGCGGCGTGGCTTGGCCGGCTCCTTGCCGCCGACCAGCCGATCGGAGGGATCCTTCGCACCGGGCCACGGTTTGCTCGCCCGGGCGGCGAGCACGAACGACTTGCGCAACGGCGTCCCCTCGAATCCTTCCGGGAGCAGCAGTGGCCGCATGGCCATCCCGGCCGCATCCTCGAACCCGTCGAAGTCGATGCCGAACATCTCCCGGGTCTCACGCTCGTGCCAGGCGGCACCCCGCCAGAGGTCGGTAATGCTCTCGACCGACTGGCCGTCGGCGACGCGGGTCGTCACCAGCACCTCGCGCAGATGCTCCCCGGAGTGGTCATACAGGTGCACCACCAGGTCGAAGCCGGGCTCCTCCTCACGGTCCGTTTCGTCGACCGCGGTCAGGAAGTCGAACGTGTCGAAGCCGCCGTCTCGTAGCTCCTGCAGGGTCGCCCGCCACTGGTCGGGCGCGCACGAGCGCCGCGGAACCGCATCGGTCATGCCTGGTCGCCCTCGGTGCGGGGCCCCACATCCGGACTCTCGTTGCTCGGTGGTGCGACCAACGGGCGAGCTACCTCGTCGGCGCGGGCCTTGCGGATGAACGGGGTCAAGCGTTCGCGCAGCCCCTGGTGGCTCGGCTGCTCGGCCGCGATCTTCTCCTGCAGCTTGAGGATCCCTTGCAACAGCGCTTCGGGCCGCGGTGGGCATCCGGGCACATAGACGTCGACGGGGATGATCTGATCCACACCCTTGGTGACGCTGTAGGAGTCCCAATACGGTCCACCGGAATTCGAGCACGCCCCGAACGAAATGACGTATTTCGGCTCGGGCATCTGGTCGTAGAGCCGGCGCACCGAGGGAGCCATCTTGTCGGTGACGGTGCCGGAAACGACCATCAGGTCGGCCTGGCGGGGCCCGGGCGCGAACGGAATGACTCCGAGCCGGATGAAGTCGTGGGTGCCCATCGAGGACGCGATGAATTCGATGGCGCAACAAGCCAACCCGAAGTTGAACACCCAGAGCGAATAGCGTCGCCCCCAGTTGAGCACGATCCGCATGGGCTTGGGCGCGGTCGCCTGGAGCGGTCCGACTCTCGGCATCGGCAGGTCGATGCTCACTGCTCACCCTCCCGTATCCAGTCGAGCAATCCGTGTCGTGCGGCGTGCGCCAAGCCGACGAGCAGCACGGCGAGGAAGATCGCCATCTCGACGACACTCGTCAGGCCGAGATGGACGTCTCGGAGCACCAGGGCCCACGGGAAGAGATAGACGGCGTCGACGGCGAACACGACATACAAGAAGGCGTAGGTGAGATAACGCACCTGGCTCTGCGCCCATCCGCCGGTCATCGGGTCGACGCCCGACTCGTAGGTCGCCAGCTTCGGCACGCTGGGCGCACGGGGAGCCAGCATCCGGCGGGCCGTCATGGCGGCGGCGAACAGCAGCACGCCGGCGAGCAGCACACCCGCCAGCACGACATAGCCCATCAGTCCGTTCGCCACCCGGCCAGCCTATCGATCGGCCCGCGCAGATCGGCCCATCAGGCCGCCCGGGCGCGCCATCGCCCCACACATCGGGTCCGGCCGCCCACCGCCACCCGCTTGCGCGTCGGTCTTGACGCACTCTGCTAGCGTCGAACGGCAGTCTGCAGCAACGCCGGGGAGGGGCACACGTCGTGGGGGACCAGACGAAAGCGCAAGATCGCGGACTTCCGACACTGACACGCGAGGAATTGCGGGCGCTCGAGGACGAGCCGGTCATCGAGTTGATCGAGGAACAGCGATGGTGGTCGGGCCTGGACGACGAGCGTCGGACCGAGGTCCGGGCGGCCGCGCTGCGCAGCCTGCTGGCGCGTGATCTGGTGTGGCCGAGCGGCGAGGATGCCGCAGAGATCGAGACGGACGCCGACCTGGCGCTGTTGCTGGCGTCACGTCACGCGCCCTCCTGGGTGCTGGCGCTCGGCGAGATCCCGGTCGTCGGCGACGGTTCGACGGTGCCTGACCCGGTCCGCGGCGCCGTCCTCATCTGCGGAACACCAGAGGATGACCACGACCAAGCCGTGATCTGTGCACACGTCGAAGGCCTCTACCTCAACCGGCTCGCGCCGCGGGACGCCGCGACCGAAACGGCCGCCTCGTGGCTGCTGCGAGTGCCGTCGACTCCGGGCGAGGTCGTGCAGCGGACCGTGGACGTCCTCGCCCCTGATCAGCCACGGCGGCAGGGGCTGGTGATGGGTGTCGACGACGCCTGGACGCTGTCCGACCAGACACGGGACGGCGACACTGATGATTCTCCCGCCGCGACAAGCCCCACCGAGCTGACCACGTGGATACGATCAGGCCTGGAGGGACATACGGCATGGCATTGACTCGCATCGGAGGAGACCCCGACGGCATCGGATCGGGGGGCTACCAGTTGGGCAAAGTCTCGGACACCGTGGGCCAGATCGCGACCGGCGTGCGGACCGCCTCGAACAAGACCAGCGGCAGCGCCGGCGAGGCCGCGCTGGTCGGGGCGATCGAGCGCTTCTCGGCGGCATTCCACTCCTACCTCGACTCGTGCTCGGTGCAGTTGAATGCCGCGGCGTCATTGGCCAAGAATGGTGCCGCCGACCTCGAGACGGCGACGGGCGGTCTGGGGTTGACTCGCGATGGGTGACTTCACTCCCCCTTCCGGCGACGCAGCCACCTTGCGCATGGGCGCGACCCAGATGGGCCGGGTCGCCGACGACGTCGACAAGCAGACCACCGCGACACGCACAGGTGTCAGCACCGCCGTCGCCGCATGGCGTGGTCCTCGTGCCCACGACTTCGAGCGCGCCGGAGCGGGGCTTCAGGCCGAGCTCGCCGTCGCGACCACGGCCATCGGGCGAGTCAGCGCGCTGCTCAAGAGTTATGCCACGGCGCTCGAGTCGGCGACCGAGGGAATCGCGGATGCCAAGACGAAGGCTCATCAGGCCGAGCAGGACAGAGACAAGGCCACCTCGGGCTCGATGGACCCGATCGACCAACAGAATGCGCAACATGCCGGGCAGCGCAAAACGCATTGGGAGAATGAAGCCGCCGGGATCAAGGCGGACCTGAAGCGGTTGGCCGCCAATATTGCACGCGAGATCGATTATGAGACGAACCAGGCCGTCCCGGGCAGCGAGCGCCTCTCACCGGAGGAGATCTCTCGCAAGGTGCAACACACGATGGGCACCACCGGCCTCAAGGAGCCGGCCGCTCTGGGGTTCCTCGGACAAGACCAGGCGTGGAAAACGCTGGCGGCCGCGAAGCGAGCCGTCCCCGAAGACGCCGTCACGTCCAGCGGCGGCATCGACTGGAAGAAGCTGGCAGATGACTACGCCAAGGGCCCCGGGTCACGAGACGACACGGCATCCGGATGGGCCATCTCTCGGCTCGTCGCAAACTGGAAGCACATGGGTCGCACCCGTGGCCACCTGAACTCGCAGATCACCAAACTCTCCGGCACCAACGGGCACCTCCCGCTGCACAGTCACCAGTTCCGCTTCGATCGAAACGACCCGGGCGCGCTCAAGGCCATGACCGAGTTGTTCGGCAAGGGCCAGATCGAGCTCTTGGGTCACGCCGACTCCTCCTCCGACGAGTCCTTCCTGGACAAACTGAAGGACGCCGGTGGGTCTGCGGTCAACACTTTCACCCACTTGGGGAAGGACCATCCGTGGATCCACACGGTCCTGCGCAAGACCTCTGACTTCACGATGGGGGTCGCCGCCCTTGCCGACGTCGTCGCCGGGGCCTGCGCTGTTGCCGCGCCCGAAGACGGTGTCCTGCCTAGTGCAGTGTGTGAAGCGGGGGACTTAGTAGTGCTCTCAGGCACTGGAACGATCAGTTCGACCGCGGATCTGCTTGATATGGCCACAGGGGGTAAGGATGTCTCCTGGACCGACGTCGGATGGGACCTCTCGGCGTACGTTACGAGCGGGTTCAGCAAAGGATTGCAGGGGATCTTCGTGAAGGGCATGAGCAAAGATGCCGTGACGCGCCGCGCTCTGCGCGAAATTCGCCACTCGGGGCAGCGCGTTCGTCGTCTGGCCACTTGGACGTTCAACACCCCAGCAGATATACGCAACTTAGTTCGGTACTTCGAAGATCATCAGCCACACTTCACTCGATGAGCGTCATGGTCCGAAGACACTTCCACACCGGCACTTCTGACGGAGCGATTTGATGGGTTCGACCTATCGCATGTCCGGCGAGGCGGACGCGAGCTACCAGCATGCCTGCCGCACCCAGGATCGCCTTTTCCACCGGATGTGGCTTCCCGGCCTATTCGGAGGCGCTTGCTTCTGCCTGGCGTTCATCCCGGGAATATCGCCGCTGGTCTCCGTACCGGCGCTGATCATCATGCTCGCTGCGCTCGGCTACGCAACCACGATAACACTGTACCTACTCTTCCTATCGGGTAGGCGATTCTGGATCCTCCACACCGACAAAAGGGACTACAAGAAGTGGCTGGCCTCCGGGTCACCCACGGAGCATGCAGGGCATCACCATGCCATTGAGGGAAGACACCATACCGATCCGGACAAATAGGCAAATCGATATTGTCGCACAGCCCGAGCTTGACGCGAGGAGGCTGACGACTGGGGACCGACATATCAAAAGGAAGCACCGGATGGGTTCGACGTACCATATGACGCGCGACGCGGAAGATGCCAATGAGAGACTGCGGTCCAAGCAGGACCGATAATTCGTCCAAGCAACACTCTCCGGATTCATCGCAGTTGGGGCCATGATCATCCTCGACACGATGGGGAATCATCCAACCATCGCGCTCATCCTCATCCCGATAGGCATCCTCGGGGCATGCTACGTGTTCGCACTCAGCGTCCCCATCACCTGGCTCGCCGCGAAAAGATACGTGAACGTACGAAACGACAAGAAGCGCTACAAACGCTCCGCAAGCCGATGAGATCCGTGCAGAAAGCACAGACGCCAACACACCGAATTTGAAACCCGAGAAAGGTCGACATGCGACGCAGCGGCGCCAAGCACGAGATTCCACTGGCAGTCCGCGCACACTTTCGAGCGGTGCTGGCGCGGGGGAAGAAGGTCCTTGCCCGTGTGGTCTACCCGCTCGGCGCGTCGTGCATATTGCTCGCGATCTTCATGGCGACCGCCGGGCCCGACTCGATCCCCGTGGCACTCACGGGCATGATCTGCCTGGCGCTTCTGATCGTCTGGGTCGGCCTGTTCGTTTACTACTGCGTCCGGCTCATATGGATCGGCTTCACGGACTATCTTCGGTGGAAGCGCGGCGACCCACCCCCTGGTGCACAAGAGACGGATCAGCAGGTCGAGCCTCCGGTCCGCGATCAGCCACCCGACGAGTTGGGTTCACTGCGCGCTCGCCGACGTGCCGGCGCACGATACCTGGTGACCGGCGGCGCCGTATGGGTCACGCTCCTCGGGATGCAGGGCAGCCGACACGGCCTCGACGTCGCCTTCGATCTCCTCCTCGTCCTCGCCATCGCCTCCGTCACGTTGGTCATCGTCGTGATCGTCCGGGTGCACCGACGCATTCGCGCCCTCGAAGAACATCAGACGCCATCTCTGCCGACGATCCCCACGGAAAAGCCACGGCACAGCACCGATCAGTAGACACTCACATGCCAGGAACTGCGGAACACACGTCAGATATACCGCTGAGGCCCACCCGAACGGAGGTCCAAACCAGTGGCCACAGGATGGCGCAGATCCGAAGCGGCAGACAAAGCCAACGCACGGGTTCGCGAACGTCAAGAACGCCGCAGTCGCCAAATGAAGCCTGTGGCAGCCATCTGTGCGGGATCCGCCATAATCTCGTTCATCTCAGAAATACCCGTACTCGTGCGCTTGCTGGCGCTCATAGTCTTCGCTGTGACGCTCTTGTGGGTCATCTCCTTGACACTGCTTCAGTTCTGCTCTGCGGGCAAGCGATTTTGGATCACCTACTCCGACGGACGAGAATACAAGAAGGAGCATCGCCACCATGCTCACGATGCCGCCCGGCCCGACGACCGGAACGCCGTTGAAGGGCAGGGCGACGACCCATCGTCAACCCCGGGAGACACGTAAGCATCCGCCGCGGTGCTCGAAGGGCTCCTCTTGCGCCCACGGTCCCCTCAGCGACGTGTTCAGGATGCATGTGCTCCCGCCACCATCGTCCGATCACCCGGGCCTGCGGCGTGCACGGCGACCTGCTCGGCCTGATCCCAGCCGATGGGCCACGGATATCACACCAGCAACCGAGGAATTCTCATCGGCTGCATCGGATGCCGCACGGAGCTGCTCATGTCCTGCCTCATGCCGTCCATCCTGTGCCCGTGCGGGTCAATCGCGTTCTCCTGCAACGGCAGAGGGTCAGGCGACATCACCTCACCACGGTGTCTTCGGCCACGGCGACTCCTCCGACGAGTCGTTCCTGCACAAACTGAAGGACACCGGTGGATCTGCGGTCAACACTTTCACCCACTTGGGGAAGGACCATCCGTGGATCCACACGGTCCTGCGCAAGACCTCTGACTTCACGATGGGGGTCGCCGCCCTTGCCGACGTCGTCGCCGGGGCCTGCGCTGTTGCCGCGCCCGAAGGCCGCGGAATACCCAGCCTGTTCTGTGAGGATATAGACCTACCAATAATCTCTCTCGCCGGAGAGGCCAGCGCATTTACCGACTTCGCTAACATGCTGGCTGGAGGCAAGCAATGGTCAACGTCGGAGGCGGCTCGGGATGCGTTCCTTACCGGTGGGATCACGTAGGGGCTGGAGGAGGTCTTTGCCAAGGGCATGTCCGAGAGTGCGACGATACGCCGAGCATTGCGCGAAGTGCGCAAGTCAGGGAAACGCGTTCGCCATATTGCGACGTGGATATTCGGAACACCGGCCGATATAAGAAATCTCACCCTATACTTCCAGGATCGTCTTACCCACAATCCGAACCAACCAGGCCCGCCTCGATGAATTCCACGATCCTGTTTCCCAACTCCCGGATCGCTCGCCCCCGAGTAGCGCTCGACGGAGCCATCCGATGAGCATCCGCCCGCGCAGGTCCGGCGACGCCGATGAGGCGAACACGAAGATACGCAGCAAACAAGACCGCAACCTCATCCGGGGCACGATCGCTGGGGCGATTGGAATGACGTGTGGCGCCATCGCCAAGATTCCCGCGTGCCCGCCAGTACTTGCTACCGTGCTGCTGACAGTCACGGTCGTCGCCCTTCTCTACCTGATCTCATTGTTCGTGTACACATTCTTCCTGTCAGGGAGGCGATTCTGGGTACTCTATATGGATCGGAGGCATTACAAGAAATGGCTGGCGACCGGATCGCCTGAGGACCACGTGGGTCGCCACCACGCCCCTGAGGGACGCCACCACACGGACCCTGAATCCTGAACGCACGATCCGACACAATGAATTCCTTTGATAGCTCCTGCTATGAGCCATCAGAAGATGCAACCTATCGAGCCGACGCGCTGGCCGCCAAGCGGAGGGCCCGAGTCCTTTACCTGTCAACCGGCGGACTCATGTGGATCTCGATCCTCGGAATGCTCGGCAGCCGATACGGCACCGGCATCATCTTCGCCTCGGCCGTCTTCGTCGCTGCCTCGCTCATCACGGTTCTCATCGGCCAAGTCTTCTGGTTCGGCCACCGCCGGCGCCAAGTTTTACGCGAGGACAGGGAATATTGGGAGCGCGGCTATCGAGTCTGGGTCGAATCCGGATCCACCGACCTACCACACGGACGACATCATGCTGACGATAACCGGTCCAGCGATGGCTACCCTGGCAATGAACCACGGACCGACAGAGATATCTCCTGATGTCGTCCACATACCGCCGGTCCGGCGACGCCGACGAGGCAAACGGCGATCCACCTCCCCTGCTGCACAAGAGACGGATCAGCAGGTCGAGCCTCCGGTCCGCGATCAGCCACCCGACGAGTTGGGTTCACTGCGCGCTCGCCGACGTGCCGGCGCACGATACCTGGTGACCGGCGGCGCCGTATGGGTCACGCTCCTCGGGATGCAGGGCAGCCGACACGGCCTCGACGTCGCCTTCGATCTCCTCCTCGTCCTCGCCATCGCCTCCGTCACGTTGGTCATCGTCGTGATCGTCCGGGTGCACCGACGCATTCGCGCCCTCGAAGAACATCAGACGCCATCTCTGCCGACGATCCCCACGGAAAAGCCACGGCACAGCACCGATCCGTAACGCCGTCGCGATTTCAGGTGTCCTGCGCGGTGGTCATGGCGGTGCGTTCGCCCAGGCCCGCCGCATGCACGATGATCTCCTCGGCCTGCGCCCAGCCGAGCCGGGTGGTGTCGAGCACCAGGTCGTAGAGCAGCGGGTCGGCGGCATCCACGTGGTGGAAGTGCGTGACGTATCCGGTGCGCAGCTTGTCGTTCTCCCGCTGCTGCGACTGCGCCGCCTCCCGATCGATGCCGTGCTGACGCATCGCCGCCTCCACCCGCGCCTCGACGGGCCCGTCGAGACGCACGTGCAGAGCGTTGGGCCGACCGGCCAGCACCAGCGCCGCGGCATGGCCCAACACCACACCGCCGCCTTGCGCGGCCACGTCACACAGATACTGCCCGGTGCGCTCGATCAGGTCGGCCTCATCCCCCTCGGCCCCGATCGTGGGCATGGCGAACTCGTAAGACATGCTCGCCATCGCGGCCAGGAACTGCGACCAGCGGCCGGCCGCTCCCTTCGCGAGGGCATCCGCCTCGTCCACGCTGATCCCCAGGTCATGAGCAACCGCGACCGGGATCGCCCGGTCGACGAACCGCACTCCGAGCCGTTCGGCGACCCGAGGCGCAATGGCACTTCCCCCGGCCCCATACGACGCGGACACCGTCACCATGGTCATACACAATCCCTCCAGCGGGGGCGGTCACTGCGAACGCCCCCACGATAACGCCGCGCCCGGCACCACCGGGGCGAAGACGCCCCGGCCGATCGAGATCAGTCGTGATGCCGGCGCAGGCCGGCCAGATACGCGTTGTAGTTCTGCAACTCGCTCTCCGTGCCCGTCGCCTCAGCACGATCCTCGGCGCGGTCGAACCTCTTGGCCTCACGATCGCTGCTGCGCGACCACAACACGGCGATCGCCAGCACGACCAGCAGAGTGGGGATCTCCGAAAAACCCCAGGCAATCGCCCCGCCGATCTTCTGGTCGCCCATGACGTCGGTGTGCCAGGCCATCGGTGGATGCGCGAAGTAAGCCGCGATCACACTGCTGCTCATCATCACCGCGATGCCGAAGAACGCGTGGAACGGCGCGGTGATGAACAACTCGATGATGCGCAACACCGCCGGTTGACGGTGCGGGCTGGGGTCGACCGCGAGGATCGGCCAGAACAGCAGCAGCCCGACGAGCACGAAGTGGATCAGCATGACCTCGTGCCCGATGAATCCACTCATCATCCAGTCGAAGATCGGCGTGAAATACAGGCCGTACAGGCTGAACAGGAACACCGGAAGGGTGAACAGCGGCGAACTGACGACGGCCGCGAACCGGCTGTGCAGCAACGCCAGCAGCCACCGGCGCGGTGCCCCGGAACGGCCCCTCGACGTCGACATCGCCCGCAGGGCGAGCGTGATCGGCGCGCCGAGCAGCAGCGGGATCGGCGCGACCATGCTCAAGATCATGTGTTGCACCATGTGCACGCTGAACAGTTGCATGCCGTAACCGCCGATGCCCGTCGCGGTCACCAGCACGATGAGGACCAGGCCGACGGCCCAACTGATCGTGCGGCCGGGGGGCCAGGAGACGCCGCGCCGGGACAAACGCCATACGCCCCACCCGTAGAGCACGGCCCCGATCAGGCACAGCACCGGCACCACGGGAACGGGCTGCGGATGCCACATCAGCAACCGGGGAATGCTCATCGGCTGCATCGGATGCCACATGGGGCCGCTCATGTGCTGCCCCATGCCGTCCATCCCATGACCGTGCGGGTTCATCGCGGCCCCCAGCAACGGCAGAAGGTCCGGCAACATCACCTGACCACGGTGCCACGCCGGCCTGAAAAAGCGCTGAATCGCGGCGATCGTGACGCACGTCACGTCGGCTGGGCCAAGGCATGGACTCCCCGCAGGAAGATCTGCCTCACAGCGTACGTTTGAACTACCGACCTGTAGAAACAGAAAGACCCCGTCCAGCATGAGCACGTCCATCCACACGCTCGACAAAGTCGTGATCCGTTTTGCCGGTGACTCCGGTGACGGGATGCAGTTGACCGGTGATCGGTTCACTTCGGAGACCGCGATCTTGGGCAACGACCTGTCGACGCTGCCCAACTTCCCCGCCGAGATCCGCGCCCCACAGGGCACGCTGCCGGGGGTCTCCAGCTTCCAACTGCACTTCGCCGACCATGATGTGCTCACTCCCGGCGATGCGCCGGACGTGTTGGTCGCGATGAACCCCGCGGCGCTGAAGACCAACGTGACCGACCTGCCGCGCGGCGCGACGATCATCGCCAACAGTGACGAGTTCACCAAGCGCAACCTGTCCAAGGCCGGCTACGACGCCAACCCGCTGGAAGATGACAGCCTGCAGTCGTGGCAGGTGCACAGCGTGCCGCTGACCTCGATCACCATCGAGGCGCTGGCCGACTTCGACCTGACCCGCAAGGACAAGGCCCGCGCGAAGAACATGTTCGCGCTCGGCCTGCTGTCCTGGATGTACACCCGCCCGCTGGACGGGACCCAGGCGTTCCTCAAGACCAAGTTCGCCGACCAGCCCGCACTGCTGGAGGCCAACCTGACCGCGCTACGGGCCGGGCACGCCTACGGAGAGACCACCGAGGCCTTCTCCGTGCAGTATGCCGTGGCCCCGGCCCCGATGCCGCCGGGCACCTACCGCAACATCACCGGCAACCTCGCCCTGGCCTACGGCCTCGTCACGGCCTCGCACCGCGCCGATCGACCCCTGGTGCTGGGCTCCTACCCGATCACCCCGGCGTCGGACCTGCTGCACACCCTCTCGCGGATGAAGCGGTTCGGCGTCACCACGATCCAGGCCGAGGACGAGATCGCGGCCATCGGGTCCGCGCTCGGTGCCGCGTTCGGCGGATCGATCGCGGTCTCGACCACCAGCGGGCCGGGCCTCGCGCTCAAGACCGAGACGATCGGGTTGGCCGTCGCCCTCGAACTGCCGCTCGTCGTGGTCGACGTGCAACGCGGTGGCCCCTCGACCGGGATGCCG
>CAZMLG010000023.1:0-25417 GCA_964566985.1 uncultured Intrasporangiaceae bacterium
AGGGCATCGCCCGCGCCAAGCAGGACCGGATCAATCTTGCGGGCACGGCCTTCACGGTGGTGCCGATCCTGATGCACGGTGACGCCGCGTTCGCCGGGCAGGGTGTCGTCGCCGAGACGCTGAACCTGTCGCAGCTGCGCGGCTACCGCACCGGCGGCACGATCCACATCGTCGTCAACAACCAGGTCGGGTTCACCACGGCCCCGACGCAGAGCCGGTCGACGACCTACTCGACGGACGTCGCGCGGATGGTGCAGGCGCCGATCTTCCACGTCAACGGCGACGACCCCGAGGCCTGCGTGACGGTGGCGGAACTCGCGTTCCAGTATCGCCAGAAGTTCCACAAGGACGTCGTGATCGACATGGTGTGCTACCGCCGCCGTGGCCACAACGAGGGCGACGACCCGTCGATGACGCAGCCGACGATGTACCGCCTGATCGAGGCCAAGCGCAGCGTGCGCAAGCTCTACACCGAGGCTCTCGTGGGGCGTGGCGACATCTCGGTCGACGACGCCGAGGCGGCCCTGCGCGACTACCAGAAGCAGTTGGAGCGGGTCTTCTCCGAGACCAAGGCCGCCTCGTCCGGCAGCGACGGCGGCGCCGAGGCGGCGGGCGAACCGGGCGGCACCGCGGGATCGGCCGGCACCGACGCCGAGGGCCACGGCGGCCTGGAGCGTCCGTCCGCGCAAGAGATCGACGACGCCCGACCGGATCTGGGCGGTCGGTCCACGGCGATCAGCCTCGACGCACTCAAGCGCATCGGTGACACCTGGGTCAACCCGCCCGAGGGCTTCACGGTGCACAAGAAGCTGCAGAAGCTGATGGAGCGCCGTTCGGCGATGGTCTCCCAGGGCAACATCGACTGGGCGCTCGGCGAGCTCGCGGCGTTCGGGTCGCTGCTGATGGAGGGCACCCCGGTGCGCCTGTCCGGTCAGGACAGCCGACGCGGCACCTTCGTGCAGCGTCACTCGGTGCTGATCGACAACGTCAACGGCAACGAGTGGACACCGCTGCGCTACCTGTCCGACGACCAGGCATGGTTCTGGGTCTACGACTCGCTGCTGTCCGAATACGCCGCGATGGGCTTCGAATACGGGTATTCCGTGGAGCGGCCCGACGCGCTGGTGCTGTGGGAGGCGCAGTTCGGCGATTTCGCCAACGGCGCGCAGTCGATCGTCGACGAATTCATCTCCTCCTCCGAGCAGAAGTGGGCGCAGCGCTCGTCGGTCGTGCTGTTGCTCCCCCACGGCTACGAGGGACAGGGGCCGGACCACTCGTCGGCGCGGATCGAGCGATACCTGCAGTTGTTCGCCGAGAACAACATGACGGTGGCCTACCCGTCGACCCCGGCGTCCTACTTCCACCTGCTGCGCCGCCAGGCCTACGCCCGTCCGCGCAGGCCGCTGATCGTCTTCACGCCGAAGCAGCTGCTGCGGCTCAAGGCGGCGACCTCACAGCCGGAGGACTTCACCCAGGGCTACTTCCGCCCGGTGATGTCGGACCACACGCAACCCGACCCGGCACAGGTCGACCGTGTGCTGCTCACCTCCAGCCGGATCGTCTACGACCTCGAGGCGGAACGGGAGAAGCGCGGCGACACCACCACCGCCATCGTGCGTGTCGAGCAGCTCGCGCCCATCCCGGCCGAGGAGATCGCCGACGAACTGCGCAAGTACCCCAACGCGGACGTCGTCTGGGTGCAGGACGAGCCGAAGAACCAGGGCGCCTGGCCGTTCATGGCGTTGAACCTGCCCGAGCAACTGGCCGCGCTGGGCGAGAAGCGATCGCTGCGCGTGGTGGCCCGTTCGGCCTCGGCCTCGCCGGCGACGGGGTCGACGAAGAAGCACAAGGCGCAGGAGGCCGAGCTCATGTCCCTCGCGTTCACCCGCTGATCCGGTAGGAGCGCTCATGACGATGCCCCAGCCGCCCGAACCGATCGATGTTCCCAGCGGCTGGGGCCTTCGCATACCCGGTCCCGGCGACGTCGAATCGCTGGTCCGGTTGCACGCTGCGGCCCGGGAGGCCGCGGGTGGCAGCGCGCGCATCGATGCGGACGCCGTGCGCACCAACGTCGTCGGCACCGGGTCCTGGACCCGACGCCAATTGATCGCGCTCTCCCCCGACGGCGCGGTGCGCGCGTGGGCGAGCGTGCACGATCGGGCCGCGGGCCGCACGATGATCAGCGTCGAGGTCGACCCGCAGCTGGGCGACGACGCCGGTGACGACCTGGCGGCCCGGCTGCACGCGTGGGCGCAGGGTGAGGCCGTGTCGATCGGCACGCTGCGCGGGCTCTCCGAGACGATGCTCGACGCCGACGCGTATGCCGGGGACGCGGCGAGCGCGCGGCGGCTGACGGCCGCGGGGTTTCACCGGGCCCGCACCTGGCTGCAGATGACTCGACCGGTGGACGCCGCCGAGGCGGAGGAGGACGCGTTTCCCGCGCCGCGTGAGGGCGTGACGATCCGCCGGGTGCACACCTACGACGACGGCCTGCCCGTGGCCGAGGACGTGCAGATGGTCCACCTGGTGCTCGAGGAGTCGTTCGCCGACCACTGGGGCTCCTACCGGGAGAGCTTCCCGGAGTTCATGCATCGTCTCCGGGAGGACCCCGGCCATCGGTGGGACCACTGGTGGATCGCCCTTGTCGAGGCCGACGGCGCGCTTCACCCGGGTGGCGCACTGGTCTCGACCGTGCTGCCGCCGGACGCCGGCGGTATCCCCGGCAGCTACATCGACTACATCGGTGTCCACCGGCGTTCTCGCGGCCGCGGTGTCGCCAAGGGGCTGCTGCACAGCGTGATCCGCGACGCCGCGGGGCGCGGGCGCAACCGTGTCGTGCTCGAGGTCGACGCCGACTCGCCGACCGGCGCCGACGGGCTCTACGCGTCGATGGGCTGGGTGACCACCCATCGCACCGAGTCCTGGCACCGCGATCTGTCCCTTGCGTGACTTCGCACCGGGAGCACGCGCACGCGGACGCAGGCGGACCCGCGTCGTGACACAAGCCACGCCGGTCCCCACGATAGATTGGCTGCGTGCATGTGACCGACCGAAGGATCGAGGAGTCGGCCGTGAGCCGATTCGCGCGGCCGGACGACGACGAGTGAGGAATCTGTGAGCTACCCGCACGAAGGCAGTGAACCCGAGTTCAACCCGAGCGCCTCCTTCCAGGTGCCCGACCAGGAACAGCGCCAGGTCGGCTTGTGCTTCGTCGGCGACTCCTTCGTCGCCGGACTCGGCGACCCGAAGGCGCTCGGCTGGGTGTCTCGGGTCGTGGCTCGCACGCCGCATGCGGGCGTCGACCTCGCGCCCTACAACTTGGGGGTGCGCGGTGAGAGTTCGACCGATGTGCTGGGCCGCTGGGAGCAGGAGTGCGCGCTGCGCTGGGCGACGTGCAACGAACGCCGCCTGATCGTCTCGTTCGGCACCAACGACCTCGTGCACGGCATGACGACCGCCCGTTCTCGGCTCAACCTCGCCAACATCCTCGACGACGCATCGTCGTCGGCCATCTCGACATTCGTGGTCGGTCCTCCCCCGTCGAGCGACGACGACCTGAACGCGTCGCTGCAGGTGCTGGTCGACGCCCAGGCCGACGTGTGTTCACGGCGCGGCGTGACGTATGTCGACTGCTTCCGCCCACTGCTGGGTCATGACCAGTGGCACTCCGATCTGGCCGCCGGAGACGGGTCCCATCCGGGCCAGGCCGGCTACGGCCTCATCGCGTGGCTCGTGCTGCACGCGGGGTGGCAGTCCTGGTTGCAGTTGGACTGAGTCACCGTGCCGGCGCGGTCCAGACGACGAAGTTGTTCAGGTGGTGTCCGTTCACGACGCGGCTCGCCGGATCGCAGGTGATCAGCACGACGACCGGGGTCGATGACCCGCCCCAGACGGTCTGATCCGTCTGCAGCGTGGTCTTGCGCACGGACTTGGTGCGCTCGACCCGCAGCGACAGGTGCTTCCCGGAGCGACAGGTCAACTGCACGGTCGCCCCGTCGTGCACGTCGACCAGGTCATAGAAGGTGTCGGGCCCGTCATACGTCACGTGTCCGGCGATGACCGCGATGCCGTCCTCGCCCGGCCGGGCCGACCCCGTGTACCACATCGTCGTGCGCTTCGGCGGATAGATCTGCCCCTGAGAGTTGAGGCCCATCGCCGCGACCGGCTCGTCGATGCCGACCGAGGAGATGTCCAGTTTGGACGGCACACAACCGGGTCCGGCCTTCACCGGCTCCGGTGAACTGTGCCCGGCCGGCTGCGCGACGGTGGACGGTGTCCCCGTCGAGGTCGTATGCCGTGTGCGCGCCGACGGTGCACGGCTCCGCTTCGGCGCCGCGTGACTCCGCGTCGGAGACGACGGCGCCGACCGCTCTGCCGCGGGGCCGCTCGCGGCGCGAGGCGGACTCGCGGCCCCGGCCGCGAGCGAAGCCCGCACGCCGGGCGACGACGTGGGCGCAGGGCGTGGTGCGGAACACCCCGCCAGGACGAGTGCGGCCGCGGCCGGCAGCAGGGCACGGCGCACGAGGCGACGGGTCACCGAGGTCACCTCGACGGCCTAACCTCGCTTCAGGCGCCAGGCCGCCCCACCGGTCGCCATGACGGCGACGCCGCCGAACAGGCCGAAGCCCCAGAGCAACCCGTCATGTCCGCCGGAACTCGGCCCGTCGGTGATCACCGGGGGTCCGGTCGTCACCGTCGTGCTCGTGCCGGTCACGGTGGTGGTGTCGGTGCTGGAGGTGCTCGACGGCGGCGCCGAGGAGGTCGAGGTGGTGGTCGATGACGTCGGGCTCGCCGTGCTCGTGGGGCTCGTGGTGGGGCTTGCCGGAGGCTGCGCGGGGATCACGTCGATGATCGTGGCGGCCATCTGCGCATACCCGTCGTCGTTGGCGTGGATGTTTTGCAGGCTGCACATCCACGTCCATCGGCAGATCAGCGAGACGTTGCGTGGCAACTGCCCGTAGGGCGGGGTGTCGACGACCGAGTCGAAGTCCGTGCTGTCGAAGGTCGCGGCCACGTCGGCGACGACCGCATCCACACCCTCCGCCGCGTCCTTGATCGAACCGTTGAGCGTCGCCTGCAACTGGACCGAGAGCTTGGCCAGGCCGTGACCGTCCTCGCCGGTGAGCCAGAAGGCCAGGAACGGGTTGTAGTAGTTGGCGACGACGATCCGCGCGTCCGGCGCGGCATCGCGGATCCCCTGCAGGATGGTCGGAAGGTTCTGACTCACCCGGGCCAGGCCCTTGGTGATGCAGTCCATGTCGATGGACGAGCCCTCGGCGCACTTGTCGACATCGTTCGCGCCGAGATCCAGTGTCACCAAACTGATGTGCCCCTGGTGCTCCTTCAGGAACGCCTCGGCCGCGGCGAGTTGACTCCCTTCAGGATACGAGCAGATGCTTCCGGTCGTCATCGACGTGGTGTCCTCGCCGGAGCACGCCAGGTTGGTCAGCTTCGTGTTCGGATCGTCCTTCTGCAAGGAGGCGAGGACGCCGCCGACGTATCCGCCCGTCTTGTCGTCTCCGGCCTTCGGCTGATATCCGGCGGCGAGCGAATCGCCGAGCGCGACGTAATACTGGTCGGACGGTGCCGCCGATGCGGGGGCCGCCGAACTCACGATCACCGGCGCGCACACGGCCGCGGCGGCGCTCACGGCCGCCAGCACTTTGCGGATTGACATCTTCGCCCTTCGATCGGCCCCGGCACGGCGTGTGGCCGGCCGGTCACACGATAGCGACGATAGCGCTCGGTCGGCCCCCGCGAGCCTGATTCACCGAGAAGCTCTTGACCGGCCTCACCTCGCGATATATCGTGAAACACGCCAACGCGATATAACGCCTTGTCGGAGGAGTCAGGATGTCAGAGAAGTGGGAAGTCACCGAGCCGCGCGTGCTCGACATCGGTGACGAGGGCGAGCGGGTGAGGCAACTCACGGTCGGCCTTGTCGGGGGGCGCGTCGACGTCGTCACACACGACGCGCCGACGGCGCGCCTCGAGATCGAGGAAGTGGTCGGCCGCCCCCTGCGGATCAGCTGGGACGGGCGCAAGCTCAAGATCCTGCAGATCAACGAGTCCGGCGAGTCCTTGTGGTCGACGATCAAGAACTTCACCGGCAACCGCGGCGCGGATCAGGCCCGGATCTCCGTGGCGGTCCCCCGCGAGACGAAGACCTCGGTCTCGACGGTGAGCGCGAGTTCGCTGGTCAGCGGATTGCGCGCCGAGCTCAAGGCCAACACGGTGAGCGGCGGCGTCACCGTCGACGACATCGAGGGCGACACGAGCCTCAACACGGTCAGCGGCTCCGTCGAGGCGCACGCCTTGACCGGGTCGCTGCGCACCAACGCGGTCAGCGGCGAGGTGACGGTGCACAGCAGCCGGATCGACCCGATCAAACTCAACACGGTGTCCGGGGACATCACCCTCGATCTGTTGAGCGGCCACGCCGACGTCAAGTCCAACTCGGTCTCCGGCGACGTCACGATCCGCATCCCCGCCGACGACGGGTATGCCATGACCGTGCACAGCACGACCGGTCACGCCATCGCGGACGGGGTCGAGATGTCGGGCAAGCAGGGCCGCAAGGGCGGCCGGCTGACCGACGGCGACGAGGCGCTCACCCTCACCGCCAACTCGGTCTCCGGCGACGTCGTCGTGCTGCGGGCCGGCGGCCTGGATCTGAGCAAGGAGGCATGACCACCATGTACAACCTCATCGACGGACCGTTGCGCTACTACCTGCTCACGGTCCAGCGCGACCTGGAGCAACGGACCGGCACACGACACGAATACACCTCGGGAGACAGGTGGCGCCCATGAGCCCGGTATTCGGTCACGGCCAGTTGCGTCTCTACCTGCTGGTCCTGCTGGACGACGGTCCGCGGCACGGATACGAGGTGATGCGGGACCTGGAGGATCGCTTCCACGGCCTCTACTCCCCCAGCGCGGGCACCGTCTATCCGCGCCTGGCCAAGCTGGAGGAGGAGGGCCTGGTCGAGCGCACGAGCAGTGGTCGCAAGACGACCTACGCCCTCACTGCTCGAGGTCGCGCCGAGGTCGCGTCGCGCGCCGAGGAGCTCGGCGACCTGGAGCAGGATCTGGACCGCTCGGCACGGGAACTGGCGCAGGAGGTGCGATCCCGCGTGCACGGGCAGTCCTCCGACCTGCGCAGCGAGCTCAAGGCCGCGGCGAAGGCCGCACGGCGGGGGGCCACCCCGATCTCCTCGGACTCGTGGTCGGCGCCGGAGGGGACCCTGGAGGCGCAGGTCGAGCACGCGGTCCACGACCTGCGTCGGGCTGCGCGCCGGATCGTTCGAGCGCGGGACACCACCGACCAGGCACGTCGGCAGGTCTTGGAGGTCGTGGAGTCGGCACGCGAGCAGCTCGGCCGCCTGCGGTGATCAGTCACCCATCGTCAGCACGAGCTTGCCGAAGAATTCGCCGGAGACCATCTGGGCGAAGGCATCGCGCGCCTCGGACAGTGGTCGCACCGTGTCGATCATCGGCTGGATGCCCCGCTCGCTCATGAAGCTGAGCATCTGCGCCAACTCCCCGCGTGTGCCCATCGTCGAGCCCTGCACGCGCATCTGCTGGAAGAAGATCCGCGTCAGCTCGGCCTTGTCGGGTGCGTCGCCGGAGGTCGCGCCGACGATCACGACCGTGCCGCCCGGCCGCAGCGACTTGATCGAGTGCGACCAGGTCGCGGCGCCCACCGTCTCCAGCACCGCATCCACCCGCTTCGGCAGCCGCTCGCCGGAAGCGAAGGCCCGGTCCGCACCCAGCTCGACGGCGCGCTGCCCCTTGACCTCGTCGCGACTGGTGACCCACATGCGCAGGCCCGCTGCGGACCCGAGTTGCACCGCGGCCGTCGCGACTCCCCCGCCGGCACCCTGCACCAGCACGGTGTCCCCGGGGCGGACCCCCGCCTGGACGAACAGCATCCGGTAGGCCGTGAGCCAGCTCGTCGACACACACGCGGCCTGCTCGGTGCTCAACCCCGACGGCTTGGGCACGAGGTTGGCCGCCGGCACCCAGACGTGCTCGGCCAGCGTGCCCGGATGCTTCTCGGACAGCAGCGTCCGCTTCGGATCGAGTGTCTCGTCGCCCATCCAGCCGCTGCTGGGGATGACCGTGTGGAGCACGACCTCGTCCCCGTCATCCGTCACCCCGGTGCCGTCGCAACCGAGCACCATCGGCGTCCGGTCGGCCGGCAGGCCGACGCCCTGCAACGAAAACACGTCGTGGTGGTTGAGACTGCCCGCTCGCATGGCCACGCGGACCCACCCCGGCGGAGCATCGGGAACGTCGACGTCCCCGACCTCGAGCGCACTCAGCGGTTCGTCAGGGCTGGTCCGGGCGGCGTAGGCAGCAAACATGATGGCAGTCTAGGTCCGCCACCCCGGCCGCCGCCCGGATGCGCCGGGCCGATATGACTACTGCTCAGTAGGCCCCGTCCTTGCTGAGGACCGCCTTGACCGTGCGGAACAGGATCAAGACATCCCCCGAGAGCGACCAGTTCTCGACGTAGGAGAGATCCTTGCGGATGCTCTCTCCCCATGACAGGTTCGATCGGCCCCCGACCTGCCAGGGACCGGTGATGCCGGGCTTCACATAGAGGCGCCGACGGACATGATCGGCATACTGATCGACTTCTTTCTGCACATGTGGCCTCGGACCGACCAACGACATCGTGCCGATCAGAACGTCGAACAGTTGAGGCAATTCGTCGATCGACGTCTTCCGGATGAACTTGCCGACGCGGGTCACGCGGGGGTCGTCGTGCAGCTTGAACTGCACGTCATTCCCCTCGTTGAATCGCGCCGACAACTCGTCGAATCTCTTGTCCGCGCCGTCGACCATCGAACGGAACTTCGTCATCTTGAAGGGGTTGCCCTGGACGCCGATGCGACGATGGCGGAAGAAGACCGGGCCGCGGCTGTCCACCTTGATCGCGAGCGCGGTCGCGATCAACACAGGGCTGAGGGCGAGGAGCAGCACGGCCGAGAGGACGACGTCGAAGACCCGCTTGGCCGCGAACTTCAGGCCCGAGAAGCGGGGCAGCTCGACGCTCATCAGAGGTAGGCCCTCGATGGGCCGCCAGTGGATGCGAGGTCCGGCCACATCGGTCATGACGCTGGCCACCACAAGGTTCTGATGCCCGTCCTCCATCGCCCAACCGAACCGTCGCATCAAGGCGCGGTTGACCAGGCTCTGTCCGGCGATGATCACACAGCCGTATCCCAGGCTGGATATCTTCTGCGGAAGGGCCTCGATCGAGCCGAGATCAACCACTTTCTCGCCCGATTCCAGTTCGAATTCGCCTTCCGGGCCGTCGGTCGCCACCGCGAGCACCCGGTAGCCCGAAGCAGGCCGCCGCGCGACCCCTTCGGCGACGTGCCGGACCTCGACCGGGTTGCCGACGACCAGCGCCCCGTCGGCCGCTCTGCCGCTGCGGCGCCACGCCACGAGTCGTTGCCGGTTCACCAGGCGACCTGCCATCAGACTGACCGCGCCCAAGGGCAACGCGATGGCGAAGTATCCGCGCGAATAGTCGAACTTGAAGGCCATGGAGAAGATGGCGAACAGTCCGAAGACCGCGGCCGTGGCTCGTATGACGATCCGGTATTCGTCCAGGCCGACGCCCAGCAGCGACGGGTGGTAGGCCTGATACATCGCCAGAGCCACCATCCAGGCGACGACGACCATCAAGGACACCATCTCGTAGCTGACCGAGGTCGGCCCCCAACTGTCCACGTCCTTGGGCACACCGAAGCGAGCAACCATCGCGACGAGCACCGAGCAGATGACCAGGACGAGATCGGTCACAAACAAACGAATGAAGATGGTGCGCCGCCAACCATCCGCACGGAGTGCCTGGTACCCGTGTGCCACATCCTTGTCGGCCACTCTGGGCGGATCAAGGCTGACCATCCTGACTTCCTCCCTGTTACCCCGGCGTCAGACATACGGGTTCTCTGTGGCGTGGACCTCAGACATCATACAGTCGTCTTTCAACCTCATGCCCCCAAAATGTGATATCGACCCGGATCACTGCCGTGCGATCATCCGCCGCATCGCGAGCGCCAGGTCCCTCCCGTCCTGACGACGAAGAGCGTACACATCCAGCCAGTGCCCCCCGTAACGACGATGGAACCACACGATGTTCAGTTGGGACGCCGTCTGGCTGGCCAACAACGTGGCAATGGCGGCTCCGACGGCACCGATCAGCGGAGCCAGCACCACCAGCGCCAGGACGTTGACCACCAGACCGATCGCGAGGCTGAGGCTGCGCAGCCCGGGGTGTCCCCGTGCCGCCAACCCGGCGCCCAACACGGAGCCAGGCGTGCCGAAGGCGGCGGCACCCAGGAGGATCATCGCCGCCCAGATGGCGGGGTGGAATTCGGCGCCGAACAAGCTATCGAACCAGAACCACATCGTGCCGCCGATCGCGACGGCCATCGCCAGCGACATGAGGAGCGACAGGCGAGCGGTCAAGAACAGGCGCCGGTTGTCGTTGTCCGCCGCATCCGAGGCGACCGTCACCTCTCGCATCGCGTTGTTCACGAGCCTTGCCACATCGGAGACATTGACCCCGACCGTGTAATATCCGAGCTGAGCCACGCCGGCCAGCGGCGCCATGATGGCTTGGTCCAGACGCGACAAGAGCACCCCTGAGATGGAACCGCCCCAGACCCTGATCCCGTATCGGGAGAGTTCGGCGGTCCCGACTGCTTCACCGTGATCGCCCCGGGGCGCCCGGAAGACCGGAAAGTAGAAGAAACAGCCGAGGATGCCGGGCAGGGCGATGCACAAGGCCACCCTGACCACGGTCATCTCCCCGGTGAACCACAGGGCATAGATCGATACCAGGCGCAGCAGGCCGTTGAAGGTCTTCTCCATCCCCACCAGGTGCCACCGGTGCAAGCCCTTGGCCGCGCCGCGGAACGCATCGACGATGATGGTCAACGGGATCAGGACCGCGATGGCCACGATGATCCGCCGCACCTCGGAGTTGCCGTCCGACAGCCAACCCGACAACAGGACCGTCGCCAGACCGCTGAGGACTCCGCCGACGATGAGCACGCCCAGTGCCGCACGGACATTGCGCCATGCCGTGAGAGGGCGTATGGCGGTGTGGTACAGGATCGACGGCGGCAGGCCGAAGGTCGCGACCGAAGTCGTCAGGAGCAACGGCGCGATGGCGGCGGCGAGCGAACCTCGTCCGTCGACCCCGAGCCCCCGCGCGATCACCGGTGCGGTGAGCAATGACGACAGAGGAATCGCGAAGTTCGACGCCGCCGTGATGGCCATGTTGGCGCCGAAGGACCTCTTCGCGGGCACCGTGTGCTCGCGATCTCTGCCCGTCACGTCGTATCGGCCCCCACGCCGTCCTTTCTCGCCGCATGGGCCACCAGCTCCCGGTGCACCGCCTCATATCTGCGCACCGACGGCCGGAGCGACGGACGCTTCGGGGGGTCGGCACGGTCTCCCGAGGACCTGACGCGGTGGCACATCGCCATGCCGATGGCCACGAACAGCACCGAGTTCATGGTCCCGAAGAACAGTGTGTTGTCGCCCATACCGTGAGCGAACGACCAGAGAGCCGCGCCGCCGCTCAGGGCGAGCACCCAACGGTCCCGCCGCTCCGACATCCGTGAGATATGCCGCAGCGCGAAGAAGAACAGCGATGCTGCGACGGCGAACTGCACGAGAATCAGCGGTAGTCCGGCTTTGGTGCCCGCATAGAGAAGGGAGTTGTGCGGAGGATACGACGGCCGGCTCCCCACCGCGGCCGCCACGGCCGGCCAGTGATGCCACCATCCTCCCCAGCCCCACCCGGTCAGCGGATGATCCATGACGCTCTGCCACGCGGTCGACCACAGGGCCATCCTCGGCTCCAGGGCCACCTCGACCCTCTCGGATATTCCTGCGCCCCACAGCGGAAATGTCGCGAACGCCACGAGCGCGACGAAGGGTGCGACGAAGAGGCCCCACAGCCGACCCATGCCGGCCATCCGGTTCGCCAGACCGGCGACGACCAACGCGAACCCGAATGAAACGATGAGCAGCCCGATCCCGGACTTGGACTGGGTTTCCACGACCCCGATCACGCAGATCACCGCAACGAGGACCGGCCAGCGCTTCTTGGCGTAGAGGGCAAACGCCAGATACACGAGAGCGCACACCCCCATCACCATCGAGGCCCGATTCCCGTTGGTGAACAGTGCGCCTGCGGTCTTCGCCGCGCCCATCGCATTGATGGTCGCATCGCCGCGCGCTGCTTCCCTCGCGACATCGCCCAGGAGGAAGTGTGCAGGTCGGGAACCGTAGTACTCCCGCTTGGCCGAGACATGATGGTTGAGATAGATGACCGTGGCGCACTGCAGCACGACGAACGGAGCGGCCCACGCCAGGGCGGACCGCAGTGCCGACTCTCGCGCATCGACGACCACGAGCACGCTGACCACCGCGCCGCCGACGACACACACCCGAATGGCCTCGTGCACGGCGGACTGTGGGACATCCGCCCAGAGCGCCGACACGGCCTCGACGGCGGCGACCATCGCGAAGAATCGGACGAACTTCTCCCTCATCCACGGCCTGGCGGAGTTCATCATGAACGGCAGGCTCGCCGCAGCGAAGAAGATCGCGGCGCTGTAGTGCCCGATCCCCATGTCACCAACCGGCCGGACGAACCACAACACGAGCAGCACCGCGAGCCAGGCACGCTTCCACGACACCAGGAGCACACCCGCCAACGCCGACAGTATGGTGACGGTCAGAGCCACGAGCCCTCCCTTCGCCGAGTCCGGATTCACACGGCCACACGCCCGCGGCCAGCGGTCGGTATAGTCTAGCCATCGCCGCCCGCGGGGCCGGCAGCGTCATGTTCACATACCGTCGGCTCGGCCGAGATGGGGCAGGCTGTCGCCTGACACAGGGTATCGATCGCATCGGAGTGACTAGGTGGTTGCCACATCAGACCACGGGCATGGGACGTCCCTGGGCACACCTTCCGGGCCGCGAGTCCTGGTCTGGCGAGACCGCTGGCTCCCCGGTTCCGAGACGTTCATCCGCAATCAGATGGCAGCGCTTCAGGTGTGGACACCGGTCGCCGTCGGGCTGCACCGAGTCGAATCCCCCATCGCGTCACCATCCGACGAAGTTGCGGCCGAGCATCCGCTGCCACCGGTCCCGGTCCTGCGGCGCGTCAAGAGGATCCAGATGACACGCCGGACCCTCGATCACGCCGCGCGGGTGCACCACCCCAGCCTGGTGCACGTGCACTTCCTCAAAGACGCCGTCGGAGCGGTTCCCGCTGCCCGCCGCCTGGGCCTGCCCGTCATCGTGACGGTCCACGGCTTCGACATCAGTAGCTGGCCCGTTGCACTCGGTTCACCTGCGCACAAACGCTGGCTGGTTCGAGGAAAGCGGCGACTCGATATCGCCCGAACGTTCCGCCACGTCGACGGCATCGTCGCCGTGTCGGAGGCCATCCGGCAGCGCCTCCTGGAGAGAGGCGCCCCACCGGACCGAATTCACGTCCTGCCGATCGGGATCCCCCTCGGAGAACGATCCGACGGCTCACGCAAGCGAGGCGGCGCCCTGTTCGTGGGCCGCCTGGTCGCCAAGAAGGGAGTAGCCGACCTCCTGCTGGCGTGGTCACAACTTCCCGAATCCCTCCGACGCCATGGCCTGACGATCGTCGGAGATGGCCCGCTCCGCAACGACCTGGAGTCGCTCGCCCGACGACTCGATCTCGACGTCACCTTCACGGGAGCCCTGTCGCCGGACGATGTCGTCGACCGCATGGAGGCAGCGCGTGTCCTGTGTGCGCCGTCCAAGACGGCTCCGAGCGGTGACGTCGAGGGGCTCCCGACGGTCCTGCTCGAGGCGGCTGCACACGAACTACCCATCGCCGGCTACAGGCACAGTGGGATCCCAGAAGCCGTGATCGATGGCGAGACCGGTCTGCTCGCCGACGAGGGCGACATCGCCGGCCTGGCCGCGCACGTTCAACGACTGCTGTCGGATCAGCCGCTCCACGACGCGTATGCAGCCCAGGCCCTCGATCGCGTCACGAAACAGTTCGACATCGAGTTGTGCACGGCTCGCCTCGAAGCTCTTTACGACAAGATCGCCCACACGAACCGGAGCCCACACCGATGATCCCCGCACCCGCGAGGCGGATCGCGCGAACGACACGCACCCGCATTCTCGACATCGTGTCCAGGCAGCGCACCGACCCGATATTCGTCCTCGGAAATCAGAAGTCAGGGACGACTGCGGTCGCACGACTGCTGGCGTACGGCACAGACTCGAGCTACAGCCACGACATGTTTTTTCGGCGAGGGTGGACCGATGTATCCGACCTGCACACCGGAACCCTGACCGTCGAAGACATCGTCTCTCGAGGAAGATCGGAATTCGCCAAGAAGATCATCAAGGATCCCGACCTCACCTTCCATCGAGTGGACCTCCACAGAAGGTTTCCGCGCGCTCAATTCGTCTTCGTGGCACGAGATCCCGCCGCGAACATCAAGAGCATTCTGGAACGGCACGGGCTTCCCGGAGAAGCCGGACTGGGCCCCGAGTCACTTCCGCCTTCACCGTTGTGGCGGTCCGTCTTCGACCCGCGTCCGCTCGACCTGGAGCCCGGCGACCTGGTCCAGGTGCTTGCACAGCGGTGGGCTCGGGCCGCCTGTCAATACCTCGCGGCCCCCCGAGGAGCCAGACTCGTCAGATACGAGGACTTCAAGGACGCCAAGGAAGACACCATCAGATCATTGGTCGGTGAGCTGGGTCTCGAGTGGCGAAGACCGCTCGGAGCACACGCCGACACACAGTTCCAACCACGGGGATCGTCGAAGCCCATCACCGAATTCTTCGACCCCGCGTGCCTGGACAGCATCGGGAGGTACACGGCTTCGGAGGCGACGCAGCTCGGGTACTCCCGACCGGATGGTGACGATCATGCAGGATGACCTGCGAATATCGTGCGTCGTGCCGACCCACGATCGGGAGGTGCTCCTGCAGGACACGTTGAGGACGATCGGTGCTCAGACCCGACCACCGCTCGATCTCACCGTCTCGGACGACTGTGGAAGCGCCGCGACCCGACAGGTGGTCCAGAGCTTTTCCGACACCGTCACCTTCCCCGTCCGATACGTCGACTGCTCCGGCGGGGCCGGGACAGCCGGTGCCTCACGCAACGCAGGTGCGACCGCAGCCGGCGGAAATATCCTGACCTTCCTCGATGATGACGACCATTGGGCGCCGCAGTACCTCGCGCGCATGGCCCGCCTGATGCAATCCTCCGGTGCCGACTTCGTCGTCAGCTGGACGAATCACCAAAAGGGTGACTTCGTCATGCTTGCCAACACCATGCGCCCCTCTGCCTCCTTCCCCGGCGCCCTCTTCCCCAACCCCGGCATGACCGGCAGCAATTTCATGATCCGACGATCTGTTTTCGAGAAGGTCGGCGGCTTCGACCCGCAACTGCGGGTGGCGAACGATGTCGACTTCTGTGCTCGGCTGCTCAAGGAGCAGTTCACGTTCGCGGTCCTGCGAGAACCCCTTGTCTCACAGATCGGCCACCCGGGTGAACATCTGACGTCCCGCAGCGTTGCCCGAGCGGAAGCGCTCGACGCCTACCGAAGCAAGTGGGCGGCGGATCTCGACCGTGCACAGCACCGCGACCTCATCCGCGTATTTCATGCAGCGTTGCGGGGGAGGGATCAGCCTCTCCCCACGCGGGCGAAGCACACCGCTCTCCAGCTTTGGTACAGCCCGCCACACAGGCTGATCAAGGCGATCCGACTCCGTGCGAAGGGGAAGCGAGACATGTTCAATGGCTGACTGGTCCACCCGACTTTTCGCACAGAAACCGTTCCGGGATCTGTCCTTCTTGGCCGTACGCCGTGTACTTCCACGCGTGATGTGGCTGGCGAGGTCTGCGACGCCCGCCTTCGATCACGTCTTCGTCACCGGTTTCCCCCCGACAGAAGGAAATGCGGTCGAAACGGTGCGGGCACTGCATCACGCCTACCCGGGCAGGATCGTGTGGGCTCAGGCCCCTTCCCGTGAGTACCTGGACGCTGTCGGGGTCCCCGACGACGACCGGCTCGTCTTCGTCCGCAAGAGTAGCCTGCGTGCACTGTGGCACTACGCCACGGCCCAGGCGGTGTTCTTCACTCATGGCCTGTACGGCGAGCCGCCGACATCACGTCGCAAGCCCATTATCAATCTCTGGCACGGCGCAGGGCCGAAACCGACCAATACCGTGTTCTTCGCACAGCGCCGGATGAAGTCTCCCGCCACCAGCTATGTCGTGGGCGGAACGCGCCTGTGGGGAAGCTACTGCGCGTCGGTCTCCAGCCTCCGCGACGACCAGGTGCTCTTCAGCGGATATCCGCGATTCGACCAGATGAATCGACCGTGCTCCTCGAGCGAGCTCGCCTCGCTCGGAGCGGATCCGTTGAAACCATTCGTGCTCTGGATGCCGTCTTATCGCACGAGCAGGGCCCTGGGGACGATGCCGTCACACTCGGACACCACCGCTACGGACGTGGACCGCCAGCTCGCGGACCGGATGACCGAAGGGATTCGAGCCCTCCGGGATCATGGAATTCAGACCCTGGTGAAGCCCCATCCGGCCGATTCCGTGTCTCGCCGGGCCGAGGGCGCGATCTTCATCGACGACGAGTCCCTCGAAACGCACGGGCTCCCGCTCTACAGCCTCCTCGGTGCAGCATCCGGTCTGATCACCGACATCTCCAGTGTCATGACCGACTTCCTCAAGCTGGACCGCCCGATCGCGTTCTTCTTCCCGGATCGAGACGCCTACCGAGCTCATAGAGGTGTATTCCCCTCAGACGTGCTCGAGTGGTTGCCCGGGCCATTCCTCGACGATGCGCACGATTTCGATCGTTTTGCTCAAGACGTCGAGGGCGGTGGCGGCTTCAGCGCCGACCGGCGCCACACCGCGATGGAGCGCGCCGGAATCCTGGACTTCCCCAGCTCGGCCATCAGGATGCTCGAGTTGCTCAAGGCAAAGGACTCGTCCCCGTTCGCCGCATCTCTCCGGTCGGGAACCGGCTCACCGAACTGCCATACCGACGTCGACGAGATCAGCGACGCTCCCTCATGACGGATCGATAGATCTCCTGCAGGGAGTCGACGGTCGCTTCCGGGGTGAATCGCTTCTCATATGCCGAGCGGCCACGCATGCCCATCTCACGCAACCGGTCGAGTCTCTCTACTCCGTTCAATACGCTGGCTGCAAGAGACTGGGCGTCTCCGACGCGGAAGGTGAGGCCCGCCCGGGCCGCGACGACGGTCTCGCTGGTGTTCTCCAGATCCGACGCGACCACCGGACGGCCCGCCGCCAGCGCCTGCAACAGAGTGAGGGGCTCCTCGTACCATTCGGAGGGAACGATGACGAGTTCGGCGCCCGCCATCCGAGCGGTGAGTTCCTGTGCGCTCACCCATCCGAGGCTCTCGATATATGGATTCGACTTCGCCGCCGACTCGACCAACGGTCGCAGCGGGCCATCCCCGGCGATCACCAAGCTCAGCCGATCTCCGACCTCGCGCCAGGCCTCCAGCAGGGTTCGCACTCCCTTCTCCTCCACGAGCCGACCCGCGAAGAGCGCATAGGAGGCCCCGCCGGTCCTTCTCGACGGCTCCCCCGGGTCGACGACCGAATTCGGCTTCACGACCACGCGTTCGGGGTCCATCCCGTCCCTGATGAGCAGTTGACGTGCGAACTCCGTGAGCGTGATATACCGAGAGACCTTTCGGTCGAACGTGCCAATCATCCGATGGACACCCAGACTGACGGTGAGCGCGGAGCTGGCGGCGAGGCTGTCGTGATAGCACCTGTGCCTGACACCGGGCGTCTTCCAAGCCCGACCGATACAGTCCTCACACAGTGCCGAATCACGCAGGCATGTGCCCGCTATACAGGAGTAGCGATAGCTGTGCACGGTAGTGACTGCCGGAATGCGATGTCGTGACGCCACACGGAAGACCGCAGGTGAAAGCAGCGGGAATGGTGTGTGGACATGCACGATGTCGGGAGCGAAGCGATCCATCAGGTCGCCGATCTCACGACCCGCCGCCCGGTTCCACACGGCATTGATGGCGTTGGAAGCAGATGTTCCTCCGGAATCGGCGCCGGAAGCTTGGGTGTACTGGCTGACCTGGTGTCCGGCGTCGCGAAGGAGGAGGGCCTCCGCATCCATGACCTCATCGGCACCGCCACGAGTGCTGTGGCGGTTGTGGACTTGCAGGATACGCACGCGTCACCTCGTGGACCGGTCTTGCCCCAGCCACCCGGGCAACGGCGTGGCGAGCAGCCGACGAAGCCTCTCGCAGTCCTCCTGGAAGAGGCCGTCGAGTTCCTCACGGACCTCCGGTGGGACCTCGGATCGAGTCAGATTGGCGCTCCGGATCCGCTCACGCGCCTCGAACGGCACCATCTTCTTGATGACCCGTTTGACGCCTTCGTGTCGGCCGAGGTTGCGGATCACAGTCTGGATGCCTTCGCTCCGGGGCCGCCCGGACACGTTGACGCGATTCAGGTCGTGGTCGGGTAGTCGCTCAGGGTCGAGGTCGAGGAACCGGCATACGTCACTCACGACAGCCCTGCCGTCTTCGATGAAATCGTCATAGAACCACACCCCGACTCCGTCTCGACCGAATTCGTCGAGGAAGTGTTCGACGGCATCGGCATACGTGCTCATCGACGTGTAGTGCCACAAATGATGCCATCCATCCTCGATGCGCTGCGGCTCCTGCGCCACGGCTTCGGTGAAGTCGCTCAGTGGCTCATACCCGCGTGCTCGGAGGTACTGATAGCTGGAATACGCCCGATCGACCGGATTGCGAAGAATGATGACGATTCTCATGTCATCCGCGAGCTCCTTGAGCGCGGGGATCGACGCGGAGTGATAGTACAGCGTCGAGACCGACCCGTCTCCGCGCGCCTGCGCCCCGACGGCAGACGAGTACAAGTCGAGGTACTCCTGGCGCCTGCTGACCGCCACTTTGTTGATGGTCTCGTCGTCTCCCGGTCCGGCGAAGTTCACGGGCTCTCCCGCGAAGGCGAAGTAATGTGGCTCTTTGGGTTGTGTCACGAACACGTCCGGGTGTCCCCGAAGGGCCTCGATCAGCGCGGTGGTGCCGGAGCGCGCAGCGCCCGCGACGACGAAATTCGGGACGGTCACGATGCACTCCTCGTGGTCGCACTGTTCCGGATGCCCAGCTCGTAGAGGGCCTCGAGGCGATCCACGATCGTGGATCGGGAGTAGAGGCGGAGAGCGTGCAGCCGGGCGTTCTCACTCTCCGTCGACAAGAGGGCAGGATTCTCGAGCCGGGTGGAGCAGGCCCGGATCAGACCGGTCATGTCCCCTTGATCCACGACAGCTCCGGCCCTGTCCCGTGGGTCGGTGCCGATGGCCTCTTCGGCACCGTTGACGCGCGTCGAGACGACGCTGCGACCAGATGCGAGTGCCTCCCCGACGGCGATGGACATCCCCTCGTAACGGGACGGTTGGACCACCAGGTCGGCGGCCCAGAGCCACTCTCGGACGTCGTCGCAGTGCCCGACCGCTCTGACCGACTCGGGACGACCGGCCGTTCCGAACGCGGTTCGGACGTCGCCTGAGCCGACGAACACCAGCTCGGTGTCCTCCGGTGGGGCTGCGCGCCAGGCCTCGGTCAGAAGATCCTGGCCCTTCTGGCGGCACAGCCGTCCGACACAGACGACGAGGTGCTGATGCTTCACCCCCAACTCGTGCCGCAAGGCGCGCTGCGTGGCGCAGTCGACCGGCCGGAAATGGTCCGTGTCCACCGGCACACCCGTGATCGCGTAGTCGCCCGTGACACCCCGCAAGCGCCCCTCGTCGACCTCGTCCTGGCTCACGGCGGCGATCAGATGTGTCCGATGCGAGGCCACACGCTCCCAGCCGGAGAGTACCCGACGCAGGGGCTCCGAGTCCGTCGCATTGAACGCCCATGCGTGCGGCTGGAAGACCACCGCTGAACGGCTGATGCTCGACAGGCGGCCGAGGAGGCCAGGAACGAACGAGTGAAGATGGACCACGTCGGGAAGCAGGCTGTGCACCACCTCGGGAATGCGGGATCGGGCGCGAGCAAGGCTCAAGGGCTTCCGGCGATCCACCTCCCACGTGCGCGCCTGCACGCCCGCCGGGAACGGGAACCCGACCGGCGCAAGGATATAGACATCGTCCCCCCGGTGGGACTGCTCCGCGGCGACCTCGAGCACGAACGTGGCGACCCCGCCGTCCTCCACCTCCACCACGTGGAGCACTCGTCTACTCATGGCTCCTCGCTTCTCTCGGAATACGGTGCGGTTGCGGTCTGCCGCATCCCGGGCGGGATCTCCCCAGGCCGATGATCGCGTGGTCATGCCTCTACTTTCGGGCCGAGGATAGCAGGCGGGCCGCCCGCATCGCCGAGCAGGCGAGCGTGCTAGTCGACGCGGGACACGAGCCCGATTCGGTCGAGTTCACCGATGAATGCCGCAATGGATTCCGACAGATCGTCCTCGGCGATCTCGCACGCCTCGGAGATTGCCCTGACCATGTCGGAGAGGCTGCACGGCCCGCTCAGGAGGGTCCATATCCGGTGACCTGCACCCTCCATGACATATGGGCTCGGACAGGTTCCGTGGTCGATTTGCCGCAGGTCCAGCACAGATGATCTGTCTTCTGTGCATACCTGCGCGAGATCGGCTGCATGCACCCACCGACCGGACGTGATATCCACGCGGTCGGGCGAATTCATCCCACTCACGTGCTCGGTCCCCCCTGTCGGCCGCTTCGATAACTCGTCCACGCGACTCCGACAACTCCCGGAAGGGCAGAAAGTCCCCGACCGATCCTGCGGCCTCGTGCCGCCCACATGTCTCGCCTGCGTGGGCCGACTTCGGGATAGAGCTGACGGAACAGGTCTCCGGGAAGGATCACCGCCCGCCACAATCGTGCGGGCACGTTGCGGTAGGGACGACGAACGGCCTCCCGCAACCAGCGGCTCGTCGGGTTGTTGTTCTTTCGTCGCCATTCCCAGTCGTGCCATCGATGCAGGTATACCGGGTCGCTCGGTGGATCCGGAGCCTCTATCCTCAAAGCACGAAACAACGGCTCCAATGTCTGGGCCGCGCCAACCGCCGACGCGATCTCGACCAGGCGGGCACTGTCCGTCGATCCGACGCTCTCTCGAAGAACCTTGGTCAGATAATCGAACTCGACTCTGTTTCGCTCTACATGCATGTCCCTCAACGCGTGGAGGGCAGTCACCACTGCAGTTCCCATCCGGTCACATGCAGGGATCATGGTCCCGGCGACTTCGACCTGCGACCGGTGTCGCCACAGGTGGTCGAACGCATCCTGTGGCTCGGCGAGCATCCCTGGGAACGCCCGGTGCACGTCGATGTCGCACGGCCACGACTCATGGATCATCGTCGTCGAGTGGAGTGCCAGTATCCGAGGTGCCGGACGCAGCTGTCGCTCCGTCCACCCAAGGCTGTGCAACGCATCGAGATAGCACTCGAAATCGTCGGGTGACAACCACACATCCACGTCACTGGACACCCGATGCCGGCGCAACTCGTAGGCTTCTGCGACGTGCCCCTTGATGAAGAGTGCCTTGCACCCGTCGCGCTCCGCGACACGGCTCGCGAGGGCATGGGCGAGAGGCACGGCGTCGGGCAGTGGCAAGTGGCGTTCTCGCATACGCGACACTCCCAACGATGACCGTCCCTGACCAACTGGTCGATAGCACTCCTCGCGAGAACCTTACCGTCGGGCGTCCCCGTCTCGATGGCGGGCGGTAGTCTGACCGCGTGACTCGGCGCGCCCCGGGTGGGGCGCGCCGCCGGACCGCATGACTCACCGACCGCGGGGAATGAGATGACCAGCGCACTGATCGGCCACACGGGTTTTGTAGGTTCCAATCTGCTCAGGTCACACGACTTCGACGACTACTACAACACGGAGAACATCGATCGGCTCGACGGACGCTCATATGACCTGCTCGTCTGCGCCGCCGGCCGCGCCGACTCGTTCCGGATCAACCAGCATCCGGAGGCAGACCGGCTCGAACTCGACGAACTGGCAGATCACGTCCTCGCGGCACGGGCCGACCGGATCGTCCACATCTCCACGGTATGTATCTATCCGTGGGGCGGAGCTCCCGACGAGGGCACCGTACCCGGCCAGGGCGACCTCACGCCTTACGGGCAGAATCGCCTGCGATTCGAGCAGCGCATCGGTGCTTCCGCGCGCGCCCTCGTCGTACGTCTACCGCAGTTGTTCGGAATGGGGATCAAGAAGGGCATTCTCTACGACTTGGCGAACCACTACCGCGTCGAGCACATCGTGCCGCATCGCGAATTCCAGTATTTCGACCTGACAGGGCTCTGGTCGCTGATCACCAGCGCCCTGGAGGCCGAACTACGCGTCCTCAACGTCGCGACCGAGCCGATCCGCAACGAGGAGGTCGCCAAGGACTGCTTCGGTATCGACATCGTCGACCAGGTGCCTCCTGAGCCGGAGTCGCCTTTCGCCACGAGGTACACCCGGAACATGACCACCTGCCATGCCGCCCTGACCGGTCACACCGGGCCGTATCTCTGGTCGAAAGACGAGCTCAAGGGTCGGATCAGGGACTTCGCGTCGAACCTTGCTCCTGCGAACGGGCCGGCAGAATGATGGCGGGCCGGCGGGTCTCGGCGATCGTCAATTGCGCAGGGAGGGGCACCCGATTCGGGGGCAACAAGTTGCTGGCGGTCATCGGTGGGCGGACCGTTCTCGAGCGCACTCTGTCGCACTTCGACCACCCCCTGATCGACGAAGTGGTCGTCGCTGTCAGCGAAGAGCACGCCGCGACATACCAGGCGATCCTCGATGCCTCCGTGGAATTCCCGATCACCTATGTCGTCGGAGGGGCGGAACGCCATGTCTCGGCCAAGAATGGCCTCGACGCGACAACCGGTGAATTGGTGCTCGTCCACGACGGAGTCCGCCCCTTCCTCACGGCAGACCTCATCGACCGCGTGGTCTCGGCAGCACACGAGCACGATGCGGCCATGCTCGCTCTCCCGGCCACCGTTCAGGTGAAGCTGGTCTCCGAGGACGGTTTTGCCGAAGCTTCTCTCGACCGCTCCAGATCATGGTTGGGCCAGACACCGCACGTCTTTCGGCGTGATCTGCTCGAAGCGGCATATGAAGGCGCGATCAAGGACCATTACGTCCGCACGAGTGATGATGCGGACCTGGTGGCCGAATACTGCGGAGTGCGGGCAAAAATCGTCGAGGGACACCCGAACAACCTGAAGATCACCACGCCGCAGGACCAGGGCACGGCCACCTTCATCGCGGACGAACTCAGCCGAGCCGGCGAACGGTGATCGCCAGGATTCTGGGCGAGACACCACGCCTATGACGATTCGAAGGTCGACCGGTGCGGCCACTTCCTCTGCATCGACGCGAGCACGGTGCCGTGAACGTCATGGAACTGCGGTGATACTCCGTCGTTCACGCAGAATTGAGGTATTTTACGATCCGCTATCGTGCGGGCGATGAGCGCGCCGGAATCGCGCCGCATCGTGGTGTATACCCCGCTTTGCCTCTTGGACGTGGCAAAGAAGTCGCCGGTGCCGATGTGCCACATCATCGCGAGGTAGATCGGTGCGACGTCTTCGACGCTGCGAAACACACTGCGACGGGTTTCCTCGATGAGGTCGGATGCGGCGTCGAAGGCCTCGTCGGTGAGGGACTTGCGAAGCGGGGTCGGTAGATGGATATCCGTGATGGGAGGGATCTGCTTGCTGGCACCGTAGAGGGATGCCCGGAGAACGTCTCGCCGACCGGCCATCGACCAGCACCTCTCGAGCACGCGCCGCACATAGATCGACCTCGTGAAGTGATCATTGATCACCCCGCAGGCGTTGAGACGCGCGTGCGTGTTGACTGCGCGAGACGACAGCATGGTCGGGAACGGATAGGCGTAGGGAACGCCCTTCTTGAAGTAGAACTCCGGAGCGACCGGGTTGGAGACGAAGAAATCGTCATTGAAGTAGACGAACTGCTCGGCCAGGTCCGGGATCAACGGGATGCATGCTTCGACCGCATGCGAGTTGAACGTCGTCGCGCCCGTCGGATTGATCGCCCGCCCGTCGACGACGTGCAACTTGGGGTGGTCCGTCCGGAGCCAGTCGGGCAGCCGGCACTCGGTCACGAAGTGAATCCTGCGCACCCACGGGGCATTCTGCTCCACGGCGCGGAACCAGTATCGCAGCGTGCCGAGATCGCGGTAGCGGGCCACACCCTCCGAATGAGCGGCCGCACTGCGGGGAGCGAACCTGCGCAGAGCCTCCTGACGGGCCTCGAGCCACTCCGTATCGCCCTCGTTCACCCAGGTGACCACGAAGTCGATATCGTCCACTAGCCGTTGATCATGCCCGCACCGACGGTGTTGCCGGTCGCCTCGTCGATGAGGATGAACGATCCGGTGGTGCGGTTGCGGTTGTAGGGGTCGACCAGCAGCGGCTGGGTGACGCGCAAGGTGACGCGCCCGATCTCGTTGAGGCCCAGCTCGTCGACCTCCAGGTCGCGGTGCAGGTCGTTGACATCGAGCCGGTACTGGATGTCCTTGACCAGAGCACGCGCGTTGCGGGTCGTGTGCTTGATCGCCAGCTTCGCCCGATTCCGCAGCGGGGCCGGAGTCATCCAGCACACCATCGCGTCGATGTCCTGCGTCTGCTCCGGCTGGTTGTTGACCCGGCAGATCATGTCGCCACGGGACACGTCCAGGTCGTCGGCCAGCCGGATCACCACGGACATCGGCGAGAACGCCTCGTCGACCTCCTGGTCGTACAGATCGATGCCCGCGATCGTCGAGGTCATCCCGCTGGGCAGCACCATCACCTCGTCGCCCGGCTTGAAGACGCCGCCGCCGACCTGCCCCGCATATCCCCGGTAGTCGTGGTGGTCGTCCGACTTGGGCCGGATCACGCTCTGGACCGGGAACCTCGCATCGCGCAGGTCACGGTCGGAGGCGATGTGCACGTGCTCCAGGTGGTGGATCAGCGACGGGCCCTCGTACCACGCCATGTTGGACGAACGGGACACCACGTTGTCACCCTTGAGCGCCGAGATCGGGATGACCTGCAGGTCCGGGATGTCCAACTTGGTCGCAAAGGTCGTGAAGTCGTGGTAGATCTTGTCGAACACGCCCTGGTCGTAATCGACGAGATCCATCTTGTTGACCGCGAGGATGACGTGCGGCACCCGCAGCAGTGACAGCAGCACCGCGTGCCGACGCGACTGCTCGGTCAAGCCGTGGCGGGCGTCGACCAGCACGAGCCCCAGATCCGACGTCGAGGCACCGGTGACCAT
>CAZMLG010000023.1:25427-26193 GCA_964566985.1 uncultured Intrasporangiaceae bacterium
GGGTGTGTCGGCGATGATGAACTTGCGCTTCGGCGTCGCGAAGTAACGGTAGGCGACATCGATGGTGATGCCTTGCTCCCGCTCGGAGCGCAGCCCGTCGGTCAGCAGCGCCAGGTCGGTGTAGTCGTAACCACGCGACTGGCTCGTGGCCTCCACCGACGCCAACTGATCCTCGAAGATCGACTTCGAATCCAGCAGCAGCCGCCCGATGAGCGTCGACTTGCCGTCATCCACCGACCCGGCCGTCGCGAACCGCAACAGGTCCATGTTCGGCAGAACCTCGGTCTGGGCAGCCATCAGAAGTAACCCTCCTTCTTGCGATCTTCCATCGCAGCTTCGGAGAATCGGTCGTCGCCACGCGTGGCGCCCCGCTCGGTGACTCGCGCCACCGCGATCTCCTCGATGATCTTCTCGACCGTGTCCGCCTCGGACTCGACGCAGCCGGTCAGGGTCATGTCACCGACCGTGCGGAAGCGCACCGTGCGCTCCTCCACGGTCTCGCCCTCGCGCGGCTGGACCGCGTCGGACGCCGACAGCAGCATCCCGTCGCGGGCGATCACCTTGCGCCGGTGGGCGTAATAAATCGACGGGATCTCGAACTGCTCCCGAGCGATGTAGTCCCAGATGTCCAACTCGGTCCAGTTGGACAGCGGGAAGATCCGCATGTGCTCGCCCTCGTGGATGCGCCCGTTGTAGAGCGACCACAACTCCGGGCGCTGGTTCTTCGGGTCCCACTGGCCGAACTCGTCACGGTGGGAGTAGATGC
>CAZMLG010000024.1:0-25898 GCA_964566985.1 uncultured Intrasporangiaceae bacterium
CCGGGCCCACAGCCGGCGCGCGGCGCGGAACTTGGCGACTTCCTCGAGCAGGCTGGTGCGGGCGACGAAGAAGAAGGACAGGCGCGGGGCGAAGTCGTCCACGTCGAGCCCGGCGTCCAGGGCCGCCTGGACGTAGGCTTTCGCGTTGGCCAGCGTGAAGGCGACCTCTTGCACGGGGGTCGCCCCGGCCTCGGCCATGTGGTAGCCGCTGATCGAGATCGTGTTCCAGCGGGGCATTTCGGCGTGGCAGTAGGCGAACACGTCGCTGGTGAGCCGCAGCGACTGGGCGGGCGGATAGATGTAGGTGCCGCGCGCGATGTATTCCTTGAGCACGTCGTTCTGCACCGTGCCGGTCAGCTTGGTCGGTGCGATCCCCTCGGCGGCGGCGGTGAGCTGATAGAGCAGCAGCAGGGTGCTGGCGGGAGCGTTGATCGTCATCGAGGTGGAGACCTGGTCCAGCGGTAGGCCGTCGAACAGCACCCGCATGTCGTCGAGACTGTCGATCGCGACGCCGACCTTGCCGACTTCACCGTGCGCGAGCTGAGCGTCCGAGTCGAAGCCCATCTGGGTCGGCAGGTCGAAGGCGACCGACAGGCCGCCGGTGCCGGCGTCGACCAGTTCGTGGTAGCGCGCGTTGGACTCCTTGGCGGTGCCGAACCCGGCATACTGGCGCATCGTCCAGGCGCGGCCGGTGTACATCGTCGGGTAGACGCCGCGGGTGTAGGGGAAGTCTCCCGGTGCGCCCAGTTTGGCCCGGGGGTCGAAACCGTCCAATGCGGACTGGTCGTAGACCGGCTCGAACGGCAGGCCGGATTCGGTGGTCGCCATGAGTGCTCCTGGACTGGCAGTGCTGGACAAATCGAGAGACTAAGTATCACTATTGTGATACTTGGTGTCGAACTTTGCAAGAGAGAGGCAGCCGTGATCACACGATCGGGTGCGCGCGACCGGCTCGCCGAGGCGGCGATGGCGCTCTTCGACGAGAAGGGCTACGAGCAGACCACCGTCGACGACATCGCCCGGCGTGCCGAGGTGGCGCGGGCGACGTTCTTCCGGCACTTCCGCAGCAAGGAGGATGTGATCTTCCCCGACCACGACCGGCTGCTGGGCCAGGTGCGTGAGCGGATGGCCTCGTCCAACCAGTCGACGGCGCTCGCCGCGGTGACGGATGCCGTGCGCCTGGTGCTCTTCCACTACATGGACGAGGGGGAGTGGGCCCGGCGGCGCTACCGGGTCACCAGCAAGGTGGCCGTGCTGCGCGATCGGGAGATCGCCAGTGTCGCGCGCTATCAGCGCCTGTTCCGTGAGTACATCGCCGAGTGGCTGGCCCACGGCCCCGACGCGGCGCTGCACGCCGAGGTGATGTCGGCCGCCGTCGTGGCGGCGCACAACCACGTGTTGCGCCGATGGCTGCGTGGCGAGACGAGCGAGCCGACGAAGGAGGTCGACCGGGCGCTCGGTCAGGTCCTCGCGATGTTTCCCTCCGGCCGGACCCAGGCCGGGGGCGACGGTGGCGGGACCGTGGTCGTCGCGTTCCGCGACGGCCGCGATCTCGACGAGGTGCTGCCGGCGCTCAGCGAACTGCTCGACCGTCCCGCCGTGGGCGGCTCCGAGCGGCAGTGAATCCGGCTGTCAGTCCGTGTATCCCAGCCCTCGCAGACCGCGTTCGTTCAGCTCGCTCTTGAGGAAACGCCCCTCCCAGTCGGTTTCGTAGTCCTCCGGAGGGAAGTCGGCCGGGCTGGCACCGCACTCGAACGCGTCACGCACGGACACGGCATACCTCTCGTTGCGGGGGCACCACGGCGCGGCCGGGATGTACATGACGTTGCCCCAGCCCTGCTGGTCCTGCACGTCCTGGACGGCGTGGACCATGTCGCAGTGCCACCAGACGGAGTCGCCCGCCTGCACGTCGGGGATGACCGAGAGGGCACCCATGAGGTGCGGGTGCCATTTCCAGCCGACGGGGAAGACCTGGCCCGTGGTCACGCCGCACATCTCGTCCTCGGGCACGTCCTCGAGCAGCGGACGCAGCATGAGGTAGGCCATGGCCTCCGGGATCGGGACGGTCTGCAGCACGCCCTGGTCGTGGCGCATGTCGGACAGCGCGGTCCAGCCCTGGAAGGTGCGAAACGCCGAGCACATGGTCGTGCCGGGGTATTGCGGGCCGTCGGTGCGGTGCGCCGCGCTCCACGGGTCGTAGTCCTCCGGGCGGCCGTCGAACAGCGCCGAGAAGGCCTGCTGGTATTCGCGGGTCATCCACAGGTCCAGCGTGCCGGGGTCGAGGTGGGCGCCCAGCCCTGCGGAGTCCGCACCCTCGGGGCGACGCCGGATCCGATCCGGGTAGAGCAGGTCCCGGCCCGGGTCGAACCACTGCACCCCGTCGCTCTCGGCGGTCCACAGCGAGTTGAGGAAGCCCTGCACCGTCGCCATCCGCTCGGATTGGCGCGCCTGCATCTGTGCCGGGCTCCAGTAGATCGGGTAGATCTCGGGCTTTGACCCCACGGAACCGAAGAAGTCGTCGCCGGGACCGCGGTAGGTCTCGAAGAAATTGTTGTGTTCGACGTAGTCGACGATGCCGGCGTCCCAGGCGAGGGCCTGCTCGCGGGGGAAATGCCCACGGATCACAGCGCATCCGCGACGGCGCACCTGGTCGCGCAGGACGGGCAGCCGCTCGGGGACCAGGAGGTCGTCGTAGGTGATGACCGGCCAGGGGTTCTCCCCACGGGCTTTCATCGCCTCCAGTTCGGCGACGTCGTCGGCGATGCGCCGCTCGAGCACCGCGAAGACCTCCTCCGGGGTGCGGCCCGAGGCACCGATCCGCGCACGCAGCGCTCGCTTCACCTGCCGGATCGCGCCACTCAGGTCGTGCGGGACGGTCTGCCAGTGCGGGAGGTCGACGGTGTCGGTGCTCATGGTCGCTCCGTTCATCAGGGCCCTGAACTGCCGGGTGACTCGACGATAGGCGATGCCTGCGTGACACGCGTGCCGGCGACGACACCAGCCCCGCATTACAGTGGCCGCAACGTCCACCGGTCCGCCGTCCCACCCCGAGGTCATGATGCGTTCGGAATCCTTCACCTTGACATCCCATGACGGCACGGAGCTGTTCGTCCGTCGCTGGTTGCCCGACGATGAGCCGTCGGCGGTGGTGCAGGTCGCCCACGGCATGGCCGAGCACAGTGGGCGATACGAGCGCTTTGCGCAGGCACTGACCGACGCCGGATACGCGGTTTACGCCGACGATCACCGAGGCCACGGCCAGACCACCGGGGAGGTCGGCTTTTTCGCGGAGACCGGCGGCTGGGGCAAGGTCGTCGAGGACCTCGCGTCGGTCACGCAGCGGATCCGGGAGGAGGCACCGGAGTGCCCGGTGGTGCTCTTCGGCCACAGTATGGGGTCGTTCATGGCCCGGGCGTATGCCGCGCGGCACGGGCGCGATCTCGCCGGACTGGTGGTGTGTGGCACCGCCGGTGACCCTGGTCTGCTCGGCAAGGTCGGCGCGGGAGTTGCCGCACTCGAGTGCCGGGTTCGCGGTGCCCGGCACACCAGCACCCTGATGAACACGCTGACCTTCGGTCAGTACAACGCGCAGTTCAAGCCGAAGCGGACCGACTTCGACTGGCTCTCGCGCGACGATGCGGAGGTCGACAAGTACATCGCCGATCCGCAGTGTGGAGCCGTGTTCACGGCCGGGTTCTTCAGGGACCTGTTGCACGGCCTACAGCAGATCCAGCGGGATGATCTGGTGGCCGAGATGCCGAAGGACCTGCCGGTGTTGATGATCTCGGGCACGAAGGATCCGGTGGGCGGCAAGGACGCCGATGGTGTGCAGGCCGTTGCGGCGCAACTTCGGCGGTGTGGGGTGCAGGATGTGACCCTGAAGCTCTATTCGGGGGCGCGTCACGAACTGCTCAACGAGACCAACCGGGACGAGGTGACGGCGGACGTGCTCGTCTGGCTCGGTCGCTCCGTGTCGACAGGGGTGGACACCGGGCGAACCAGCGAAGACTCCGCACCGCCCGAAGTGCCTCCCGCAAGCCGCTGACCCGCTGTTCCTGGCGCCCTCGGGCAGATTCGAACTGCCGACACCCGCTTTAGGAGAGCGGTGCTCTATCCCCTGAGCTACGAGGGCAGGCACGGTGCCGCGCATCGTGACCGGTGAGTCATTCTGTCAGGTGGCGCCCTGGGTGCGGTGACAGGGCCTGGCGGATGCCGCGCTGGATACGCTGTCCGTATGCCGATCTATCGACGTCATGCCGCCCAGCCCCGGATGCTCGTATCGGCTGCCCTCGTGTGGGTGCTGTTCGTGGTGGTGCTCATCTTGGTGCTGCTCGGCGTCATCCATGCCGTGCCGGGCGTGGTGGTGCTCAACGTGGCCGGGCTCATCGGGCTCGCCTGGGTCTGGATGCTGCTGACGATGGAACGGCTCGCGGCGATCGAGCTGACGCCCAAGACACTGCGAGTCGGTCGCTCCGGATCGGTGCCCGTGGAGGACCTCGACCCGGGGTGGGTGCGCATGCTCGCCTCGAACGCCTCGGATGAGCTCAAGCACCGCGTGGAATCGACACCCGGTCCGGTCGCGTTGGACACGACCACCCCGAAGGATGCTCCGACGCTCGGCGGAGTGGTGGGCCGGATGAAGGGATTCTCGATTGTGACGTTGCGCCTGCGTGATCGCACCGCCGTCGGCGTCACCACCGACGACAAGCATGGTCTGATCGCAGGTCTGCTCACGGCCATCGGCAGCTGAGCCGGGCCATCGACATCGCGCTCGCGCTGGGGTTCAGGCGGTGTGGGTGGTGGCGGGTGTGTGCGTGGTGGTTTCGGTGAGGCCGGGTGTGGTGGTGAAGTGGTGTCCGGTGGGGCTGGTCCAGTGGCAGGTGCCGTCGGCCTCCATGGTCAGGGTCCATCCGGTTTCGTGTTTGGCGCGGTGGTGATGGCGGCACAGGAGTTGCAGGTTGGCCACGTCGGTGGGTCCGTCGGGCCATCGGGTCACGTGGTCCAGGTCGCACCATCGGGCGGGTTTGTCGCAGGTGGGGAAGCGGCAGTGTTGGTCGCGTAACTCGACGTGGCGGCGGATCCGGGTCGGGGGACGGTAGGTGGCCGAGGCGATGCCGATCAGGGAGCCGGTGGCGTGGTCGATGATCGCGGTGGCGATGCGGGTGTCCAGGTCGTGTAGCAGTGTCAGGATGGTGTCCCGGTCGATGATGCCGATCCCGGGGATGTCCACGTCCCTGATCGCGGCGTGGTCGCCGCGCACCCATCGGCCGACGCGGCCCTCGAGGGTCTCGAGGGTCTCGAGGGTCTCGGGTGGCAGTGGCCTGCGGGGGGTCCCGCCGCCGCTCGCCTGCGGGGCGTGGACGTCGGCGGTCTTGGCGCCCGGTGTGGTGGCTTCCGGTGTGGTGGCGGTGTCGCCGGCGGGTGTGGCGGCGCCCGGCGTGCTGTCCGGCGCAGCGGTGTTGGCGGTCGTGTCCTGTTCGCTGGTGGTGACGGGCAGCAGGAGCGTCGCCTGGGTGGTCACACGGGCATTCGCGAGGATCAGGTCACACATGGCGTCCGCGCGGCATTGCCCGAGGGTCTTGCCAGTCGTGGTGGACGCGTGCATCTCGGCGGCGAGGGCCTCGACGGCCGCGTAGGCCTGCTGCGCGTCGCGGGCCGGCAGTGTGGCGTGCCAGTCGGTCGTGCCCGGCTGGTCCCCGGGGTAACACCTGACGCCGATGGCGGTCTTGGCGCGCTTCGCCGCGGCGCGGCGTTCCGCGGCCGGCTCGAGCCGGTGGACCAGGGCGCGGGTGCGTCGCCGGATCCGGGCGCCGGTCCACGAGCAGATCCCGGCCTCGATCAGGGCGTGTTCGACTTTTTCGCGGGTGCGCCACGACGCGTCGGCCAGCTGGTGGGTCACGATCGAGATCCGCCAGGGCTCCAGGCGGCCCTGCCCGGCCAGGGCCAGCAGGCCCGGCGCGTGGCTGGTCGCGTCGGTCGCGTCGGCGATCGTGCCGTCGGCCTGGCGTGGGCCCCACCCGAAGTGGGGCGCCAACTCATCAGGCGCGAACTCGTCGACATCACCGTCGCTGTCGCGGGCGAACCGGGCGATGCGCTCCAGGCGGGTCGCGCCCAGGGAGTTGATCGCGGCCTGGGTGGCCACCGCCTGGGACAGCAGCTGCTCGCGGGTCCACCCGGTGTGCTCGTCGGTGACCACCGTGAACACCTGGCGTGCCAATTCACCGATCACCTCCAACACCTGCCCGGCATTATCCGCCGTGACCTGGCCGGGCAACACCGGCATCGGCGGCGGGGCCGGGGGCGGCCGGTCCGGCCGATCCGGGCCGTCGGGCTCGCGTGGGTCATCGGGCCCGCGTGGTTCGTCCGGCTCGCCTGAGGCGAGCGGGTCGTCGGGCTCGTCTGTGTCGCGCATCTCGTTCATGTGTCCTAGTCTAGGTGCGGCCACCGACACCCCGGGCCGCTGTCTGCCCACCTGTGGACGAACCACCCGTCCACGGGCGCGCTGTGGACGAGAAGCCTTGTCACTCACCAGGTTTCGATACGTCCTCGACTGCGTCAGCGGACTACTCAACCAGCCGGTGGGGCTCCGTAGCCGCTCAACCGGCCGGGTGGGGACTTTCGATGGGCGGCTCGGCCGGTGGGCTCGCCTCAACTGTCGGGGACCGTGGGTGGCGCGCCCCCGGCACTGAGCTCGGCGGCATACCTGCCCTCAGGGGTGAGGAACTCCACCTCGTCAGGGGACAGGTCGCCCGTGTGCAGGTCGATCTGCTCTCCGAGATAGCGCAACAGCACCGCGACCGTGGCGGCGACCGGGACGGCGAAGAACGCTCCGACGATGCCGAATTCGTCGCCGCCCAGGGCGATCGACAACAACACGACCGCCGGGTGCAAGCTCATCGACTTGCTCTGCAACAACGGAGAGAGGATGTGCCCCTCGAGCTGCTGCACCGCGACGATGATGATGAGCACGATGATCGCCGTCGTGAACGACTTGGTCACCAGCGCGACGAGCACGGCCAGCACACCGGCGACGAACGCACCGACGATCGGGATGAACCCACCGAAGAACGTGATGATCGCCAACGGTGCCGCCAGCGGCACGCCGAGGACGGCCAGGCCGATGAAGATGCAGAACGAGTCGACGGCGCTGACGATCGCCTGGGTGCGGATGAACCCGCCCAGGGTGGAGTAGGCGCGGGTGCAGGACTCGGTCAGGTGCGCGCCGGCACGGCGTCCGGACACCAGCCGCAGCCACGGCAGGAAGCGCGGGCCGTCCTTGATGAAGAAGAACGTGATGATCAGGGTCACCACCAGATTGATCAGCACGTGCCCCGCGATCGACACCCCGGAGAAGACCCCCGAGGCGATCTGGTTGCCGCTCGACTGGATCTTGTCGGTGATCGTCTCCCCGAAGCTGTTGAGCTGGTCCGGGCTGATGTCCAGCGGCGGCCCCTGCAGCCAGTCCTGCACCTGATTGACGCCCGAGACGGCCTTGTCGGTCAGGTTGCCCCACTGCGAGCTGACGGACGGAGCGATCGCCGCACCCAGACCGCCGATGATCACGAAGGCCAGCACCATCGACCCCACCGCGGCCAGAGCGGGGGGCACGCCCTTCGAGCGCATCCAGCGTGCGGGTGGCCACAACACGGTGGACACGACGAGGGCCAGCAGGACCGGCAGCAGGACCGGCCAGAAGAAGCTCAGGACCTTCAGCACCGCCCACAGGGCCACCAGGATGGCCAGGGCGCGCAGGCCCCAACTGGCAGTCCAGCGCAGCCCCGCACTGATCACCCGGCCGCGGTCGATCCCGCGGTTGGCAGCGGGGCGCGGAGCCAGCGACGGCTCGGACGCCGACGGTTCGTCACGCGACGTGGACCGACCCTTGAAACCCAGCATGGGACCTCCCTCACGGCTTCGTACGTCAGGGCGTACGAAGTCAGCCAACCAGGTGCATCGCCGATTGCGGGCACCGACAGGCCGCAGCAGATCTCACATTATGACGCGGTCGCGGGGGATGCGGTGGGTGGGCGGCGTCGGGATGCGGAGTTCGCGCCGTAGGCCGTTAACCTGGTCGCTATGACGAACTCCACCGACCCGCCGGGCGATGGACACCCGTCACGCGCCGACCTGGTGACCCAGCTGGTCGGCCGGTGGCAACACGAATTGAGCGACCTGGGAGGGCGCAACGCGCTGCTGTGGTTCCAGGATCTGCCGGACACCACGCTCGATCTGACCGGAGGTCACCCCAGCGGCATCGCCAAGCTCTTCTCGGTGGGTCGCGCCCCACTCTCCGAGCTGATCCGCCAGGACGGCGCGCGGGTCGAGGCGCGCCGTCGCTCCCGGGCGATCGCCCGCAATGCCCGACGCCTGTATGCCGAGCGCTCCCTCGACACCTGCCACCTCGCCTCGGGGATGGCCCGGTGGCACCTGCCCGGCTCGCCCCGGACACCGGTCGCGCCGATCTTCCTGCGGCGCTGCACGATCACCGAGGACGGCGGCGTCGTCGAGTTGTCCGGCGACCTGCGCCTCAACCCCGCGCTGCTCGCCTACCTCGAGAGCGAGGTCGGCGTGACCATCGACACCGACCGGATCTGCGCCGCGGCCGGCGACGGCACCCGCTCCGACCCGACCGATGCCTACGCGCTCGTGCAGGAGGCCTGTGCCGACCTGCCCGACTTCCACATCGACCGGCGGATCGTCGTGGGGCTGTTCTCCCTGGTGAAGATCCCGCTGCTGCAGGACCTGTCGGCGACGCTCGGTGACGCGGTCCATCATCCGGTGGTTGCGGCCCTGGCCGGCGACCCGGACGCCATCGAGCAGGTCGGGGCCACGCCGCCGGCCACCGGCATCCAGCCCGTCGACGAGGAGCTGCTCGCGTGTGACGCCGACCACGAACAACAGGACGTCGTCGAGGCCGTCCGGGCCGGAGCGCACCTGGTGGTGCAGGGCCCGCCCGGCACGGGCAAGACCCAGACCGCGGCCAACCTCGTCGCCGCGCTCGCGGCCGAGGGACGCCGCACGCTGTTCGTCAGCCATCAGCGGGCCGCCGTTGAGGCGCTGCGCGCGCGTCTGAACGACGCCGGCCTGACCGACCTGGTGCTCGACCTGCACCGTCGGTCGGCGCAACCAGGTCAGGTGGCGGGCCACCTGGTCGACGTGCTCGACGAGCGACTCGGCGGGCGGCCCGACCCCGGTGGGGCGCCCGCATCGCTCGTGTCGCACCGCGACCAGTTGCAGGCACACGTCGAGACGATGCACTGCGTCCGCTCGCCGTGGGGTGTCACGGTCGACGAGGCCCAGGACCGTGTCACCGCACTCGAACAGCACTCTCCGCCGCCACGATCCAGGGTGCGCCTGACCGCGGCCGATCTGTCGGGGATCTCCGCACACCGGCGTGACGAACTGCGCGAGGAGTTGCGACAGGTCGCCGAGATGGAAGCATGGACGAGCATCGGCGACCCCGACCCGTGGTTCGGTGCCCGGATCGTGGGCACCCAGCAACTGCAGCGCGCCCAGGAACTCGTCAAACGGTTGGGCAAGGGCGGCCTGGCCGACCACCGCCGGGAGATGGACGACCTGTGCGAACAGGTCGGGCTGCCTGCGCCACGATCCCTGCGGGAGGCACAGGACCATCTCGACCTCATGGCCGGCGTGCACGGCACGCTGGAGACCTTCCGCCCCGAGATCTACTCCGCCCCGCTGGATTCGATGGTTGCCGCCACGGGAACCCGCGACGACCGCCGAGAGCAGGGCGTGCACGTCGGTGCGGTCGACCGGCGCCGGTTGCGCCGCCAGGCGACGGCGCTGTTGCGGCCCGGCCCGCCACCGCGCGCGATCCATGCCGTGCTGGAACGCGCGGCACGTCAACGTCATCAGTGGCGCACCGCCGCCGGGCCGGGGTCGCTGCCGTCCGCCCCGGCGAAGGTCGCCGACCTCGCGGACGAGCACGAGCAGTTGCGCCAGGAACTGGAGTGGCTCGGCGAGCGGCTCGCGGACACCGGCGAGGGCGGGGCACTGCTCGACGCCGATCTGGACGCCCTCGAGCGGAGGCTGGCCCGACTGGCCGACACCCCGGACCGGCTCGCCAAGGTCCCCAAGGTGATCGCGTCCCTCGACACGCTGCGCGCCAACGGCCTCGACGCGTTCATCGACGACATGGCCGCACGTCAGTTGCCCACGGAGCAGGCGCTCGTCGAGTTCGACTTCGTCTGGTGGGTGTCGGTCCTGCAGCAGGTCGGCGCGGAGGACGACGCCTACGACCGGCACGACGGGCCGACGATCCGCGACGTCGCCTCGGCCTACGCCCAACAGGATGCGTCCCAGGTCCGCCGTGCGGCCGGCCGCGTCGGGGCGATGGTCGCCGACCGCACCAGGTCGGCGGCCGAGGACTTCCCCGACCAGGTGGACACTCTGCGGGCCGTCGCCCGGTCCGACACCGCCGCCTCCGCCGGCCGGTTGCTCCAGGACGCACCGGAACTGGTCGGCGCCCTCGCGCCCTGCTGGGCGATGGGGGTGCTCGACGTGCCGTCGATGGTGCCTCCGGGCATGTGGTTCGACGTCGTCGTCTGTGACGAAGGGTCACGCATCACGCCGGCGGACGCCGCCGCGGCGATGGTCCGCGCCAGCCAGATCGTCGTCTTCGGCGACGATCGGCAACTCCCACCGGCGCCGCTGGTCATGGGTGAACCCGACGACGACCCCGCGCCCGGCGAGGGTGAGACCTCGCTGCCGGTGCTGCTGGGCTCGTGCGTGCCCCGCCGCACGCTGCACACCCACTACCGTTGCGTCGACGAACGGCTGATGACCTTCGCCGGAGCGCAACTGTATGCACACCAGTTGCAGACGTTCCCGAGCGCGGACTCCGACGGTGCCCTGCGTCTCGACGTCGTCTCGGGACACGAGGACGGCTCCGAGACCGAGCGGGTCGTCGAGTTGGTCATCGACCACGCCCGGCGGCACCCGGACCGCTCGCTCGCCGTCGTCACCCTCACCGAGGAGCACGCGCGCCGGGTCGACGAGGCGCTCCGACACGCCCTCGCGGCGGATCTCGAGGCCGACGGGGCCCTGCACAGCCACGCGTCCGAACCGTTCTTCGTGCGCAGCGTCGACCACGTGCAGGGCGAGGTGCGCGACCGGGTGATCCTGAGCGTCGGCTTCGCCCGGCAGCCCGACGGAGCGGCGCCGCACCGGTTCGGCGCGTTGAGTGCCTCCGGCGGGGAGCGCCGGCTCGGCGTCGCGATCACGCGGGCTCGGCGCAGCATGGTCGTCGTGTCGTCCTTCTCCGGGGGAGAACTCGACCCGGCACGGCTGCGTTCGCGCGGCGCCACGATGCTGCGCGACGTCCTGCTGTATGCCGCATCCGGCGGGTCGGCGCGCCGGATGGAGGCCCACAAGGGCCGGGGCACCACGCACGTCCCCGTGCAGATCGGACCGCACGGGCGTCGGCGCCGGATGGCGTCCAGCGGAAGCGTGCTCGATCGCCCGACCGTGTCACACGACGAGTCGATCGAGGTGTCCCCGCTCGTCGAGGACCTCGCGCGGCGGATGCACGCCGAGGGGCTGGTCGCCCACACGGCATACGGTCTGGGTCCTCGGCGGATCGACCTGGCCGTCGAGGATCCGCGGCGCCCCGGCACCGTGCTCGTGGCCGTCGAGACCGACGGCCCGCTCTATGGCGCGGCGGCGTCACCACGCGACCGCGACCGGCTGTGGGTGGAGCAGTTGCGCCGACGCGGCTGGCACCACGAACGGGTCTGGACCAGGGACCTCTTCCGCGACCCGGCCCAGGAGGTGGCGCGTCTCGTCAGCGCCGTGCATGCGGAGTCGAACCGGCGCAGGAGCGGTCATGCCTGACACAGGCGACACGCCGCGCCCACGGCGCCGGCGTCACCGCCGGGTCGTGCGCCCGGCGACCGGCGGCGACCCCGAGCGGGCGCTGGGCGAGATCGCCGAGCAGGACGGCCCGGGGGAGCCGGACTGGGCGCCGGAGGGCGGAACATCCGATCCGAAGGCGGCCGACGCCGCCCGCGAACGGTGGTGGCGAGAGCAGCGTCCCCCGCACTGGGAATGACGTGTCGGCTCCGGACACGACGAAGGAGGGCGGCGAAGCCGACGCTTCGCCGCCCTCCCGCGGTCCGATCGATCAGCGCTGCTGCAGCGAGTCGCGGATCTCGGTGAGCAGGTCGACCTCGGTGGGCCCCTCCTCCTCCGCCGCCATGAAGCGGGCCTTGGCGGCCTCGTAGGGCTTCACGACGAAGAAGTAGACGACGGCGGCGAGGATCAGGAACGCGATCACGGCGGTGATGAAGACTCCGACGTGGACGCCACCGGGCAGCCAGTTGGAGAAGTTCGGGGAACCGCCGGCCTTGCCGATGAGGTCCATGATCACCTTGACGAAGGCGTCGACGACCGCGGCGAACGCGGTGGCCATGATGAACGCCACGGCCAACTCGACCAGGTTGCCTCGCATGATGAAGTCTTTGAAGCCTTGCACGGATTCTTCCTTTGCTCGGTGTACGCGTCGGGTCGACCCTAGCGGACCCGGGGCGGCGAATTTTGCAGAAGCGCCGGTGGGGGCGCCCCGGATGTGTTAAGGGCCTGGATGCAGGGCGAGCAGGACGCCGCCCGAGCCGGTAGGCCGTAGCGCCCGGGCGATACGGGCGGCGACCGACGGGGTGCAGGAGACCAGGATCGACGCGTCGGGGGAGGAGCCGGCCGGCAGCATCGCCGTGCCGCCCTGCGCCGTGTGCACTCGCGTGACGGGCAGGGACGTGCCGAGCGTGTCTCCGTTGCCGCGGGCCATCACGTCGACCCGGTCGCCGGGATGCAGGGCCGACGCGAGGGCGGGGCTGGTCACGGGCACGGTGAGTACGACGTGTCCGGGGCGGGTCCCCGGCCAGCGCCGCACCGAGCGCACCCGTGAGGCCGTGACCGGCTCTCCGGCCCGCAGCGGCGCGGTGAGCACACGTCCCACGGCGTCCTCGGGGACCAACAGGCCGGGCAGGTGCGCAGAGGTGGGCCAGTCGACACCGGTCAGGTCGCTCGCGGTGACGCGGTGCCCCGCGCGCAGGTCGTGTGCGGCGACCGACACCGACCGGGTCGCCTCCGCCTGCGGCGCGAGGGCCTGCCAGCCGATCGCCACCGCGCAGCACGCGAGCGCCGCGGCCAGGATCCGCCGGGCACGGAACCGGCGCCAGCGAGCCCGGCGGCTGTCACCCTGCCAGGCGCCCGGGCCGATCATGGCAGCGCGAGGGGCAGCGTCTGGCCGTCCAGCGCGCGCCGGCACGCGCACGTCGCGGTGTCGTCCGCCTCGTCGGCCGGCAACCGGCCGATCGTGTCGACGAGGGTCTGTTTGAGCCGGTCGATGTTGGCCGCGAACACCTGCATCACCGCCTCGTGCGAGACGGCCGGCCCGCCGTCGACCCCCGCGTCGTGGTCGGTGACCAGACAGACCGAGGTGAAGCACAGGGCGAGCTCGCGGGCGATGGCGGCCTCCGGCATACCGGTCATCCCGACGACGCTGCCCCCGGCGTCGCGATGCCACCGGGACTCGGCCCGCGAGGAGAAGCGCGGCCCGTCGATCACGACCATGGTGCCGCCGTCGACCACCTGGTCGTGTCGGTCGCCGGCCGACCGCAGCACGGCATCGCGGCCAGGTGCGCAGTAGGGGTCGGCGAAGCCGACGTGCACGACCGGGCCGACCTCGTCATAGACCGTGTGGGCCCGGCCGGTGGTGCGGTCGAGGACCTGATCTGGCACCACGACCGTGCCGGGGCCGTGCTCGGGCACGAGCGAGCCGACCGCGCACGGCGCGAGGACCTGGCGCACTCCCACACTGCGCAGCGCCCAGAGGTTGGCCCGGTAGTTGACGCGGTGCGGCGGGTGGCGGTGGCCCTGACCGTGGCGGGCGAGGAAGGCGACGTCCCGGCCGCCCACCGCGCCGATCATCAGGTCGTCGCTCGGCGCGCCGAACGGGGTGTCGACCGGCACTCGCCGGGCGTCGTCGAGGAAGGAGTAGAACCCGGAGCCGCCGATCACGCCGACGGTGGCCGTGGCGAAGGGTTCGTGCGTGTGCGTCATGAGGCGAACCTATGCTGTGGCGGCTCGCCGCAGAGCGGAGCCCGGCCGATCGGTGGACGGCGCCACCCGGGCGACCCGGGGGTGTGGACGCGTCAGGCGGCCGAGCCGGAGGTGCCGGAGGAGGAGGCCGCCTTCGTGCTCGACGCATCCTTCGAGGAGGACTCCTTGGACGACGAGGTGTCCTTCGAGGCCGCACCGCCGGAGTCCTTGTCCGACGACGTGCCGTCCGAGGCAGGCGTCGAGCTGCTGCCGGTGTTGCGGCTGTCGTTGCGGTAGAAGCCGGAGCCCTTGAAGACGACCCCGACGGAGTTGAAGATCTTGCGCAGCCGGCCCTCGCACTCGGGGCAGGTGGTCAGCGCGTCGTCGGTGAAGGCCTGGTTGATCTCGAAACGGTGCCCGCAGTCCTTGCAGGCGTAGGCATAGGTCGGCACGAGCAGATTATATGGGGTCGGCGACCGGGCCGGTGACCGGGTGGCCTCGGCCGGTCAGCTCGCCTCTCCGTCGACGGGTGCGCCACCCGAGCGCCAGCCGGCCATGCGGCCCTCCTGGCTGACGGCTCGGATCCGGCGGATCGCCGCCTTGCGGCTGCCGGCGGTCGTCACGATCAGCAGGCGGTCGCCGTGCCGCATCGCGGTCCGCGGCTGGGGGACGACACCCTTCTTGTCACGCACCAGCAGCGTGACGTTGGCTCCCTCGGGCAGGCGCAGCTCGTGGATGGCGACGCCGGCCAGCCGGGACCCTTCGCCGATGCGCACCTGGAGCACGTCGGCCCCCAGCTCCTCCAGGGGGGTCGCTTCCAACTCGAGGTCGACCGTGTGCGACGGGTCGGTGATGCGCAGCAGATGCGCCAGCCGGGGCAGCGTCGGGGCCTGCACCAGGGTGAAGACGACGACGAGGACGAAGACCAGGTCGAACATCCACTCGGTATGCGGTGTGCCCAGCGTCAACGGGACCGTGGCGAGCACGACCGGCACGGCTCCGCGCAGCCCCGCCCACGACATGAACGCCTGCTCCCGCAGCGAGAACCTGAACCAGGACAGCGTCGTCAGCACCGACAGCGGGCGCGCGATCAACAGCAGCACGATCCCGATGACCAGCGCCGGCACGATCTGGTGGATCAGCCGCGGCGGGGAGGCCAGCAGACCGAGCAGCACGAACAGCCCGATCTGGGCCAACCAGCCCAGCGCCTGGGCGAACCCACGCACGGCCGGGAAGTGCGGCAACTCCAGGTTGCCGAGCACCAGCGCGCACAGGTAGGTCGCGATGAACCCGCTGGTGTGCGCCAGGTCGGCCACGGAATACGCGAGCACGATCACCGCGAGCACGCCGATGGAGAACAGACCCGACGACCCGGGCGCCGAGGCCTTCATCACCTTCCCGAGCAGATATCCGAGCGCGAGCCCGATCGCGGCCCCGCCGGCCAACTCGATGACCGCCTCGATGACCACGAACCACCAGGCGTGGGCGGGCCCCTCCGGCCCCGCGGCCTGCGAGAGCGCGACCACCAGCAGCACCACGGGGGCGTCGTTGAAGCCCGACTCCGCCTCGAGGACCGAGGTCAGCTTGTGCGGGAGCGGCACCCGGCGCAGCACGGAGAAGACGGCCGCCGCGTCGGTCGAGGTGACGATGGCGCCCAGCAGGAACGCGATCTTCCAGGACAGGTGGGGCAGCAGCAGATAGGCGCCGACACCCACGGTGCCGACCGACACCATCACCCCGACGGTCGACAGCAGCGCCGCCGGCAGCACCGACGGGCGCAGGGTGGGCCACTTGGTGGTGATGCCGCCCTCGGCCAGGATCAGGACCAACGCGGCATACCCGAGGACGTCCGTCAGCGCGGGGTCGCTGAACGAGATGCCCAAGCCGGAATCGCCCAGCAGCAGGCCGATCCCCAGGTAGATCAACAGGGTCGGCAGCCCCGACCGCGTCGCCAGCCGGACGGCCGCCACCGAGATCAGCAGCACGACGGCACCGATCAACAGCGACTTCGCGAGGTCCTCGGTCGTGAAGCTGTCGATGATTCCGGGCGCGGCGGCGGGCAGACTCACCACGCCGTCGAGCCAGGTCATTCGCTGCCCTCCCGTCCCTGGGTGCTGAACGTCTCGGTCGTCAGGTCTCTTGCGTGTGCGGCGGCCCGGCCTGCGCGAGGGGCAGATCGATCACCCCGTGACCCGGGGTCACCACGGCATCCACCGACACGTCGTGCTCGTCGCGAGGCACGCGCAGAGCGAGTTCGTCGTCGTGGACGAGCGCGACCGTCCAGGCGGATCGGCTCCTCCGTGGCAGTGCGCGGTCGTAGCTGCCTCCGCCTTGACCGAGCCGCATCCCGTCACGGTCGATCGCCAGGGCCGGCACGACGACGATCGCGGCCCTCCCGATGGCGTCGACACCGAGCAGCCTACCTGGCGCGTCGGCCTCCACCCAGGACAAGTCCTTGTCCTCCAGCATGACCGGGACGATGACCTGCCACCCGGCCTCGTGCGCCGCATCGATGATGCCGCCGCACTCCGGCTCGGTCGGCAACGACCGGAACGCCGCGAGCGTCCCGGGCCGCCGGCCCGCCCACCGCTCCCGCAGCGCCCGCGCGGACCGGGCCGCATCCGCCTGTCGCGCCGACGGATCGACGTCCCGGGCTCGCCGCGTCGCCCGCACGGCTCTGCGTGCCTCGCCCTTGTCGGTCGGCAACTCACGCCAGGTCACGGCACCATGCGGTCGATCCACGGGTCCACGATCCCATGAATATGTGGTCTGGCGCCCCCGCGATCCAGTCAGCAGATAATGTTTCGTCATGACGAATCATGCGGCGACGGCTCGGGTCCGCAAGGCCGTGATCCCGGCCGCGGGTCTGGGGACACGCTTCCTTCCGGCGACCAAGGCGATCCCCAAGGAGATGCTGCCGGTCGTCGACAAACCGGCCATCCAGTATGTCGTGGAGGAGGCCGCGCGGGCCGGGATCCTCGACGTGCTGACGATCACCGGTCGCAACAAGGCGGCGCTGGAGGACCACTTCGACCGGCACTGGGAGCTGGAGCAGGCGCTCGAACGCAAGGGCGACCACGTGCGACTGCGCCGCGTGCACAAGTCGGCCAACCTGGGCAACGTCCACTTCATCCGCCAGGGGGAGCCGCTCGGACTGGGCCACGCGGTGCTGTGCGCACGCTCGCACGTCGGCGAGGAGCCGTTCGCCGTGCTGCTGGGCGACGACCTGATCGACGAGCACGACACTCTGCTGGAGGACATGATCGCCACCCGGGGCCGCTACGGCGGCTCCGTCGTCGCGCTGATGGAGGTGCCCGAGGACCAGATCCACCTCTACGGTTGCGCCCAGGTCCGCGCGATCGGCGACGACCCCGACGTCGTGCGGGTCACGTCCCTGGTGGAAAAGCCCAAGCCGGGCGAGGTCAGCTCCAACCTGGCGATCATCGGACGCTACGTCCTCGACCCCTCGATCTTCCCGGTGCTGGAGAAGACTCCGCCCGGGCGCGGGCACGAGATCCAGCTGACCGATGCCCTGGTCGAGCGCGCCGCCGCCGACGACGGCGGCTCCGGCGTGACCGGCGTGATCTTCCGCGGCGACCGCTACGACACCGGCGACCGCCTCGACTACCTCAAGGCGATGGTCCGCCTCGGGGTGCGCCACCGCGAGTTCGGCGCCGACTTCCGCGACTGGTTGCACGCCTGGGTGCTGGAGGACGAGCTGCAGTCGTCCGCGGCCGAGGCGAGATGAGCGCGGTGCTCAGCGTCACGGCATACCGGCAGCGGTTGATCGGCGCCGTCGAGCCGCTGGCCGCCCGGCGGGTCGGTGTGCAGGACCCCACGGCGCTGCTCGGACTCGTGACGGTCGAGCCGGTGCACAGCAAGGTGTCGTTGCCGCCCTTCGCCAATTCCGCCATGGACGGGTATGCCGTGCGCGCCACCGACACCGCCGGCGCGCCGGTGACGCTGCCGGTCGCCGACGACGTGCCTGCGGGGGACACGCGCACCCTCACGCTCGCCCCCGGGACCGCGATGCGGATCATGACCGGCGCCCCGGTGCCCGACGGCGCCGATGCCGTGGTGCAGGTCGAGCACACCGACGGCGGCACCGACACCGTGCGCATCGACCGGGAGGTCCCGCTCGGCACCGCGATCCGCGACGTGGGGGACGACATCACGCCGGGGCGGCTCGTGCTGCCCGCCGGCGTGCGCCTGTCGGCCCGGCACCTGCCGGTGCTCGTGTCCGCCGGCGCCGGCGAGGTCGTCGTGCGGCCCCGCCCGAGGGTCGCCGTGATCAGCACCGGCGACGAACTGCGGCCGCCCGGAAGCGTCCTCGAGCACGGCCAGATCGTCGACTCCAACGGGCCGATGCTCGCCGCGCTCGCGCTCGAGGCCGGATTCGACGTCGTCAGCGTGCAACAGATCGGCGACACCGGGCAGGAGGCCCGCGACGCCGTGCGGGACCTGACCGAGCGGGCCGATGCGATCGTCACGTCCGGCGGGGTGAGCGCCGGGGCGTTCGAACCCATGCGGCGTGCCTTCGAAGGCGACGGCGAGATGGATTTCGTCAAGGTCGCCGTCCAGCCCGGCAAGCCCCAGGCGTTCGGGCGCCTCGGCGGCATACCGGTGTTCGGGCTGCCAGGCAACCCGGCCAGCGCGCTCGTGTCCTTCGTCCTGTTCGCCGCGCCCGCGTTGCGCACCATGGCCGGCCGCCCCGCCGATCTGGTGACCGAGCGGCACGAGGTCGCCACGGGATGGCGCCCGGCGGCACCGGATCGGACGCAGGTCGCCCGCGTCGCACTGCTCCCGGACGGGCGGATCGAGCAGTCCGGGGGGCCCGGTTCGCACCTGCTGGGCGGCCTGGCCGGCAGCGACGCGCTCGCGATCGTGCCCGACGACGTCACCGAAGTCCGTGACGGAGACCTCCTCGACGTGATCCGATTCGCATGAACGAGCGACTGACCCACGTGCGCGGCGACGGCAGCGCCCACATGGTCGACGTGAGCGCGAAGGACGTCACCGGGCGCACCGCCCGTGCGGCCGGGCGCGTCCTGCTCTCGCCGGCGGCGGTGACCGCGCTGCGCGACGACACGGTGCCCAAGGGAGACGCGCTCGCGGTGGCGCGCATCGCGGGCATCCAGGCGGCCAAGCGCACCCCCGACTTGGTGCCGCTCGCACATCCCATCGCCGTGCACGGCGTCGAGGTCGACCTGGCGGTCGTCGACGACGGCGTCGAGATCACGGCGCAGGTGCGCACCGCTGACCGCACCGGCATCGAGATGGAGGCGCTGACCTGCGTGAGCATCGCGGCCCTCGCGCTCATCGACATGGTGAAGGCTGTCGACAAGCACGCCCGCATCACCGACGTGCGCGTCACCGCGAAATCCGGTGGGCGGTCAGGAGACTGGTCCGAGGGCCCCGCATGACCGCGGCCCGGGTGATCACCTGCTCGCAGCGTGCCTCGTCCGGCGTGTATCCCGACCGGTCCGGGCCGATCGCCGTGGCGGCGCTGCGGGAGTGGGGATTCGACTGCCCCGTCGCGACCGTCGTGCCCGACGGCGACCCGGTGGGGCGGGCGTTGCGCGAGGCGCTCGACACCGGGGCGCGCGTCGTCCTCACCTGCGGCGGCACCGGACTGACCCCCACCGACCTCACCCCGGAGCAGACCCGCCCGTTGCTCGACCGTGAGGTGCCCGGCATCGCCGACGCCATCCGCGCGGGCGGGGTCGCCAAGGGCGTGCCGACCGCGCTGCTGTCGCGCGGGCTGGCCGGCACCGTCGGGCGTTCCCTCGTGGTCAACCTGCCCGGCTCCACCGGGGGAGTGCGCGACGCACTCGAGGTGTTGGCGCCGCTGCTGGAGCACGCGTTGTCCCAACTGGACGGCGGCGACCATTGAGCCCCGCCTGGCCGACCACGCTCGAAGGACACTGGGGAGGCCGGCTGGTGCGACTGCGGCCGCTGCGTCCGATCGCGGACCGCAAAGAGTTCCTCGCCCTGCGCAAGAACAACGAACAGTGGACCCGCCCATGGGATTCCACGTCCCCCCGAGGCCCGGCGCCGGCGGGGAGTTTCGCGGCGATGGTCCGCCGCCACGACCGAGAGGCCAGAGCCGGTGCGCTGCTGCCGTTCGCGGTCGAGGTCGACGGCGTCCTCGCCGGGCAGATGCACCTGTTCGGCATCACCCGCGGCGCCCTGTTGTCCGGCGCCGCCGGCTACTGGATCGATCGGCGGCTCGCCGGTCAGGGCATCACGCCGTATGCGTTGGCATCATTGATCGATCACGCCTTCGGGCCGTGCGCCCTGCACCGGGTCGAGGTCAACATCCGTCCCGACAATCCGCGCAGCCTGCGCGTGGTCGACAAGCTGGGCATGCGCGACGAGGGGTTGCGTGTCGCGTATCTGCACATCAACGGGGAGTGGCACGATCACCGCACGTTCGCGCTGACTGCGGAGGACCTGGCGCGCGAAACCGCCGTCCAACGCCTGGAACGGTTGGCACGAGGGTGAATTCAGCCTCCGCGCTGTACGCGACCTGAGTGAGTGCTGTGCGCGGGCGGAGGTGAACACGGTTCGTGTATCACGGCATACCGCAAAATCACACGCGTCACTTTGATGACACGCCGACGACATCCGCCGAACCGGTGCGCCCACCGGTTAGCGTCGTTCTCGTGCAGCCGACCAGCCTGATCTTCGTCGCCGTCGTCGTCATTTGGGCTGCCTTTTTGCTGCAGCACTGGATTCGCCGCCGGGAGGCTCTGGTGACCGCACGCACGGTCGACCAGTTCTCCGAGGCGATGCGGGTGCTGGAGCACCGAGGCACCGTCACCCCCGAGCCCCGTGACGACGCGCCGCTGCACACCGCGCGGACCAGCGCCCCGCTGTCGCGCACCTCACTGCGAGCAGGAACCGTCATGACTGGTGAACAGCCCCGCCCCACTTCGCAGCCCGCGCCGCAAACGGCCGAGCGCCCCGTCGCCCCGGTCGAGCCTGAGCGCCCCGCCGCCCCGGTGCGCGTCGGCAGCAACGCCATCCGCATCCTCGCCTCACTCAACTCTCGCCGGGTGCGTGGCATCGCGCTGCTGGTGTCCCTGGCGCTGCTGCTGTTCGCCGTCGTCGCGGCGCCGTTCGGCATGCTGGCCTGGTGGAGCCCGATCGTGAGCCTCCTGCTCGTCGCGGTCGTCTTCACCTGGCTGCGTCGCGAAGCCGTCGCCGAACAGCGGACCCAGCAGCCCGAGCAGGAGCGTGCGCCGCGTGCCGGCGCGCCGGCGCCCCGGCAGCACGCGCCGCAGGTGAGTGGCCCGCAACTCGGCTCCGCCCAGAGCGCCGCCCGAGTCCCGCTTCCCCCGCGCGAGACCGTGTTCGACCACGCACGGCCCGCCGAGGTGCCTGTGTCGAAGCCCGCACCGGCGGCCGAGCACGTCGAGGGCGGATGGTCGCCCGTGCCGGTGCCGCCCCCGACCTACACGATGAAGGAGCGCGCCGACCGGCCCGCCCCCGAGCCGGTCTCGCCGGCCGCGGACGAGACCCCGGTCGCGGACCTGCCGTTCGACGGCCTGGCGCTCGACGAGGAGCTCGAAGACCTGCCGGCCGCCTGGCGCGTCGGCTGACGCACCAGCACGCGGCTCCTGCCCTCGCGGGTAGCCTCGCAGCATGAGCGAGATGATCTATCGCCCCCTGGGCGCGTCCGGGCTGATGGTCAGCGCCGTCGGCATCGGCTGCAACGCCTTCAGCGTCCGCGTCGACCAGGACGGCGTGCGAGACATCCTGGCGGCCGCGCGGGACACCGGCGTGACCCTGCTCGACACCTCCGACACGTATGGCGCGGAGCCCGGGGCGAGCGAGACGCTCATCGGCGAGGCGTTGCAGGGGCAGCGCGACGAGTTCGTGGTGGCCACGAAGTTCGGCATGGACATGCGCGGCACACTCGGCGCCGATCACGGCGTGCGTGGGTCGCGAAGCTACATCCGGCGTGCCGTAGAGGCGAGCCTGCGGCGGCTGCGCACCGACCACATCGACCTCTATCAGCTGCACCGGCCCGACGACGTGACACCGATCGAGGAGACGCTGGGCACGCTCACCGACCTGGTGCGCGAAGGCAAGGTGCGCTACATCGGGTGCTCGAACTTCGCCGGTTGGCGGATCGCCGATGCCGCCTGGACGGCGCAGACCGCCGGGCTGGAGGCCTTCGTCTCGGCGCAGAACCGCTACTCGCTGCTCGACCGCGCCATCGAGGAGGAGGTCGTGCCCGCGGCCGAGACCTTCGGGCTCGGCATCCTGCCCTACTTCCCCCTCGAATACGGCCTGCTCACCGGCAAGTACCGCCGCGGCGAGGATGCGCCGGCGGGCTCGCGCGCGGCCGTGGGCGCCCGCGGCGCCGGATGGCTGCAACACGCCGAGTGGGACCGCATCGAGGCGATCGGTGCGTATGCCGCGGAGCGCGACCTGAGCATGCTGGACGTCGCCGTCGCCGGGCTGGCGGCGCAGCCGGGCGTCGGCTCGGTGATCTCTGGTGCGACCGGCCCGCAGCAGGTGCGCTCCAACGCGGCCGCCCTGCGCTGGGGGCCGACCGCCGCCGACCTCGCCGAGTTGAACGAGATCTGACCGCGGATGGCCGCTTGCGGTACCTCAACGGGTGGCAGAGCGTGCGGCATACGGCACGCTTGGTCACCCGAAGCCCGCCCGGCAGGCCGATTGGCGAGGCGGCCGGATGCGGTGTTATCGTTGCTGTCGCTCCTGGGGCTATGGCGCAGTTGGTAGCGCGTCTCGTTCGCAATGAGAAGGTCGGGGGTTCGAATCCCCCTAGCTCCACCGATTGCCTGAGCCGCGACATCCTTGACCAAGGGTCGCGGCTCAGTGCTTCTGGTGGACTCGAGGCGTTGTCAACCATGACGGGATCCGCCCGTGGATATCGGTCCGAGAACCCCGTGCCACGACCCGGCCACGACGTCGTGAAGATCGACCGCGGCCGGCAACGTGGGTCCCTACCGACAAAACGTCCGCTACCGTCGACACGATGAGCAGCAGGAAACGACGCAGCGTCGAAGAGCGCGTCCGCGAGGCGGCGGCCGCAACACTGGAGGCGCAGCAGCAGGTGTGCTTCACCGATGTCGCGGCGGGACTCGGGTGGCTCTCCTTCTCTCCACTGAACCGGTGGCGGCAGGGTCGTATGGAGTGCCTCGAGGAGGCGCTGCAGGCCGGACCGGACATGATCACAGCGGCGCTCGACGAACTCGGTCGCTGGTCGACGGCACGCGGGCTGCTGCCGGCCGAGATCGACTACATCGCGCAGTCCCGCGATCGCCACAGCCTACGGTTCAGCCGCGCCGGCGATCCTGCCACCGAGCGGGCCTACCGGACCCTGTGGATGTCGCCGGATCTGAGTGAGCGCCAACGTGCGCGGATCGTCGAGAAGCTGAGCAGACCACCCGAACTCGTGGTGATCGACACCAAGAAGGAGTGGACCTGCGACGGCTGCGGGCGGGTGCTGTTCGGCGGCTCGTTGCTGTTCATGGAGGACAACGCCCCTCACTGCATGGAATGCGCCGGTATGGGAGACCTGGAATTCCTGCCGAGCGGCAATGCCACGCTGACGCGCCGTGCAAAAAAGCGCAGCGAGACCGCCGCCGTCGTCGTGCGGTGGAGCCGTGCCCGCAAGCGCTACGAGCGGCAGGGGCTCATCCTCGAGCCGGAGGCCGTGCGGGCGGCGGAGGAGTCGATACTCACTCCGGAGGAGCGAGCCGAGCGGGAGCGCTTGCGGGGTCTCGACGCGGAGTGACCAGTCGCGTGTTCTGACGCACCACCCAGGGGTTCCCACGCACCACTCGGGGGTTCCAACGCACCACTCGGCGGGTGACTACTCGGTGGGGTCGGCGCCGGTGGTCGGCGGGGGGAGGCGGCCGGTGAGCTCGTCGACGACCAGCAGGTCGCGGCGGACCTGACCGGAGCGGAACGCCGCCCGGCCGACCATGTGGCTGGAGATCGGCGAGGTGATCAGCTGGAACAGCGCAACCATGGCCAGCAGCCCCAGCGTGCTCGGGTCGCGCAGCATCAGCGCCAGACCCAGCAGCACCAGCAACAGGCCGAGCACCTGCGGCTTGGTCGCCGAGTGCATCCGGGTGAGCACGTCGGGCAGCCGCAGCACCCCGATGGCCGCGATCAGGGTCAGCAGCGCCCCCAGCAGCAGGCAGGTCGCGGCGGCGACGTCGGCGACGGCCGGCCAGTTCATCGCGGGCCCTTCCTATCCACGGTGGGTCGGTTCATTGTGTGCCCTCCTCCTCGTCGACGTCGTCACTGCCGTGGGTGAACCGGGCGATGCTCACCGACCCGACGAACCCGAGCAGCGAGAGCACCACCAGGATCGGCAACGTCGTCGTGTGGTGGTTGACCGCGGCCTCCAGGGCCAGCCCACAGATCATCACCGCGACGAGCACGTCGAGCGCGACGATCCGGTCGAGCATGGTCGGGCCCGACGCGATCCGGATGAGGATCAGCAGCGCCGAGACCGCCAGGATCGCGACGCAGATGAACAGGACGACGCTCACGGTGCCTCCTCGTCGTGCTCGATCCGTCGGCGGTGCACGTCGGTGCCGAACGCCAGGACGACCCGGCGTTCGAGCGCCATCACCGCGGCACGCATCTCGTCGACGCCGCCCTGGTCGCGGACGTCGAGGACGTGCAGGAAGAGCGTATGGGTCGCGCGCCGGGCCTCGACGACCAGGCTGCCGGGCACCAGGGAGACCATCTGCGCCACGACGGTCAGCACGAAGTCGGAGTCGGTGCGCAGATCGATCTCGACGACCGCGTTGAGCGGTTCGCGGCGGAATCGCAGCGTCACCCGCGCCACGTGGATGCTGGCGGCCACGACGTCGGCCAGGAAGCGCACCACCAGCCACACCAGCCGCAGTGGGCGGACGTGCAGGTCCATGTTGAGCCGGGGGAGCGGGAACACCAGGCACACCACCACGGCGACGATCACCCCGCCGATCACGGTCATCGGGCTGATCGTGCCCCACAGCGCTACCCACACCACGGTCAGCCACAGGATCACCGGCCACTGCATCAGCGTCAGGCGCGAGGGCCGGGTGCGCGGGCGGCCTTCCGGGCGGCTCATCGGGTGCCTCCTGGCAGCACGGCCGACACGTAGACGTCAGGGTGGAGCACGTCGCGGGCCGCCCGTGAGGTGTAGTCGAACAGCGGTCCCGCCACCACGCTCAACGCGAGGCTGAAGGCGATCAGCGCACCGGTCGCGCCCACCATCGTGCGCGGCAGGCGCGTCGGCAGCGCGTCGGCCTGCATGAGTTGATACAGGTCCTGGTTGGCCGAGTCCTCCTCGTCGAGGATGCTGCGTGCCTCCGCCAGTTCCTGAGGACCGAACACCGTCGACCCGACGTGCACGCGCTGCCGCGGCCGCACCGGCTCGTCGTGGCGGCCCGCCTCGGAGAGCTGCTGTGCCATCTCGTGGGCCTGCTTCGGAGCGCGCCAGAAGGCGAGGTTCCACGCCTTCGCCACGGCATACAGGGTGAGCAGGCTGGTGAGGATGCCGCCGGCGACCACGGCATACGCCAGGGGAGTGCCCATGCGCAGCCCGGCGTCGGTGAGCGCCACCTTGCCCAGGAAGCCGGACATCGGCGGGATGCCGGCGAGGTTCATCGCGGGCACGAAGAACAGTATGCCGAGCACCGGCGCCAGGCGCGCGAGCCCGCCGAGCCGGATGAGGCTGGTGCTGCCCGCCCGGCGTTCGACGAGACCCAGCACCAGGAACAGCGCGGTCTGGATGGTGATGTGGTGCACGACGTAGAAGATCGCGCCGGAGTAGCCGATCCGCGAGCCCACGGCGATGCCGA
>CAZMLG010000025.1:0-25494 GCA_964566985.1 uncultured Intrasporangiaceae bacterium
CAGGCCCGGGCGCTTCACCCTGCCCACTTGACACCCGAAAGACCATATGACTCGATCAGCCGGTTGGGGATGCGTAGTCGGCTCGACTACTCGATCGGGCGGTGAGGGTTCGTAGTCGGCTCGACTACTCGATCGGGCGGTGAGGGTTCGTAGTCGGCTCGACTACTCGGATCAGCTGATTGGAGTTGCTCGGCGGCTCGGTTGCTTGATCAGCCGGTGGTGTGCTGCGGCGGGCCGGTGAGGAGACCTTGGAGCAGGTCGACTACTCAGGCGTCTCCTCCTGTGTTGCTCCGTCGTATGGCGTGATGATCGCACGCGCCAACGCCGCCAGCGTGACGGTGCCCAGCACCTGACCGCCGATCGCGCCGGCGGACTGCGCATCCACCACGCCGAAGGCGGCCAGGAACACTCCCGCGAGCGCCATCGCGCCCGCGGCCACGGCCGGCAACATCCGTCTCGGAACCGACAACACCGCGGCGCCGGCGAGCAATCCCACCCATCCGGACGCGAGGAAGGCGACCCCGAGGCCGACCACCACTGCGGCCCCGACACACAGCGATCGATCGGCAACACATCGAGGGCCCCAGCCTCCGGTCCCACGGCCCGAGCGCACCCGCGGCACCTCTCCCCCGTCGTTCCCCCCGCGATGTCGACCACGTGTGAACCACAGCCCGGCGACAAGGACCAGCACGGCGACGAGCCCGGCCAGGAGGCCGAGACGATGCCGGCTGGTCGGACCGTAGGTGACGCGCACCGTGTGCGCCCCAGGGTCGGTCAATCGGAATCCCTGCCGCCAGCCGTCGACGGTCACCGGCGTCAGCGAATGCCCGTCGGCGGATTCTGCGTGCCAGCCGGCGTTGGCGCCCTCGTCCAACGCGAGGATCGCCGTGCCTCCCCCGCCGACATGCACGACCCGGTGGCTCGGATCCTTCGTCCGCACGGTGACCGACCGCGGCGCGGCCGCACCATGGGCCGCCGCCCGGACGGGGGCCAGCGTCACGATATCCGCGCGTAGGCCGTCGCCCGCCTTCACCCACACCTGCCGTGCGCCCGTGGCCACCGTGACCGCATCCTCCGCGCGCCGCCCCGCATCGCTACCGCACAGGCGCGCCGGGGCCGGAACACCCGACCGGAGCTTCTGACTCGATGCCGAGAGCGCCAGGGGCACGCTCGTGTCCCCGACATGCAGCACCCCGGCCTCCCCGCATGCCAGTCGCACGTGCCCGTGAGATGTGTGGCGCTGCAGAGCCTCTGACGACTCGGCATCGGCCCGCACGAGGACCCGCGCCGTCATCCTCCCCGAGTCGGCAAAGGTGACCTGGCGGCGAAGGATCGCGCCGTCCTCCCCGGCCCGCTGCGATCCGTCGGACGAGCGCGGATCGCGGTGCAACACCACGGTCTGCCGATCCGGGTGGATCGGCTGCGGCACCGCGATCACATCCCGCAGCCTCACCCCCGACACGTGCACGCCGCGCAGACCCATCACCGGATCGATGGCACCGCCGGCCGCGTGCAACGTGATCGACACCGCGCCGGCGCGCACGGGCGCCGTCGGGACGACGACACGAGCCCGGCCCCGCACCTCGATACTTCGCGCGTGCCCGCCGACGCGCACCTCGATGCGGTCGGGCGAATCGATCCCCTTGCCACCCGCCACATCCAGCACGATGCGATGCACGGCTCGTGCGGGCCGTAGATCGAACGACATCGTCTGCACCGGCTGGTGATCGCCGCTCAGCCATGCCGTGTGCGGGTCGCCGTCGAAGGCCGCGGCCGGCCCCGCACCGGCTCCCAGGAACCCCTTTGCGAAAGGGTCGGCGGCGGACGACGTCACGTGCAGATCCCGCATCCCGTGCAACACCCGGGTCGGCTGGGTGCGGGGCGATCCGCCCGGCGGCAGCTGCTTCGCACCGATCCTGGTCGGTGCGTCGTCCGTGGCCTCCAGCGTCGGGCCGTAGGCTCGCGCGTTCGGCGCACCGTTGTCGTAGACGCGCCACGGCATGCTGTCGGTGATCACGTCGGCCGACGCCGCGCGCCGGCCGGTGCGCAGGGCGATCCCCTGGTCGGGCGACACGATCCCCGCGGCCGACAGCGCGAAGACGGCTTCGGGTCCTCCGGCGACGCTCACCACCGAGCGGTATGCCGTGGCGTGGCCGGCCGACGCGGTGACCTGCCACAGGGACAGGGTCGAGCCTGCGCTGCGGAAGGTGCGTTGGTGCCGGAATCCGCGCGAGGCGCGCAGGGTCCGCTCGACGCGCTTCCACGAACGTGCCCCCTCCGAGCCGAGCAGGTCGTGGCGGACCACGACCCTCGAGATCCCCATCCGCGCGAGGCCGGCCGCGAGGGCCGGCTGTGCCCGTCCCGATGCCGCCAGCGTGTCGGCCGCGTCCAGGATGCGGGTCGCGCCCGGGGGTCCGAGCGGTGCGGCCGCACGGTAGACGACCGGCGACGTCGCGAGTGCCTCGAGCGGCTCATCGGTCGTGGCGCCCCACGTGTATCCCGCCGTGCGGCTGCTGGGCAGCAGGAGCGTGGATCCCCCCTCCGTCGCCGCGCCGGCGTCGACGGCGGCGGCCACCCGATGCCAGGACTGCGGGATCGCCGAATAGCCGTCGGCCGCGGCGGCCCTCCCCTGCCACAGGGGCGTCATGGCGCACCCGACGGCCAGCACGGTGGCACCAGTCGCGAGACGCGCGCGCAGCCGCGGTGAGTCCTGCAGACGCTGCACCAGCGCGCACAGGCCCAGCACCAGCGGCACGCGGATCAACGGATCGGCCTTGTGCACGTTGCGCAGCGGCGCGAGCGGGCCGTCCAACAGCTCGCGCACCGGCCCGCTGATCGGGCTGCCGACCGCTCCCGCGTGGCCGACCACCATGAAGACGGCTCCCACCGACACGGTCATCAGCGCGAAGACCACGAGGTGACTGCGCCGCATACGCAGCAGCCCGAACACACCGAGCGCGGCGACGGCGCAGGTCGCCACGATCGCGACCACGGACTGCGCGATGACCCAGCCGCTCTGCCATACCGGATGATCCGACGCGTCGAGGATGTAGGCGACCCAGTCGGAGGCCCCTCGGAGCGCGTTCGGCGCGGAGGTCACCGCCGTCGTGATGCGGGCGGTCTCGATGAAGTCGAGGAACGGGTAGGCATAGCGGCCCAACACGACCAGCGGCAGCAGCCACCACAGAGCGCCGAGCAGCGCACCGCCGCACCACCATCCGAGGCGTCGCCGACCACGGGGATGAGTCAGCAGGAAGAAGAACGGGGCCGCGAGCACGATGCCGGAAGCCGTCGCGTTGACGCCTCCCAACGTGGCGGTCAACAGTCCTGTGGCGCAACACGATCGCAGGACCAGGCGCCGGGGGGTCTGCTCCCCGAGCAGCGGCCGGGCGGCGAGCAAGAGCCACGGTGTCAGCGCGAGCGGCCACGCGGCGACCGAGATCTGCGGCAGCACCGTGAGCACCCGCGGGGACAACGCGTAGGCGGCACCGCCGAGCAACGCCACTCCCGGGCCCGCGACGCCGAGTCGGCGGATCAGCTGGTGCATCCCGACGAATGCGGTGAGCAGCAGGACGCTCCACCAGACCCGCTGGACGGCCCACCCGGGCAGCCCCAGGCTGTGCCCGATCCCGAACACCGGCCCCATCGGGAAGAGATAGCCGTAGGCCTGGTTCTGCAGCTCCCCGAGGCCCGCGTGGTCGTTCCAGGCACTGAGCGCGCGGCCCAGATAGCGCCACGGGGACACCACGAGGTCGGTCTTGGTGTCGGGTTGGGTGACACCGGGGGCGATCAGCCACGGCAGCAGGGCGACGGACGCGAGGGCCAGCGCCGCCCGCACCCGCTCGCGGGACACGAGTGGGGGCATGCCTACACCCGTTGGAGGATCAGCAGCAGGTTCCAGGTGAGGACTTCCCGTAGGCCGGGCATCGCCAGCAGGTGCCGGGCTCCGTCGGGCAGATACCGCGGTCGGGCCACGAGCAGCCGGGTGCCCTCCTGCTCCCGGGCCCACTGCAGACCCTGGCGGACGCTCACGCGGAACATCGTCTCATCGATGCGGTTCTTGGGGGGATGTCCGTGGCGCCGCGTGTAGCGCTCTGCGGCCCTCCGGGCGCCGAGCCAGTGCCACGGCGAGGTCTCGTGCCCTCCCCACGGCGAGAGCCAGTTGGTGTAGGAGAGGAACAGGACCCCACCGGGGCGAAGCACCCGGACCATCTCGGCGATGCCGGTCTGCGGCCGGCGCACGTGCTCGAGCAGATTGCTGCTGAAGACGACGTCGACGCTGCGATCGGCCAGCGGCAGCGCCGTGACGTCGGCGACCAGCCCGCCACGGCGCACGGACGCGACCGACGCGTCCCGGTCCAACGGCACATAGCGCGCACCGGCTCCGGTGAAGGCGTCCGCGAACTCCGCCGGGCCGGCTCCGGTGTCGACCACCAGCCGCCCGTCGAGCGGCGTCCACTCCCGCAGGACGTCGAGGGAATCGGCGGCCAGGGCCCGGTAGAAGACCTCCGGCTGCGTCGGTTCCTTGGTGAAGGCACGAAACAGCCGCACCGATCGCCCGATCCCTCGACGGGCCGTCATGTCGCGGGCCTCGTGGCGACCAGGTGAAGGGTGGGACGCCAGGCGGGGCTGACCGTCCGGAGCGCGATCGCGGCGGGTGCGGAGGCCATCGCGGCGGTGAGCACCGCACGGCGCGCCAACACACCGCCGGGTCGAGGTCGAGGGCGCACGCGCCGCACCATACTGGCGACGTCTGTGCTGAGGCTGTCGAGGAGGGGCCGCTCGACCTGCACGTCGGTGAATCCGGCCCGTCGGGCGGCCTCGGCCAGGCTCTGCGCGGTGTAGAAGCGCACGTGCGTCGGGTCCTCGAGCATCCACCAGGCGTCCCGATACCGCCTCAGGCCGCTGCTGTCCCCTGCCGGGGTGAGGCACTGCAGCACGCCGCCCGGACGCAGCAGCCGATGGCACACGCGCAGCGTGCGCGCCGGGTCCTCGACGTGTTCGAGCACGTGGATGCCGTAGACCAGATCGACCTGCGGATGATCCTCCGGAAGGGTCTCGATCGGCCCGTGGTGCAGCTGCCCGTGCTCTCGCACCCGGGGGTCGACGTCGAGACGCAGTTGATCGGGGTCGGCGCCGGCGACGCGGACACCGTCTTCGAGGAAGCGGCGCAACATGTAGCCGGCGCCGAAACCGATCTCGAAGACACCGTGCGGGTCGGCGTGCCGACGTAGGCCGCGATAGGTCAGGTCGAGACGCCGGCGGTCGAGCACCGGATCGCCGCCGTAGGCCAGGTCACGGTGCCCGGCCGGTGCCCGGGCCAGATCGCGGGTCAGATGACCGCAGGAGACGCACTGCGAGAGCGTCTGGCCGGGGGCCAGGACGAGGTCGCGCACGGGCTCGCCGCACACTTCGCACGAAATTGGCATGGCGCTGGGGTTACCTCCGAGTAACTATGCGGGCTACCCTATCGATCAGCACGGCACGACCGGGCTCAACGGGCACCCCCAGAAGGAGACTACGTGCAAGGCCGCCACCTCGCCCACCATCCGTCACCCCTGCGGGTGCTCTATCTGTCCTGGCGCGACCGCGAGAACCCGGAGGCCGGGGGCTCGGAGACGTTCGTCGAGCGCACCAGCGAGGTCCTCACCGACCTGGGTCACGACGTCACGTTGTTCACCAGCGCGTTCTGCGGAGGGGCGCGGGAGACCCGGCACGGCGCCGTACGGGTGCTGCGCAGGGGCGGACGGTTCACCTGCTACCTGCGCGGCATGTGGCACGTCGCCCGGCACCGCCGCGACTACGACGTCGTCATCGACGTGCAGAACGGGGTGCCGTTCTGGTCGCCGCTGGTCTCGCGGGCCCCCGTCGTGTCGATCATCCACCACGTCCACCGCGACCAGTGGGGCGTCATCTTCGGGCCCCGCGTCGCACGGTTCGGCTGGTTCCTCGAGTCGAAGGTGGCACCGAGGGTCTACCGGCGCGCACACTACGTCACCGTCTCCCAGGCGACCCGCGACGATCTCGCCGAGCTGGGGATCGCGCCGGAGCGCGTCGACCTGGTCTATTCGGGCAACGACCTGCCGGAGCATCTGGAGCGTTATGCCGCGATCCCTCGCTCCGACGCCCCGTCCCTCGCCGTGCTGGGCCGCCTCGTGCCGCACAAGCAGGTGGAGATCGCGATCGATCTGGTCGCCGACGTGAGCGACGCGTTCCCCGATCTCACCCTCGACGTCGTCGGCACCGGATACTGGCACGACATCCTCGTCGAGCACGCGGCCGCGCGGGGCGTCGCCGACCGAGTGCGCTTCCACGGGTTCGTCGACGAGGACACCAAGCACACGCTGTTGGCGCGCACGTGGCTGCTGCTCATGCCGTCGCACAAGGAGGGATGGGGGCTGACCATCGTGGAGGCCGGCCTGCACGGGACCCCGGCACTCGCCTTCTCCCACGCGGGCGGCCCCAGCGAGTCCATCCGCCACGAGCAGACCGGGATCCTCTGCGACGACGTGGCGGCCATGCGGACGGCGTTGCGCGAACTGCTGTCCGATGCCCCTCGGCGACAGGCGCTCGGCGAGGCGGCACGCCGGCACGCCCACAGTTTCGACTGGACCACCAGCGGCCGGCGCCTGGAGGCGGTGCTGCGCCGCGTCACCGGCCGGCACGACGAGGACACCGGCCGGCCGCTCGCTGCCACCGAGCCCACTCCCCTGCCGGTCGCCCGCGATCGCGCCGGGGCCCGCGAGTCGGTGCCGCAGCTCGACGAGGCGGTCGGCAGCTGACCGGGCCCCGACACGACGAGGGTCGCCCACCGCGATGGTGGGCGACCCTCTTGTCGTCGTCGGCGGCCCGATGGGCCGCGGGGCGGCCTACTGGTCGTAGGTGATCGTCGAGCTGTACTTCTGAGGCTGCGAGGCGGAGTTCTGCTGCGCCACGAGCCCGAACACCGCCACGGCGGCCAACACCGCGCCCACGATGGCGCCCCCGATGTTGAACGCTGCCTTCTTGCCGCCCTCGCCCATTCAGCCGTCACCTCGTCGTCGATGCCGAAAGTCTCTCGGTGGTCCGCGGGCCGGCGGGCCCGCTGCGGCCCACGATAGCAAAGGTTACGCGCCGGTAGGAGATCTCGCGGGGCGCGATTTTCGCCGGAGGCCGAAGGCGGTGTCCCCCGCCACGACCAGCACGGCGACGCCGCCGGCGGCCAGACCGAGATAGCGCCACCATGCGTGCGGCTGCGACACGCCGGCCACCACCCCGTGACGCCCGATGTCGTAGAGCGCGAGTCCCGGCGCGCGGGCGATCCGCGAGGACGCGTCCAGGCGGGGGACCCCCGCGGTGCGCGGCTGATCGGTCTCCACCAGCACGTAGCGCACCCCGTCCTGCCGCAGGGCGGACAGGGCGTCCCCGCCGGAGTGCAGCGCGGTCGTGACGCGGCGTGCCGCGGCGCTCTCGCCGCGCACGACCCGGTCGGACAACGGCAGGTCGTCGTTGACGAGCACCGGCCGGTCCACGAGGCGCTGCCACGGGTCGAGCACGACGCGGTGCCCGTCCCAGGCATAGCTGCGGTAGAGGGTCCACGGGAAGATCGCGACGGCTCCGGCGGGGAGCCGGTCGATGCGGTCCGCCATCCGGGTGTATGCCGTGGGGTAGGCCACCGCATCCCACTTCCCGCCGGCGCCCCACACCATGCCGGTCAAGGTGGCGACGGGCCACAACGCGACGATCCCCGCCACCAATGCCGTGGCCGGCCGGCCGATCCGGGCGGTCGACGCCGCCTCGCACAGCCGCTGGACCATGATCCCCGCCGCGACGGCGACGACCAGCGCCCACACCGCGACGAACTTCTGTGAGTCCCGCAGCAAGCCACCACCGGGCACGTCGGTCACGATCAGCCGCACCAGATCCCGCCCGCCGGGAAGCGCACTCGCGGCCGCGACGAACAGACAGATCAGCCCGGCCACCCCGAGGCCGGTGAGCGCCGGATCGCGCCGCCATCCGCGGGTTCTCGCGGCGACGACGAGCGCGACCAGGGTGACGATCAGCGCGGCCGCCGACACCACGACCGAGTCGCGGCCGGCGAACCACACGCCCTCGTTCCAGATGCCGCCGGTGGTCAGCAACGACGGGAAGAGGCCGAGCGGCGTGTCGGCACGCGACATGAAGGCCTCGACGCCGGCGGGATCTGCGCCCGAGTGCGGCGCCAACGTGAGGTAGGTGAACCACCACGGGGCATTGGCGAGCAGGAACAGGCCGATCGCCCAGCCGATCCTGCCGATTCGTGGCCGCACCGACTGCCCAGGCACCAGCATCACGCACAACACGGTCAGCAGCCCCAGCACGGCACCGGTCGAGCCGGTGAGGGCCATCAGCACCGTCCAGACGCCGAGCCGCACCCGGCCTCGGTCGGTGCCGCGGCGGTAGGCACCGGCGGCGGCGACGAGGAAGGGCAACACGGCATACCCGAGCAGGAAGCCCCAGTGACCGATGGCGAGGCGTTCGCCCAGATAGGGGTTCCAGCAGGCGAAGACCGCGGCGGCCGCGGCGGCGGGGCGAGATCGCACCAGGCGGCCGACGCCGGCGCCGACCAGCACGAACACCGCCACCAACAGGACCTTTTGGACGACCCACCCCGGAGCAACCTGTGACAGCACGGCGACGACCAGGTCGTTGGGGACCGCTCGGGGCACCGAGCCGTCCACCCCCAGGGTGTGGGCGTTGATCGGCAGGTGCGGCACGAACACCATGTCGTAGAAGAGGAGGTAGCCGGGGCGCAGCGCAGGGCCGAGCGCCACGACGGCGCAGAGCATCCCGACCAGTCCGCCGACGGTCCCCGGGCCCGGCCGGCGGGTCATCACGCGCGCCGTGCCTCGACCGCGGCGAACGCCTCCCCCATGCGCATGCACTGCGTCACCAGGTCGTGCTCCGCCAGCATCCGGGCACGGTTCGCGGCGCCGGCGTCGCGTCGCCCGGCCTCGTCCTGCAAGAAGGTCAACAGCCCCTCGGCGAGGGCCTCGGCGTCGTCGTCGACGAGCAGGTTGGGCGGATGTACCGCCTCGTCGTTGGTGCCGCACCGCGTCGTCACCACCGGTAGGCCGCTCGCCTGCGCCTCGAGGTAGGCGAGGCCGAGCTGCTCGGTCCACTTCCACGTCGGCCGGGGAGCCGTGCAGAAGAGCGCGGCGTCGCGCATCTGCGCCGCGACCCCTTCGGTGTCGAGCTGTCCGCACAACCGCACCCCGCGAGCCGGGTCGGCGGCGGCGCGCTCGACCAGGGGGCGCAGCGGGCCGTTGCCGGCGACCGTCAGCGTCGCCTCCGGCACCGTGCGCCGCACGATGCGCATGGCGTCCAGGACCCGGTCGATGCCCTTGTTGGGCGCGAGCGGGGAGGCGAAGAAGACCCGTGGCTCGGCGACGGGCTCGTGGGCCGGGCGGAAGACTCGGGTGTCCACGCCCGGCTTCACGACCTCGATCTGGTCTTCGTCGAAACCATTGGCCAACAGGTGGTCTCGGGCTGCGTCAACCATGCAGAGCAGCAGGTCGGCGCCGTGGCAGGAGTCGAGGGCCTGGCGATACGGCGGGATGCGATACAGCGGCTGATCGGCGAGGTTCTCCCAGGTGATCACCGCCTGCAGGGGGCCCTTCCCGGTCCCCGTCCTCCGCCACCGGGAGGCCTGCCCGGTCACCAGGGAGCACAGTTCCAGCGTCGCGACCCAGTCGTAGGCCGCGGGCTCCTGGCGGCCCAGCCCCTTGACCCAGGCGAGAGCCCCGGCCTCGATGAACCGGGTGATCGGCCGGCGATACCCGCTGGGGATCCAGGTGAGGTCGCCGGCCGGCTCCTGCGCGGCCAGGGCCGTCACGTCGGTGCCGGGCATTCGGGTCATCCAGTACAGCTCCCGGCGGGGTCGCTGGTCGGGCAGCGACACCCACAGCATGCGCCTCACGGATCCGCCCTCACGCCCGCGGCCGGCCCGTGGGGCTCCTCGCCGGCCTCGGCGCGGCCCCTGCGCGCACCGAGCGCATAGCCGACGACCTCCAGGCCGCGCAGCACCACCATGCCGGCGGCGTGGGCAGGGTGGCGCAGCAGCAGACCGCGGTGCGCGGCATACGCGCGCAGCAGTGCCCTGCCCTGGGCGGCCACGGCGCCGTCGTGCGCACGGGAGAACGCAGGGATGCTGCGTCCGTAGTAGTAGCGCTTGCGCAGCACGTCGGGGACGGTGAGGCGGCCCTCGTCGTGGTCGACCACCACCGGGGCCAGTTCGATGCGCCGGCCCGCCGACCGCATCCGCATCCGCAGATCCGCGTCCTCCGGCCCGGACATGCCCCTGTCGAACCCGTGCTCACCGGTGAGCAGGTCGCGCCGCACCAGGCGCGGATTGTGCAACCACGGTTGATCCAGATAACACTCGCGCTCCAACGCACGGCAGGCGGTCCAGAACCCGTCGCCGACGGTGCGCTCGGGCAGCGCGACACCGTCCGCCGCAGTGCGATGTGCCGTGTCCACGGCCGTGCTCACGCTGTCGGGCGGGAGCAGCATGTCGCTGTCCAGCCACAGCACCCACCCGCCTGTGGAGCGGGCGATCCCGAGGTTGCGCTGGGCGGACCGCTCGGGGCCGCCGCGCAAGGCGATGTCGGCGACCCGCTGGGCGACCTGCCAGGTGCCGTCGTCGCTGCCGTTGTCGACGACGATCAGTTCCACCGCCGGGTAGGACTGGCCCCGCACGGATCGAAGGCATGCCTCGATCGTGCGGATGTTGTTGCGGGTCGGAACGATCACCGACACCAGAGGGTGCGGGTCAGTCATGGTCGTGTCCTTGTGTGGGGTCGGGTCCGTCCTCATCCTGCCCTGCGCGGTCGGGATGTCTGCGCCGGCGGCGTCGGAGCGCGCCGACGACGGAGACGACCAGGCCGGCCCCGGCCAGTCGGTGCGGCCAGAGGTTCGCCGAGACGGCATCGGCGCTGATGGTCCCGCGCAGGTCGCCGAGCAGCACGACATAGAGCCCCATGGCGATCACGATCAGCGCCGCGCCGGACCATTGCAGCCATTGCGAGGGCAGGGAACGCCACCGCAACACCCCCACGACGGCCGCCGCGGCGATCAGGCCCGCCCAGCCGACGGCGGCCCAACTCAGCACGACGAGGGCGACCTCCAGCGCCGGACGCGGCAGCGACGGGGCGCGTGCGGCCACCGGGTGCCCCGGCCCGACGAGTGGCTCGCCCGTGCGCACGGCGCGCACACCGGCGAGCACGAGGATGGCCAGGGCCGCGAGCAGGACCGCCGCGGAGACGCCGATGGCGACGTCGGCCCGCGTCTGCGGGCCGTAGCGCATCGTGACCGTGTGGTGACCGGCCTTGGGCAGCACCCAGCCGACGGAGTAGCCGTCGATCACCTGCGGCGCTCCGAGGTCCTTGCCGTCCACGCTCGCGTGCCAGCGCGGGTCGAAGCTCTGGCCGATCACGACGGCCGCGGGGCCGTGACTGGTGACCTTCACCGTCTTCGACGAACTCCCGTCGTGCGTGACGTGGATCGTCGGTGGCGTGGGTGTCCTGTGCGCGGTCTGCTGCACGTCGAGCAGGTCGAGCGAGTCGAGCGTGAAGCCGGGCTGTTCGTCGATGACGTGCTTGCCGGCGTCCAACGTCGTGGTGCCGCAGGAGGTCCACCGGGTGCCCTGCTGATCGAGTTCGGCCAGCTTCTCGGTCGTCGGCCGCAGGCGCAGCGGTCTGCCGTCGACCTTGGCGACGGTCGTGCAGGCGGCACGTTTCGCGCGGCCTGGGTGGAAGGCGATCCTGGCGCCGGTGTCGATCGTCGTGAACCGGGCGGGCGTGCCCTTGACCGGGCCGCTCGCCCGGTCGATGGTGACGCGCACGGTGCGTCCGGAACGCTTGGGGAAGTGGATCGTCGTCGTGCCCCGCCGCGAGACGGCATGGTGGGCCACGTCGTGCCCATCCACGCTCACGGTGACCCGGGAGGCCCAGCGCGTCGCACCCGGTTTCGCGCCGGGCCCCGCGCGCTGGGCGATGGTGACCGACGAGAGGGATCGTTTCGGTCCGCTCATCTGCCACCAGGCTCCGGTCATGTCCCCGCCGGGCACCCATCCGGTCTTCCGGCTGCGGTCCGCGGCCAGGGAGGCCCGGTTCGTCTTCTGATGGAAGTAGAAGTTCGACGACGTCACCGAGGTGTTCTGCGGTGCCCCGGCCATCCCGTCATACACCCGCTCCATCTCGGAGGCACCGACCCGCACCCGCGCGGAGGCGTCGAACGTGCGATCGTCCGGGAGGGTGACGATGCGATGCAGCCCGGTCTGGGTGTCGTCGCGCGTCGACGGGGTGTTCTGCACGCGGCGCAGCAGGACGTCCAGCGGGGTGCGGTCGAAGGCCGCACGCCCTGCGCGGTCGAGAGCGTGATACCGCTTCGAGAACGTCGTGGGGGTGCGGGCGGCGCGGTCGGCGAGCGGGCCGGGCATCGAGATGTCGTTGATGCCGACGAGGTTGTAGCCGTGGCCGCGTTCGGAGTCGATGGTGACGGTGACCTTCGACGCCGACACCCCTCCCAGGTCGAAGTCGGCGTATCCCGTGTCGGGCAGTCGGCGGGTGACCGCCTTGCCGCCGGCGCGCACGGTGACCTTGTCGATCTTCTTCGAGCCGACCGGGGTCTGCGCGATCTTGATCGTGTGCAACGTGATCGGCGACGGCTCGGTGATGGTGAGGACCTGCCCGGTGGCGCGCCCGAAGTCGCCGAACAGCCACGAGGTGGCGGCATTCCCGTCGAGGGCGTTCTCTGCGACGCCGTAGGGGATCCGGAAGAAGGTGGCGCCTTCCTGGGTGGCCGACACGCGGGCGCCGGAGCGCACGAGGACCGTCTGGTCGTCCGGGTCGTCCCCGAGGGTGCGGGTCGGCGACGCGGTCTGGTGTGCGCTCAACAACGCGCCCTCGCCGTCGGTGAGGCGGCTGGGGATCGCGGCGCGCCGGGCGTTCGTGTCGGTGAGCACCAGCCGGTGGTGCCCGCCGAGATGAGCCGGCAGGTCGTGCGCCGAGACGTCCTGCGCGTACCGGAACGACGGCGTCGTGTCGAGCAGGCCGGCCTCGGTCATCTGCGGCACAGACCATCCGTCGCCGGCGACGAGGAGCGAGTCGCGCAGGCTTTCGGCCCGGACCGAGCCCTTGGCCCCCTTGACACCGAAAACCTGCAGCGGTGGCAGGTGCGATTCCTCACCTGCGGGCGAGTCCGGCGAGGTGGGCGGCGCATCGAGGACGAACTCCCCCGGGGCGCCGAAGTTCTTCTCCGCCGTCAGTCCGGGGTCCTTGCCGACCACCTGGTCGACGTCCGCCGGACGGGCGCCGCCGTCGTCGCGCCACCGGGTGTCGCGGCGCACCAGCAGCTGGTCGGCCCCCAGATACCGGGCGTAGGTGGAGATGGTGCCGGGCGGCACGACCCCGTCCTGGAGCGTGCGGTCCATCGCCATGAGGAAGTTGGCCCCAGGCGCCGACGCGTTGGGCGTGGTCTCGGGGATGATGGCCCGCCGCGACAGCAGCGAGTTGGCGACGTCGTCGGGCCGCTCCGCGGTCCAGCGGTAGGACGGGCGGGTCTGACCCGGCAGGAAGAGGACGCTGCCGTCGTGGTCCCCCTGGTTCAGGTAGGACGCCGCCTGCTTCCAGTAGGCCGGGATGTTCATCTGGGAGGTGTAGAGGCGCCCGGTGAGGGCCGGCAGCGTCCAGGAGAACAGCAGCGCGAAGCAGCAGGCCGTGATGACCGGCGCGGCGCCGGGCTTCGGCCACCATCGGCGTCCGATGCGCAGCATCCCGACCCCGATGGCGAGCGCCAGGCCCAGGGCCAGCAGGGCACCGATCTTGTTGGTGGTGCGGAACGCGGCCATACCGGGCAGGTGCAGGAACCAGACGACGGCGTGGCCGAACGGCGAGGCCGGGTGCTCCTCCGACGGGAAGGCCCCCACCATGACGACGGCCGCGATCGCGACCAGGGCGGCGGCGACGCGCCGCACGAACCCGCGGCACCATCGCAGCGCGACCAGGCCCAGGGTCGGCCAGAGGATCGTGAGCATCATGATCAGCGGACTGGTCAGGTAGACCGCGTCCTCCGGCACCCACGCGCCCTGATCGCCCATCCCGTAGAGCGGCCACAGCCCAAGGCCGCGCAGCACCTCGGGGAACGAGGAGACCTTCGCGATCCCGGTGATCGTCTCGGAGGTCTCGGCGATCTGCGCGCCGTGACTGATGGCCGCGAAGGACGGCACGAGCCAGTAGGCCGACACGCCGAGCACGAACAGGGCGCACCTGCCCAGCACGGCCAGGATGTGCCGCCACGGGATCGACCAGTCGGTGCGCGCGAGGATCATCACCGGCACGAGTGCCACGAGCTCGAACACCGGCACGACGGCGACGTTCATGCCGGACATCGCGAAGAAGATCAACCCGAAGGCGGCCGGCCACACCCAGGTGTCCCAGCGCCATCCGCCGGACCCGCGCAGGGCGCGGACGAACGTCAGGAGCATCCAGGGCAGCAGGGCGTAGGGCAACGCGATGGCCAGGGTCGCACCGGCCTGGATCGCATACGGGTTGGCCAGGTAGACGACCGCCGCGATCAGCCCGGCCCATCGTCCGGCCCGCGGGGCGATGCGGCGCAGCAGCCGTGCCGCCCCCCAGGCCGCCAGCAGCCACAGCGCGAAGTGGAAGATCTTGAACGCCCACTCCGGTGAGCAGCCGATCCCCCGCAGGGCGCCGGTGATCACCAGGACGGGCACCAGCCCGACGTTGAAGTTGGCCGAGCCGAGGTAGGGCGTGTCCGACCACGCGGACAGGTACTGCCCGACCATCCGCCACGGGGCGAGGTAGACCTCGGGCTTGATGTCGGTGTAGAAGCTGCCGAGGCCGTTGAGGCCGACGATCGCCGCCAACACGAGCACCAGTCCGGCCACCGAGAGTCGGAAGGAGGTGACATGTCGGCGCAAGGCGTGGAACTCCGCGAGTCTCGTGGGCCGCGCCGGTCGGCGCGTCGTCAGGTGCGCGACCCAATATAACCCGGATATAACTGGTCAGTAACCTTCGATGGGCACAGACTTGTGTGCATCCGCAGCACCGACCGTCAGGGGCAGCCGTGACCAGCGTCTCCGCATCGACCGGCTCCGGCCGGACGAGCGCCGCCCTGGGCCTGCTCCTCGGGCTGGCGATGGGCGCGGCCAACGTCCTCGGCTACGTCATGGTCCTGATTTTGTCCCGGTCGCTCGGACCGGCGGACTTCGGCGGCTACACCGCGCTCAGCACCTACGGGGTGCTGCTGGCGATCCCGGCCGGTGCCTTGCAGGTGGTCGTCGCCCGCCGCATCGCGGCACGCGCCCGCGGGATCGAACCGACCACGGGGCTGCGCCCGGCCCTCGTGACCGGGCTGGGGCTGTGGGCGGTCACCGCGGCCGCATCGCCGGTGCTGGCCCATTCGTTCCATCTGGCGTCCCCGCTGTCGGCCGTCCTGCTCGGCGGCATGCTCGTGCCGATGCTGGTGACCGGCTGCTGCCAGGGCATGCTGCTCGGCGACGAGCGGATCCGGCGGCTCGCGCTGCTGTATGTCGTGACCGCGGCCAGCAGGCTGACCGCGGCGGCCGTGTCGGCGCTGCTGGGCTGGAGCGTGACCGGGGTGTTCGCGGCGATGCTGGCGGCGGCCACGATCACGGCGCTGTGCGGGCTGGCGATGTGCCGTGCCCGGCTCGGCGGGCTGCCGTCCGGGGCCGCCGGGATGGTGCGCGAGATGGTGCGGTCCAACAGCACGCTGGCGGCCTACGTGGTCCTCACCAACATCGACGTGTTGCTCGCGCGGCACTTCTTGTCACCGCACGACTCCGGCGGCTATGCGCTGGCCTCGACCTTCGGCCGGGCGATCTGCTGGGGCACCCAGTTCATCGCGCTGCTCATCGTGCCGCGGATGCACGGGCGCGACGCCGCACGCACCCTGCTCAAGGCGAGCGGCCTGGTGCTGGTGATCGGGCTGGTCGGCGCCGCGGTCGTCGCCGTCTCCCCCACGCTGTGGATCACCGTTGCCGGCGGGCCGCAGTTCCGCGACTTCGGCACTCTCGCGCTCGCCTGCGTCGGCCTGGGCATCGCGTGGGCGCTGGCACAGGTCTGGCTCTTCTCCGAGATGGGGTCCGACCAGGGCGTCCTCGGTGTCCTGACGTGGACTGTGATCCTGCTCGAGGTCGTCGCAATCGGGCTGTTCTGGCACGGCTCGGCCGGTCAGATCGTCGCCGTATGTGCCTGCGGCGCCGTGATCATCGCCGCGGCGGGCCTGGTCCGCACGATCCTGCGCCACCAGCGCGGCGTCGACCTGGCCGAGGAGTCAGCGTTGCTCGCCGTCGATGGCCCGTGAGCGGGACAACACCACGGCGACCCGCTTGAAGAATCCGGGGAACCGGTCCACGGCGCGCCAGGCGACCGTGTTGAGCCGGTCCTGCACCCGGGTCTGATAGAGCCGCAGGGCCTCGTCGGCGCGTGACAGGCGCGACCGTGTGCCGACCCGCCGGAACACCAGGGCGTGCAGCCCGTTCGCCCACCGCGGGTCGTCGGCGTGCGCAGCGTCCCAGGTCGCCTCGATGCTCCAGCCGGGGTGGCGGCGCAGGAACACGCGGTGGGCCCGCTGCACGAGGGGCCAGCTCGCGTCGTCGACGAGCACGAGCGCCTCGTCCGCGAGCAGCGGTTCGACGACGGCGAGGGCGAGATAGTGGGCGAGCAGCGTGTGCTCCCCGTCGTAGAAATAGACTCCGACGGGCCGGTCGAGGGTCCCCGGCTCGGCCATCAGGCTGAAGCAGTCGCCTTCCAGCAGATGCACATCCGCCCGGGCCGCGTGGCGCTGCAGGTTGTCGGTCAGCTCGGCGCGGGCCTGCTGCCCGGCCATGCCGAACTCGAGGAAGTTCTCCATCGCGTAGAACCGCTTGCCGTCGCCGTGCTGCACGGCCGCGCACAGGGATCGGCCCTTGAAGGTGCCCACCTCGAGGTAGGCCTCGTCGTCCGGCAGCGACGCGGCCGCCGCCGCGAGCACCGCGAGTTCGTTCGACGCGGTGTAGCCGGCGACGTCGTGCGCCATCTGCGCCCACCGCGGGTCGATCGGGTCGCTCACCTGCGGATCACCGGGGAAGGCATCCTGCACGCGGTCGAAGAAGGCACGGGTGTCCATCGGTTCAGCCTTTGCTCGTCGGATCGGACCGTGCGCCGTCGCGCACCGCAGGGGCCAGCCATGTCCAGATCATGGCCGCTCCGCGCGGGGCGAAATGCACGGTGTCGTGATAGAGGTCGATGTCGTGGATGCTGGATCGGTATCCGCCGGAGCACAACTGGCGATGCAGGTCGAGCAGCGACGCGCGCTCGGTGTCGTCCACCCAGTCCTTGATCACCGTGTTGGCCCAGCGCACCGAGGCGTCGTCGCTGCCCACGGCGGCGAAGAATTGCAGGCTCGGGTCGAGCTGCTGCCGGTCGATCCGGCGGCACGGCAGGTTGATCACCTGGATCGAGGTCGCACCGGCGGACCGTGCGCGCTTCCAGACCGTGGTGAGCGTCGCCTCGATCAGCGCACGCATCCGTGCGGTCCCCGGTCGCGCGATCCCCTCGGGCGTCCGGTGCGCCACGAGGAACTGTTCGGCGGCGACGACCACCACCGACGTGTCGCCGGCCGCGCGCACGTGCCCCGGCCATTGCGCACGCCAGCGGTCGCAGGCCGGCTGCGCGGGCCGGGTCTTCCCGTCGTGCACCAAGGGCGCGTCGATCAGGTCGCAGCCCAGCGCGGACTGATCGTCCAGCCGCTGGTCGGCATACCGCTCGGGCACCCACCCGGCCGCCAGGGACGACGCGACGGAGCCTCCGACGAGGGCGAATCGTGTCGTCGAGGAGGCGGGCTGGTAGCGGGACTGGTCGGCGTGCAGCGGCGGGACGTCGGTCAGTGCCGTCGACGTGCCCTGCCAGAGCACCAGGCTGCCGGCGACGAGCAGCGCGATCGCCGCCTCGGGGACGATGCGCCGCAGCGAGGCCCGGGCGAACAGGCCCCGCAGCCCGCCGAGCATGACCGGCAACTCCAGCAGGTGGAACGAGAGCATCGCGACCGCGAGGCTGAGCACCAACTGGATGCCGCCCGCGACGATCCCCGGCAACGAATGCAGCGGCAGCCACAGGTGGATCGGCCAGTGATACAGATACAGGCCGTACGAGATCCGGCCGAGGTAGACCAACGGACCGAAGCTGAACAGCCGGTTGAGCAACAGCCCGCGCTGGTCGATGGCGGCGAAGCCCATCAGAGCGGCGCCGAGCGCGAAGAGCAGCATCCCTCCCCGGTTGTAGACCCAGGCGCTCGTCGGGCTGAGCACGAAGATCGCCCCGAGCGAGAGTGCAAGGCCGAGCCACGCGAGCAGGTGGGTGGCCGATCGGCTCAGTTGAGCCGGCTCCCGCCCCTTCCGGTCGACGCCGAGGAGCAGGCCCATGGCCACCCCGACGAGGATCGCCTGGGCCCGGGTGTCGGTCGCGTAATAGAGGCGCGCCTGGTCGGCGATGCCGTGATATCCCAGGTGTGCCGTCCACAGCGCCGACGCCCCGGCGAGGAGGAACACCACCGCCGCGCGCCGCCCGCGCGTGCGCAGTGCCGCGCACACGACCAGCACGAGCAGCGGGGCGAGCACGTAGAACTGCTCCTCGACGGACAGCGTCCAGGCGTGCCGCAGCGGTGACACGTGGCCGAACAGGTCGAAATACGCGTCGCCCCGGGAGATCAGCCGCCAGTTGAGGAAGAATCCGAGCGTCGCGAAGGCGTCGCCGCCGAAGAGTTTCTTCTCCTGCGCGTGCTCGAAGATCGCCGAGTGGATGAGCACGGCCGCGACCAGGACGAGCAGCGGCGGCACGATCCGGCGGGCGCGGCGGATATAGAAGTTCTTGATGCTGATGCGCCCGGTGCGGTTGTACTCCTTGACCAGCAGCCGGGTGATGAGGAAGCCGGAGAAGACGAAGAAGTGGTTGATGCCGACCCAGCCTCCGGCGAGCGCCGTGACGCCGAAGTGATACAGCATCACCAGGATGACGAACAGGCCCCGGTATCCGTCGATCGCGTCGTACCGGCGACGCCCGACGGGGGTCGAGCGCGTCGCCCGGCGCGGCAGCCTCGTGGTCACGACGATCCCTCACCGCCCGAGGCATCCCGGTGCTCGTACAGTCCGCGGATCGTCGGCGCGAGCCAGGTCCAGATCATCCGGGTCGCGGCCGGGGTGAAATGCAACCCGTCCTCGTAGAGCGTGACCCCGTTGCGCTGCGGTTCGTAGGTCCCGGACGGGCACAGGCGGCCGTGCAGGTCGATCACGGGCACGCCGTGCGCGTGGGCCCACGACGCCAGCAGCGTGTTGAGTTGCCGCGGCTCGGTGACACGCCGGGTGATCTCCGGATGTTTCATCAGGTAGTCACGGGTGCCGGGTGGCATGTAGAAGGCGTCGGGGTCGGTGCTGCGGCACGGGAGGTTGACCAGCTGCATCTGCCGGACTCCGGCGGCCTTCGCCCGCCTGCGCAGGGTGGTGAGGCGCGTGGTGATCATCGTGCGGTAGGCCCGGTCCGCGAGGGACACGACCCGGCCGCTCGCGAGCTTGTGCGGCATCGCCCAGGTCGGCCCGGCGAAGACCGTGAGCACCTCGGCGTGGTCGCGTGCCAATCGGGTGCCCAGATCCCGGTGCGCGGCGCGACATCGCTTGTCGGGGGCGGAGATCCACTGTGGCGACCACTGCACCGACGAGTCGGTCGACAGGTCGCATCCCGGGGCCGCCAGGTTCTCGACCGTCAGATCCGGGTAATCGACCCGGGGCAGGCGCTTGACCAACAGGTACGGGACCGAGTCCCCGAACACCCCGATGGTGACGTGGTGGCGGTGGGGGTGATAGCCCAGGGTGCCCGAGACCAGCGGCACCGTCGGACCGGAGCGCGCCACCGCGGCGGCGGGGACACTACCGACCGCGAACACCGCCCCCACCAGGCATGCGGTGACCGCGGCGACCACCACGCGCCCCGTGCGCAGCGACGGCACCAGCGCGCGCAGGCCCCCGCGCATGACCGGCCGTTCGACCCACCGGTACGACGCCGCGGCGACGAGCGTGGTGACGCAGAAGCCGATGGCGAACTTCACCGTCCGCGGATATCCGACCAGCAGCTGGTTCAGCCACAGGTGGATCGGCCAGTGCCACAGGTAGAGGCTGTAGGACAACCGCCCCAGATAGGCGATCGACCGGTGCCCGAGGATCGAGTGCAGCAGCGACGTGCGGGTGTCGGCGCAGGCGTACACGAGCGCCGCCGCGCCGAGCGCGAAGACGTAGAGCCCGCCGCCGTCGAACAGCCACGGGGTGAACGGCGCGACCCGAACGCACGCGTAGACCGCCGAGGCCAGGCCCAGCCAGCCGAGGGCGACGACGACCCGCCGAGGTGGCCGCCACGGCATACGCCCGTCGCGGCCCGGGGCGACCAGGACGCCCAGCGCCGCACCGATGCACAGCGCCTGGACCCTCGTGTCCGTGCCGTAATAGGCATGCGACTGCGCCGCGCGGGTGGCGATCCCGACATGGGCCGTCCACACGCTGCTCGCGACGCCGAGCAACAGCAACAGGACGGCACGCATCCGCCGGCCGACGCGCAGCCACATCAGCGCCGTGAGCAGCAGCGGCACCACGATGTAGAACTGCTCCTCGACCGCCAGCGTCCACGCCTGCCGTAGATACGACGGGTCGAAGGTCTGGAAGTACTGGTCGTGCACGGCGATCAGGTGCCAGTTCTGGACGAACCCCATCGTCGCGAGCATGTCGTTGCGCAGCGGCCGGCGATCGATGTTCTCGGCGAAGAACCAGCCGAAGACGCACAGGGCCGACAACAACAGCACCAGGGGTGGCAACAGACGCCGCGCACGGCGCCGATAGAAGCCGAGCACGTCGATGGCCCCGAAACGTTCGCGCTCCTCGACCAGCAGCCGGGTGATCAGGAACGCCGACAGGACGAAGAAGAGGTTGATGCATACCCAGGCGCCCTTCAGCTGCGTGAATCCGAAGTGGAAGGCCATGAACGCGACCATCGCGATGCCCCGGACGCCGTCGAGTGCGGGGCGGTATCCGAACCTGCTGCGTCGTCGGCGCGTCGTCGGCGCCGCGGTCATCGAGTCGTCGAAGTCATCGGTGCATCAGGGACGACTCACCGGTCGTCGCGGGGGGCCACGCGCCGCGCGCGCGACCGGGCGCGCGTCCGCGTCGGCGGCACCTCGGCCCCGTCCTCGTCGTCCCAGTCCTCGTCGTCCCAGTCCTCGTCATCCGGGTCGCCCTCGCCGGAGTCCTCGTCGACGTGGCGTGCGGCACGGGTGGGCTCCTTCGGGGCACGGCGCGAGCGCGAGCGACGCTCCTCCCTGGCGGGCCCGGCCGGCTCGGCGGCTTCCTCGTCCTCCGAGAACCGGTCGATACGCTCCTCGATGGTGCGGTCGACGCCGAAGAACCAACATCCCAGTGCCGCGACGAGCACTCCCATGGCGGCGAAGAGGATCGCGCGGTAGAGGTTGACGTGCGTGATACCGCTGCAGACGTTCTGCTGGAAGTTGGACGTCGGCGGATGGATCGCCGACCCGCATTCGAACACGCCGCCGGAGCTGGTCCGCACGCTGACGGGCACGAAATAGAAGTAGACCGCCGCCGCCACGAGGCAGATCGCGACGAGTACGCAGACCTTGCTCCCGGTGCGCAGATGGATCAGCGTTCGGGTCTCCGGGGTATCCACAGGCATGCGCGGAATACTATCCGCCCTGCCCGTCCCCATGTCTACTCGTGAGTACGTAAACTCGGCGGGTACCCGATCCGATGAGGAGTCCCGTGCCAGGCCACCGCCACAGGTCGCTCCCCTACCGTCCGGCTCTGGACGGAGTGCGAGCACTCGCCGTCGCGGCGGTCGTGCTGTATCACGTGCACGCCGGCTGGATGCGCGGCGGTTGGTTCGGTGTGGATCTGTTCTTCGTCCTGTCCGGGTTCCTCATCACCTCGCTGCTGCTCTTCGAACACCGGCGGTGGGGGTCGATCCATCTCATCGGCTTCTGGCTCGCGCGCGCCCGGCGGCTGTTGCCGGGCCTGATCGCCATGCTGTGCGCCGTCGTCGTCGCCTCGTTCTTCTGGACCGTCCCCGCGCGACGCCAGGCGGTCGCGCTCGACTCGCTCTCCAGCCTGTTCTACATCGCCAACTGGCGGATGCTGCTGTCCGACGACCAGTACTTCTCCACGCTGGCGATGCCCTCCCCGGTCCGGCACACCTGGTCGCTCGCCATCGAGGAGCAGTACTACCTGCTGTTCCCACTACTGCTGATCGCGCTGCTCGCGGCCACCCATCGCCTGGGACGGCGCCGACGGCGGTATGCCGTGGCCGCGGTGCTCCTGGTGCTCGCCGCCGTGTCGGTGTGGCGGATGGCGTCGCTCTACGTGCCCCACGCGGACCCCAGCCGGGTCTACTACGGCACCGACACACGGGCGTTCGAACTGCTCATCGGGGCCGCCGCCGGAGCGCTGTTGAGCGGGCGCGACTTCCGCAGGAGCGTGGCCTCGGTGCTCGACCGGGTGATCGGTTGGGCCGCGGTGCCCGCGCTCGCGGTGCTCGTGGTGGCCTGCCTTCGGCTCGACGACACCTCGCCGTTGCCGTTCCGCGGCGGCCTCGCCGTGCTCGCGCTGCTCGCGGTCCTGCCGATCGCCGCGTGTGCGTCGACCACGCCCTCGCCGGTGCAACGCCTGCTGGCGTGGGAGCCGCTGCGCCGCCTCGGCCTGATCAGCTATGCGCTGTATCTGTGGCACTGGCCCGTCGTGGTCTATCTGAACGCCGACCGGGTCGCCCTCCCACAGGTGCCTCTCGCCGCGCTGCAGATCGGCGTCGCGGTGGCGCTGGCCACCGTGACCTACCGCTATGTCGAGCAGCCCATCCGGCGCGGCGGCGTCGCGGCACTGATCCCCCGCCGTCCCCGGGCCAGCCTGCTGATCGCCCGGATCGCCGTGCCCGTGTTGGTCGCCGGCACGGTGCTCATGCCGCGCAGCGCCGTCGGGGCCGCCGCCCCCGATTCCGGCAATGACCCGAACGGCATCCACTACGCAGCTCCGGACTACCACCCGTTGGACACGCAGCACTCGGTAATGCTCATCGGCAACTCGATCCCGCAGAGCCTCGCGCACAACACCGCCACGTCGAAATATCCGGACTGGATCCCGTTGAGCACCACCAATGACGGCTGCGACCCCTTCGCCGGCGTGAAACTCATCGCGGGCAAGCCCCAGCCACCGTCGGCCCAGTGTCTGCGCTGGCACGGCACCTGGGTCGATCCGATCCGATCGGCGAAGCCGGACGTGGCCGTGTTCTTCGTGCCGCAGAGCTTCGTGAGCGACTACCGGGTCGACGGCAAGACGGTCCGGTTCGGCACCTCGGACTACGCGTCCTTCCTCGAGTCCTCGCTCGACTCGGTGCGCCGCAAGGCGCTGCGGGCCGGGGCACACCACTTCGCGGTCATGACCCTGGCCTGCCACCGGATGCCGTTCGCCAACAGCAACACGGAGATGGCGCACGTCAACGACGACGCGCGGGTGGACCGGGTCAACGCCACCGTGCGCAGATGGGCGCACCGCACCCACACCCCCGTCCTCGACCAGGACCGGCTGCTGTGCGACGGCGGCTACCACCGCACCATCGACGGCACCCCTCTCTATCAGGACGGGATGCACTTCACCGCGCAGTCCGGACCGATCATCTGGGGCTGGATGGCGCCGCAACTGCAGCAGATCGTGGAGCGGAGCTGACCATGCCCCAGGTGTATGCCGTGATCCTGGCCGGCGGCCTAGGCACCCGGATGCGCCCCCTGACGAGGCGCCGGCCGAAACCGCTGCTGCCTGTGGGCGGGGTGCCGCTGGCGCTGCGCCAGCTTCGCCGGCTGCACGCGAGCGGGATCGCCGACGTGGTGCTGGCCACGGCCTACCACGCGGACCAGTTCGCCGCGGTGGTGTCGACCGGACGGCACGCCGGGATGCGGGTCGATACCTCCTACGAGGACGAGCCGCTCGGCACGGCAGGGGCGTTGGCGCGGGCGGCAGGGCGATTCGACCTGGAGGAGCGCGACCTGGTGGTCGTCGTGAACGGCGATCAGTTGTCCGGTCACGACGTGGCGCGACAGGTCGAGGCGTTCCGCCGGTCGCGGGATGCGCTGGGCGCCTCCGCCGGCATCCACGCCCGAGACGTCGACGACGCACGGGACTTCGGGCTGCTCGACGTCGATGCCGACGGGCGGGTCCACCGATTCGTCGAGAAGCCCGCAGAACCGATCGGAGGGACCGTGAATGCGGGCACGTATGTCGTGACGGCAGAGGCGCTTTCGCACCTGGATCCGCGCGGCGTGTCGAGCCTGGAGCGTGAGTTCTTCCCCCGGTTGATCGAGGACGGAGTGGTCGTGGTCGCCCACCGACAGGACGCCTACTGCCTCGACGTGGGCACGCCCGCCGCGCTGGTGCGCGCGTCACGCGATGCGGTGCTGCGCGAGCACGGCGAGCGCCTGGTCGAGGACGACGCGACACTGCATCCGCGTGCGGCGGTCACCGACGGCTCCTTCGTCGGCTCCGGGGCCATCGTCGCGATGGGGGCGACGGTCTCCGGTTCGATCGTCATGCCGCACGCGCACATCGGGGCCGACGCCAGTGTCGTCGACAGCGTCGTCGGTCCGGGATCGATGATCGGGATGGGGGCCACGGTCGACGGCAGCGCCGTGGGCGACGGCGCGACCGTGTCCGATCACGCCATCCTCGACCACACGAGCGTCGACGGGCCGCCCGACCCCGACTGACCGGACACGCGGCGCAGGCGCCGCTCAGTGCGCGGCGTCGTGCCAGGAGCGGCCCACACCGACGCTGACGTCCAGCGGCACGTCCAACGCCGCCGCGGCACCCATCTCTCGGCGCACCAGGGCCTCGACCTCGTCGCGCTCGCCGGGCGCGATCTCGAGCACCAACTCGTCGTGCACCTGCAGCAGCATGCGCGACTTCGCGCCCGAATCGGCAAGCGCCGCAGCACAGCCGAGCATCGCCACCTTCATCAGGTCGGCGGCGGACCCTTGGATCGGGGCGTTCAACGCCATCCGTTCGGCCATCTCCCGACGCTGGCGGTTGTCCGAGGTGAGGTCGGGCAGATACCGCCGGCGGCCCAGCATCGTCTCCGTGTATCCGCTCTTGCGGGCATTCTCGACGACGCCCGTCAGGTAGTCACGCACGCCCCCGAACCGCGCGAAGTATTCGTCCATGAGGCCCTTGGCCTCCTCCGTGCTGATCGTCAGCTGCCGCGACAACCCGTAGGCCGACAGTCCATAGGCCAGGCCGTAGGACATCGCCTTGACCTTGGCGCGCATCGGCGCGGTGACGTCCTCCGGGTCGACGCCGAAGACCCGCGAGCCGACGAAGCGGTGCAGATCCTCCCCCGTGCGATAGGCCTCGATCAGACCCTC
>CAZMLG010000026.1:0-25450 GCA_964566985.1 uncultured Intrasporangiaceae bacterium
GGGCCTCCTTGATCAGACCGGTGATCACCTCGGCCAAGTGGCTCGGCACGAAGGGCGTGGCGACGAGCATCGCCTCGGCGACGAGCTGTCCGTCCTTCAGGTAGTAGCGTCCGAAGCGAGCGTCACGGTTGACCAGTTGCACCTCGCGGACCGCGGTCGACGTGGGTCGGACCGCTACCGGCCACATAGCCACCCATACCGCAGCGCGCGAGGCGTCCGGTGCAATCGCCACCGTGCCCGGGCCGTGACCGACGGTGAACTGGTGCTCGTCACGCTCGTAGGCACCGGGAGCCACCGCCTCGAGCGTTCGCTCGATGGCGTCCGCCAGCTCGTCCGGCCCGGTCACGTCGATGGGCCGAGCGGGGTCGAACTCCTGGTCCACACCACCCGGTTCCTCGGCGGCAGGCGGTGTCAGCGCGCCCGCGTCGAGGACGGCCGGCGATGGCACGGCATACACGTCTCGGCAGACCTGGACGCACAACCAGGCCACCTCGTCCGGGCTCGACACTCGCGCCCTGGTCCAGGTGACCTCACAGCTTGCGGTCAGGAGCGTCATCTCGAACCCGAGCTCGACGAGGCAGTCCACGTGAGCGCCGAGCCATTCCGACTCCGGCGTGGCCGGCAGCACCACGTCGAACTGCTCGGCCGCGACGCCGCGGGTGACCACCAGCAGCGGCGCCTCACGCCCGACCATCTTGATCTCGAGCCGATGCTCCCTCGATGCCGCCAGATGGTCGCCCATACCAGCGCGAAAGGTTGCCCACTCCTGGCCGACGAGCTCGTCGAATGCTTGATCTCGACTGATCTGGTCACTCATGATGCCCTCCTTGGCTATCTACTCAACCAGAGCATAATTCTGGAGACCGACAACCACCGTCGCCATGAGGCAGGATTCGCACATGGGTCATGTATTCGCCGTGCGCGGCAGGCTGGAGAGCATCCATTGCGATGCCGTCATCATCCCCACGGACAGCAGCTGCAGAGTGGAGGCGATCTGGGACGAGGCGCGGAATGGCACGAACGACCCGACTCACATCGACGGGTACACACGCGCGGCGACGGCAGAGGGCCGAGGCGGTATCTGGTTCGTCGACGTCACCGACCGGAACGAGCCGAGTCTGGACGCGATGCGCCGGCATCTCGGCGGCGCGTTGGCCGAGATATCCGCCGTGCTCGCGCAGCCTGAGCCGGCTCGGGTGAGCCACCGCGAGCGGCCGCTCGTCGCACTCCCCATGCTCGGGGTGGGCGGCGGAGGCCTTCGCGAGAACACCGGCGACGTCATCCTCGCCCTGCTCGACACTCTTGACGAAGCGGCGGAGGCCATCGACATCGCCGTCGTCGCGTTCCGGGAGTCCGACTTCGCAGCCCTGCAGTGGGCGCGACGTCGCGAGCATGCCTGTCACCGACTGCCGCATGGGGAATGTGCGAAGGAGCTGGCCGAGCTCGCCCGCAAGAAGGCGCTGTCCCTGTTGATCGGCGCCGGCGTGAGCATGGGCGCCGGCCTCCCCAGCTGGACGGGGCTGCTGAGAGCATGCCTACCGGATGCGGAGAAGGAGCTCGTCGACGGCGACGAGTTCAAGAATCTCGGTGCCCTGGACCAGGCGGAATACATCGGCCGAACCCTCGGTGACATGACGCGGCTCAAGTCGACGATCGCCGACCTTGCGAGAACGGCCGAGAAACCGGCACTCGGTCATCTCCTGCTCGCGTCGCTGGAATGCCACGCCGTTGCGACGACCAACTACGACCGCCTGTATGAGAAAGCGGCCGAGTCTCAGGTCGGTGGCGTGCGACCGAAGGTGATCCCCTACGAACGGCCATCTTCCGGGGAGCCCTGGCTGTTGAAACTGCACGGTGACCGGGAGCACGTCGCCGACATCGTGATCGCTCGCAGTGACTTCGTCGGCTACGACGCCCGCAGCGGCCCCTCCGGTGCGCTGTTCCAGTCGATGCTGATGACGACGCATCTGCTCGCCGTGGGGGTTTCGTTCGCCGACGACAACGTCTTGCGCCTGACCCACGAGGTCACGGCCTACCTACGACAGGGCACGCAGGCCAAGCGCGGTGACCAAGAGTCGGGACGGCGCCTGGGCACGGTGCTCTCGCTCGGCGGTTCCGAGCTGCGGGCGAAGATTTGGGATCCCGAGCTCGACTGGATCGCCATCCGCGAACCTAGCGGCAAACAGGTGAACGGCGAGAGCTCCGAGTCTGCCATCCTGTCGCAGGCGCGTGAGTTGGAGATCTTCCTCGACCACGTGGCGATGCACGCCTGCTCCTCGTCCAGCTATCTGCTCGATGAGCGGTATGCCTCACTTGTCGAGGACGATGCCGAAGCCGTGGAGAAGTCCCGGACCGCTGCTCAGGCCGTGCCTGCCAAGCAGCAGACCAAGGATCGGTGGAAGCCGCTGCGTGACACCTTCGCAGCCCACGGGTTCCGTGAGCACTAAGACAGAACTCGCGTCGGGTGAACATCACCCACCGTCCACGGATCATCGACCTTCACGACATGGTCATTGCGGTCTCCCACAAGAGCCCGTCGTGCAGCAGCACTCGCCGGCCCTCGGCGCGTAGTGCGGCGATGGTATCCGCGGCGCCCCGGAGCGCGAACTCCAGATGCGCATTCGCCGCCGGGTCGGCGCTGTCGATGATCCAGCACTCGACGTGATCGGCCGGGTCGACGCCCTTGACGGCCGTGCGGTACGCCAGTCCGATCAGGTCCCTCGCACACGCCCCTGGCCAGCCGTGGACGACACGCCTCCACGCAACCGATATCGCCGACGCTCCATAACGCGCTCCGATGAGCGCGCCCGCGATGGCCGCGACTGTATCTGTGTCATGCCCGATGCGAACGGCCGCGTGCAGCGCCCGTTGCAGGTGACCTGGGTCGCCGGATCCGTCGTCCGTGGCCCCGCGGTCTTCGAGGCGGGTCAAGCCGAGAGGATGCCACCTCGCATGAGCGCACCGTGGCCGGCCGATCTCGGGTTCAGATCGGCGTAGTCGGCCGGGACCCGGCCATCGCTCTCCCGGCCCCCGCTTCCCCTGACCGAGCTCAGGCCTGACCTGTCAGCCGCGACTCCGGCCCTGCTCGAACTCATACACCGTCACCCGATCACCGCAGGACCGGCACTCGGTGACCCATGAGTTGCCGTCGACACAACATCCTCCGACGACAATGTCAGGATCGGCCTCCATCTCGTCGAAATCTTCCTTCGTTGCCGGCATGCCGAACGCTTGACGCCGAAGGTCCGTCGAGCCGCAGCGCCGACAGGTCGTTTCGTCCGCCATACGGATAAGCGTATCCTCGCCCACCGACACGAAGGTCACCGACGAGCACGGTGAGCCGCCGGCAGCGGCTACGCAGAGACGGCGTCGCGCCATTCCGATAGCGACGCTCGGTCGTGGGCAGGTTGAGCCACTCGGAAGAGAAGTGCAGGAGATCGCGTCGGCCGCCTTCAGACGGCACGTCGGCTGCTGCGTCGACCAGCCGGCGCGCGCGCCCAAGCGACACCGCGTGATTCGTGACCGAGTCGTTGTTCAGAATCCGTGAGGCGACGTGACGCACGTCTTAAAGTTGTCATGTGGGCATTCTCGGGGCGGCCGGATCTGCAAGGATGGCGGTGATATCCGGCGCCATCGCGCTGCTCACCATGAGCGTCAGCTCGTGCTCCACCACTGGTGAGACCGCGGCGTCGCCGTCCACCACGGGCACCCTCCGGGCCACCTCCGCTCCCGCCGAACGATCAACTGCCCCGAGCACGCCTCGGCATACCCCTCCGAGCAGCCCGCGGTCCTCGGCGAGCGCTTCACCGAAGGCGACAGCCGTCAAGACGTTCACGCCGTTCGGAGCCAACGGCAAGCCGACCGTCCGGATCAAGGCGACACGGACTGGCTACTGCTGGAGCGGGTCCATCGCTCTTGCGACCCCGAATACCTACCGCTGCATGGCGCACAACCTGATCTTCGACCCGTGCTTCGCGCCGAGTCACCACTCGGGCTCCGTGGTCTGCGTCGAGGCGCCCTGGGCGACCGGCACGAAGCTCAAACTGAACCGGCCCCTGCCCACGACGCACAGCGCGGGCAAGAAGAATACAGCCTGGGCCGTCGAACTCGCCAACGGCGAGAAGTGTGTGGCCATCACCGGCATGGTGCAGTTCGTCGACGACACCCCGATGCGCTACGGGTGTGGCGCGAAGGGTGGCCAGGCCGGCGATCTGCGCCACGACGGCGACCGGTGGTCCGTCGCGTATGCTGCGCCACACGACACCACCCCGTCACGGGTCGGCGTCGCGACGCTGTGGCGATGACGGACCGCGCTCGCCGTCTGGTCGTCTACATCTTCGAGACGGCTACCGAGAGTAACCAGGGCCGATTCCTGCCCTCGCCCCGACCGGGACCGGCCCGGCGCATCACCGAGGCGCCACTGTCGGTGCTGTCCTTCACACTCGGCCTATGCAGATGCCAGAGGCACGCAGTGGTCCTTGCACGCCACACAGGGGGAGCCGAAGTGAATATCTTTTGCGATTTTCGCAAAAGCATTGCTAGCCTGGCTCCTATGTCCACCGCGTCCGATCGAGTCCGCTCCCTCATCCAGGAGTCGAATCTGAGTCAAGGCGACTTCGCCCACCGGATCGGCCTGGACGACTCCAAACTGTCCAAGACCCTCGGTGGACATCGACGGTTCTCCTCCCTGGACCTCGCGCGCATTGCCGATGAGTTCGAGGTGAGTGTCGACTGGTTGCTCAACGGCAAGGAGAGCGAACTCGCCCTGGCCGCCCGCTCCACGGGCGGAAGTGCCGCGAGTGCCATAGTCCATGCGAAACGCCTCGACACCTTGCGATCGGATGTGGCCTACCTGGGATTTGCCCAGCCGTGGGAAGCGCTCTCTGCACAACCCAGTAGCGGATCTTACGTCCGAGATGGCGAAGATCTCGCCCGTGCCGCGTATGCTCGACTCAAATCGCAAGGCGGGTCTCCTGCAGATCCCCACCTAACCTCGTGGATCGAGTCCGTATTCGGAGCCGATGTGGCTGTCGTAGAGTTGGATGACGACTTCGACGGGCTCGCCGTTGCGTCCGAAGACACCCGCCTCATCCTGCTGGCGACGTCCCCAGTGCCCGCCCGACAACGATTCACGTTGGCGCACGAGCTCGGCCACCTGCTTGCCGATGACGACCAACGCATTCACGTCGACCAGGACGTCTACGGCGAGGACCACAAGGCCGACCTGAGCGAGAAGCGCGCCAACGCGTTCGCCGCAGCTTTCCTCATGCCGGAGGAGGTGCTCACGACCGCGGTCAGAACCACGGGGCTGGACGACGAGACGTTCGCCGGCCTCGCACTCGACCTGTGCGTCTCGCCGTCTGCACTTGCATACCGTCTCGCCAACTGCGGGCTGATCGATTCGGCCCGGCGTGACGAGCTCAGGAAGGTCACCGGCCCGATGGCCGCTCGGCTCGCCCGGAGGAACCGCGACTACGCCGCGCTCATCTCAGCGTCGAGCACGCCACGCCCACCGGGGTTGCTCCTGCGTGACACCTACACCGCATACGAATCGGGCAAGGCGACACTGAGGCCGTATGCCGACCTCATCGGCCTCTCGACGGACGCGCTCCGACGAGACCTTGAGGTCGGCGACCTGACCCATATCCAGTCGTGAGCGAGTGCATCTTTCCCGACAATACTGTGCTGTGCAACTTCGGGATCGTGTCTCGACTCGACGTACTGCGGGATGCGCTGCGGGGACGGGGTCGATGGTCGGAGGCCGTGGCCTTCGAATCGCATCGATCCTCATGTGCAGTGCCCGCGCTCGAGGGTCTTGCGGAGGAAGGCTGGCTCGGCGAACCCATCGAAGTCAACAAGCCCGCGGACATCGAGCAGGTCGGTCGAATCCGGCGAGCCGTCTTCGGCGGCACGGAGGATGAGCCGCTCAAGCACCTTGGCGAGGCGCAAACGTGCTTCCTCATTCAGAATCGTGCCGATCTACAAGGTGCCTGGTGGATATCCGACGACCGAGACGCGTTGGACTACGCGCGCCAGCAGGGCGTCACGACACTCGAGACCGTCGACATCGTGGCCATGGTCGTCGCAGATGGCGACCTCACCAGTCAGCACGGCCTCGAGCTGATGCAGTCCATGGTTGATCGCGGCCGCTCAATCCGTCTGCCAGATTCCCACGTGGACCTCCTGCGATGACGACAAGGCACCGCCACGCCAGCCGTGCAGTCACCACAGGCCTGTCCATCGCATGTGAGTCCGTCGACCCGTCCGGCCAGGTCGGGTTCGGCATGGGCATCCACCAGTGCGTCGGCCAGCACGTCGCCCGGCTGGAGGCCGAGGCCGTGCTCACCGCGCTGCTCGCCCGACTGGAACGCCTGGAGCTGACCGCCGACGCGGTCGTCCACCTGAACAACACCCTGCGCGGATTCTCCAACCTCCCCTGCGAGTCCGTACCGTGCAGGCATGGCCCGACGTTCGGATAGGCGCTCGGCCCCCGGCCGCGTGATCAGCGTTCTCGAAGCGCTCCCCTCAGGCCGCCCTTCTCTCGACGTCGGCCAGATCGCGCGATGCACAGGCCTGTCCAACGCCACGGCATACCGGATCGTCGGGGAACTGGTCGACCTGGGCATCATCGAACGCCGCGGCTCCGACGTCGCGATCGCTACGCGCCTGTGAAAGATCGCCAGCCGCACCCTGCGCGGCCGCGGTCTTCGTGATGCCGCGATGCCGTTCCTCGGGGACGTGCAGATCGCCACCCGCCAGCATGCACAGATCGGTGTCCTCGAAGGCACCGAGGTGCTCTTCATCGAGCGGCTGTCAGCACGTCAGTCCGTCGTCAACTTCACGATCGTCGGCGGGCGACTGCGGCAAGCGGTGCGCACGAAGGGGTATACCGCGTGCTCTGACTATCTGCATCCCGACGCGATGGGCATCGCCATGCCAGTGCACGGCCCTGAGGGTGACGTCGTCGCCACCACGGGAGTCGTCGCGCCGACGCAGGGAGCCGCGATCGCTGCGCACGTGACGAGCCTGCGCACGCATCGCTGGGGATCACGCGAACGCTCAGATCGGCTTCGTCGTAACATCGTCGTTATGCGAAACATCCAGAGGCGATAAGGCCACTCAGCAGGCCTGATCCGTACGAGACTCACAGGGGGAGGCATCCGTAATGGCATTTATTCCGTACACCAAACACAACTTCCCGGTAGGATCAATTTCATCCCCGCCACCGAAACTCACTAGCCGACCCAAACCAACCAGGCCAACCTCCACTACCACCGGCTCCGATCACGAGCTCGCTCGATGCGCCGCGACTATTGGCGATACGGCTCTACTTCTGGGTGGACCGGGCAGATCATCGGCCGAAGTCGAATGGCGCCAGGCCATGATTCGATCATCACTCGTCCGCGTGGGCAGATACTGGGCGAAGAGTGCCGGTTATTCCCGGCTTGACGGCTCAGAAAAGACTGCCGTTAGCTATTTCCTTGGAATGGTTCAAGCTGGACTTATGGCATTGAAAGTCCTCGGTGTGCCCCACCTCGTGCACGTCGACGCAGTTCTGAAATTGCTCTCGCGGCCCAAGAAATATTCATCGACGACAACGCTGAAACGACCGGATCTAGTTGGCTACCAGCGCAGCTCAGCAGTATCTCAGCCGAGAAGAACTCTCGTGGAAGCAAAGGGCCGGAGCAACGGCTGGGAGAACAAGGCCGTCCAGGCCGCCGTGGACCAATTGGCTCATACAAGCTCTCCAGCTCGGCAACTTGTAGGGTCCAACCCACTGTTGGTGGCTTCGCTCGCGTACTTCGATCACTGGCCGCGACGAATGCATGAGGTCTGGACCAGCTACCTGGAAGACCCACCCGCCAGCACCCAAACGACAACTGACTTTACCGAGAGCGAATTCCGCGGGCTGGTGGACACTGCAGCCCTCCGACCCATTGCAGCTGCGATAGGCGAAGCACAAGACCATGACGAATCCAGGTTTCGTCATTTCGATATCACCGAGATCGGCATGGTAGCGGTGGTATTGCCGTCGAGCGGCATATTGCTCGGTTTGCCTCGCTCCCTGTGCACGGAGTTGCTCAGCACCGACCAGACGATAACGCTCCGTACGGCGTCAAGGATTGCCAGCATTGCTGCAGAGGCCTCGGAATCCGTGAGCAAGGTCGTCGGTCAGGAGATCATGGACTGGGCTTCCCCGTGGGAAAACGCTCCGGCGACGATCGCCCCCAATGGAGTACTGGTCGCCAGCGCTCCATTGGTCTCAGGATGACGCAAAGCACGTGTATTTAGGTCGATCTGGAGGCCGCTGTCAATCGCCCAAGGTCTCGGCCCAGTACTCCTCCGCCGACCCGGTGCGGCCGGCGCCGTAGACCCGCAGCAACCGCGCGATCTCCGGGTGCCGCTCCTCGACCGTCGCAGCGACCTCGAGCCAGTCGGCGGCGTCGGCGACGTGGCGGAAGAGCTCCTGCACCCGGCGGGCGATCGCGGCATTGTCGCCGGTGAGATGCGTCGTGGTCGTGCCGGCCCACGTGTCGGTGTCGGCTGCGATGGTCTCCAACTCGCCCGGCACGTCCGAGGCCGGTATGCCGCCCGCGGCGACCTCGTCGGCGAGCTGGCGCAGTCGGATGAGCCGGGCGTGCGCCACGGGGTTGCCCATCTTGACCCGCCTCGCGCTCACCAGATGCGACATCATCGGCGCCGACAGTCCGAGGATCTGCGCGACCCGCCCCTGGGTCAGGCCGAGCCGACCGGTGATCTGGTCGATCACCTGCGCCAGCGGCGCGCCGTAGAGTTGCGCCTGCCGCGCCGCCTGCTTCTCACTCATGCCGGGCCACCGCGACACGTCGACCGGAGCCCGCCGAGAGGGCATGTCATCAGGTGCGTCATGAGAGCCAGAATACGGTGGCCGCAGCGCCCCGGCGGATCCGATGGAACCGATCGGCTCCACACGCCGTCTTTCCGAATGGATGATATAGATTACATTCGGAAACTAACGGGAGGCTCCCATGCATGCACGCACCGCACTGATCGCGGGCATCACCTGTGCGCTGACGACCCTGACCCTGCCGCTCGCACCCGCGGCGCACGCCGATACCTCCCCGTCGTCGCCGAAGGTCGAGATCGTGCTCGACGCGTCCGGCTCGATGGCCGAAAAGGCCGCCGACGGCAAGACGAAGATCGAGGACGCCCGGACGGCACTGCATACCGTGGTCAAGGGCCTGCCCGCCGACGCACGGACCGGCATGCGGGTCTACGGCGCGACCCAGCAGGGCCTCAAGGACACCCCCCAAGTCCTGCCACGACAGCCAACAGGTCGTGCCGATCGCCGCCGACAACAAGGACGAGCTGCGGGCCGCGATCGACAAGTATCAGCCGAAGGGCCAGACCCCCACGGCCTACGCCCTGCAGAAGGCGGCCGAGGATCTCGGACCCGACGGTCAACGCAGCATCATCCTCGTCTCCGACGGAGAGGCCACCTGCCACCCGGACCCGTGCGTGACCGCCAAAAAACTCGCCAAACAAGGCATCGACCTGCACATCGACGTCGTCGGCCTCAAGGTCGGCGACACGGCACGCAAACAACTGGAATGCGTCGCCGACTCCGGCAACGGCACGTATTTCGACGCCGACGACGCCAAGAGCCTCACCTCTGCGCTGAAACTCGCGCAGATGGCCGCCCACTCGCCGTTCGACCCACACGGCACGCAGGTCACAGGGACTCGCACCAGGCACGACGCGCCGACCTTGACCGAGGGCGACTACGTCGACGCGATGCCCACCGACGACGACGTCGACCAGATCTATCGCCTGCACCACACGATCCCCGGGTCCACCCTGTGGGTCGGCATCACCACCCAGATGGCCCACGGCAACTTCAGCACGCTGAACGCCAAGGTCGAGGCGCCGAATGGCACGTGGTGCAGCGATGACGTCGCCGTGCATCAGCAACTGACGAGCCTGCTCGTCACCAGCAGCGACCGCGACGAGAAGGGCTGCTCGGCGAAGCACGACCAGTTCCTGAAGATCAGCGGCGAGCCGGACGAGGTCAAGAAGGGCCAGCAGTTGCAGATCAGCGTGGTCGAAGAGCCCCCTGCGCACGGACCGCACACCGGGGCCGACGCCAAGCCGGCCGCCATGCCCGACTGGACCCCCATGAAAGCGCCATCGACCCCGAAGCCGATCCCCACGGTGCCCTCACTGAGCGCGGCACCGAAGGTGACACCCGGCACCTACGGGCTCGAACTGGCCCCGCACAGCGTCGCGTTGGTCAAGGTGCACCTCGACTGGGGGCAACGACTCCAGGTGATCGGCCGCGTGCCCGCGAGCGTCGACATGTGGGGCCCCGACACGTCGATCGACGTCGACCTGCTCAGCCCGATCGGCGGCACCGTGAAGGAGTATCTGGCGCCGAAAGAGCCGGAACGATACGTGTTCGTCGGCGGCGACCAGGGCACGCGCGAACCCGCCACGATGCACCCGGTCGACTACGCCAACCGCAACGCCGGACAGGCGAATATGAGCGGCACCGCGCGGCCCGGCGACTACTACGTCGCGGTCAGCCGTCGCGGCGCAGCCGACGACGACGATCAGGTCGCCCTGCCGGTGCACCTGCAGATCGCCGTCGTCGGCACGCCGGGGACCGGCGCGCCGACCTATGAGAAATCCTCGGCATCGAGCACGTCCGCGCCCAGCACCTCACCGGCCACCGCGACGCCCTCGCACACCTCCAGCCCCACCACTCCTCCCACCGCGACCACGGTCGCCGCGCCCGCGTCCGAGTCGTCCTCCGGCACGAACTGGCCGCTGATCGGCGGACTGGCCGGCGGAGTCGTCGTGCTGGCCGGCGTCGGCGGGGCCGCGGCGGGCGCACTGCGCCGCCGGGGCTGAGATCAGACCAGCACGAGCACCAGCACGACGACGAGGACGGCCGCCAGGGCGAAGCAGCCGAGGGCCAGGGCCCGCAGCGCGTTGCGAGACAGACCGCGCTGCGGGCCCCCGGCCGTATGCCGTGTGGCCGCCGGCGGCTCCGCGGCTCGAGCAGCCACCGGCTCGGCCTGGCCCGGCGTGGCCGGGGCCGGCTCGGCCTGGCTCGGCTGAGGCGCCACCGGCTCGGCCGCACGCCCGGGCAGCGCAACCCTGACCGGCTCGTCGCCGGCGGGCGACGAGCCGGTCGGCGCGTCGGCCACCGACGGGGAGTCGACCATCGGCGCAGCCGGCGCCGGAAGCTCGATGTGCTCGAAGACGAAGGGGCCGTCGGGGTCGCTCGCCCACGGCATACCGTCGGAGAGCAGGGGCCGGACCAGCTGACGCGCGAGTTCCGCGGACGCCGGCCGGGCATGAAGGTCGTCGTCGCTGAAGCGACACAGGACCTCCCAGAGCGGCCCCAGGGACGCACCGTCCAACTGGTCGGGCGGCAGGCCGGTCAACAGATGCCGCCCGAGGATGCCCAGGCCGTAGAGATCCGACCGCGGGTCGAGCTCTTCGTGCGCGGCCTGTTCGGGGGACATGTAGCCGGGAGTCCCCACTCCGGCACCGTGCTCGGTCAGGCGCGGCCCGTCCAGCACGGCCGCCACACCGAAGTCGGACAGGCGCGCGAACGGCCTTGCCTCACCGGTGGGTTCGAGCAGCACGTTGGACGGGTTCACATCGCGGTGCAGCACTCCGTGGGCGTGCACCGCGCCGAGGGCGTCGAGCAGTTGGTCGACGACGAGCGCGACATACGGCTCCGGCAGCGCGCCGTGGTCACCGACCAGCGTCGCCAGCGACCCACCGCGCACCAGATCCATCGACAGCGCGACCTGATCGTCGTCGGCGGCCCACCCCCGTGGGGTCACGACGTGCGGGTGATCGATGCGCAGCGACTGCTCCCGCACGAAGCGCAACAGCCCCGCAGACTCGTGCTGCGCAAGGATCTTCACGGCGACATACGTCCCGCTCTTGCGGTCGAACGCCAGCCACACCGCGCCCATGCCGCCTGCGCCGATGCGCTCATGCAGCTCGTAGCGCCCTGCGATCACCTCCATGTCGTCCAACCTAGCGACTGTGGCCCAGCCGCTGCGCCGCCGTCGTCACACCTGCGGGCCCGGCTCGACGACCAGATCACGAAGTTGTGCCCGCAGATCCCCGTCCCTGATCTCCCCGGCCCACGAAAACAGGTGGTGGAACATCCGTCGGTGGATCGCCCTGAGGTAGGCGAAGTCGGGCCGTTCCGGGGGCGGCTCGGTCTCGATCGCCGCCATCACGCGGCTCGCATACGCGTTGGCCGCAGCATCCAGATCCTCTTGACGTGTCAGGCCGAAGGCGTTGATCAGCACGCCGTCCGACCCCGGATAGTGTACTTGTCGTCCAAGCTCACGTGCCCGGCCGATACTTCCGATCCAACTCGGCCAGTGACTCCTCGAGGCTCACCTTGCCTTCGGCGATGGCTCGGGCCGCTGCCAGGTCCTGCTCGCTGGGAAAGTGGCCGGCCAACTGCTGGCCCTTCTCCACCCCCGCCATGACGCGCTCGGCCTCGTCGGCGGAGGGCACCGTTCGCGGCGAGGTGCTGTGGCCGGCGCTCATCGAAACCTCCCTGCTCGCCTCCCAGCCTACAAGCCCGGGTCACCACTTCGGGGATGTCCACAGGGCCCCGATCCGAGCGAGGATCATCGATCGAAGGCGCCGGTCGACGGCAGCCAGCGATCGATCAGTCGGACACCGCACACACCTCGTCCAGCCCCTCCTGCAGGCAGCGTTGCAACACCGACAGATCCGACACCGCACACCCGTCGGCGTTCACCCCGATGCAGGCCGTGTCGGCATAGCTCAGCAACGACGCGGACAGGGCGACACCGGGCAGCGGGCCGAAGGCATACATCGCCTCCACCCGCGCCCCGGCCATGTATGCCGTGCGCGCGGGCCCGGAGTTGACCGCCACCGACGCGTCCGCGACGGCGCCGACCCCGTGCAGCGCCGCCACGAGACCCGACGGGAGGCGGCTGGTCAGCGGTGCCGCGGCCCGGAGCGCGTCCAGCGCGCTCTCGGTGTGCAGCGACAGGGCCTCCCCGCGCACCGCGGCGATCCGCTCGGTCGGATCGACGATGCCGGCGGGTCCGGCGATGATCGCCCCGGCGAAGCGGTTGCCGCTCGTCGGGTCATCGCCTCGATCCAGCGACACCCGGATGCTCACCGGCAGGTCCCCGACGGTGGTCCCGTGCGCGTCGTGATGGCGACGCAGGCCGCCCAACAGCGCGGCGACGAACGCATCCTGCAGCGACCCTCCGACGCGGCGGCCTGCAGCCGCCATCTCCTCCAGTGGGGCGGTGAATGTCAGGTAGTGCCAGGAGGATCCGTCCCGCTCGGTGAAGAGTGGTGAGGCCGGTGCGGGAGCCGAGGCCGCCAGGCGACGCACGGAGGCGGCATACCGCAGGCCCGTCGACACGGCACCCAGCGGATCGCGCAGCGCGGCCAGGCCCTTGCCGGCCGCCGTCAACGCCCGGCCGGGTGCCGCGGCGATCTCCCCCGCAGCTCCCTGGGCGGCGAGCAGCATCGGATCGGGCGCCGGCGCAGGCGAGTCCGCGCTCGCGACGGGCTTGTCGGCGGTGTGCCTGCGCGTGCGCGACGCGAGCATGGACACCAGTTGCACGGTGCCGGGGGTGTCGGCCAGCACGTGGTGGATCTTGAGCACGTAGGCCGCGCCGCCACCGGAGAGGCCGGTCAGCAACGTGCCCTCCCACAGCGGGCGGGTGCGGTCGAATACGGTCAGCGCGATCTCCTGCGCCTCGTGCAGCACGTCTGCCAACTCGCCTGCACCGCCGACGGGTCGGCGTGTCAGGTGATGATCGAGGTCGAACCGGTCGTCGTCGACCCAGATCGGGCACGTCGTCGGCACCGCCGGTTCGAGCACGCGTTGACGCAGGCGGCGCACGAGCTGCGTGCCCCATTCATGGGCAGCGCGGAAGCGCGCCCACCCCGGCTCCTTGTCCAGCAGGATGACCACGCAGTTGGTGGCCGACAGCGCCGGCGGCCGCTCCGACCGCCACAAGGTGGTCTCGAGGGGGTCCAGCGACGGCCGGTGCGACCACGAGGCCGCTGCGGCCCAGCGCTCCCGATCGGTGGGCTCCGTCGTCTGCTCCGTGCGGCCGGCCATCAGCTCTCTCCCTCCGGCCACTGCGCGAGGGTCTGTTCGTAGGCCGCGTGCAGCGCCCCCACACGCTCGTCCAGATTGTCGGCGGTCCAGTCCGTCTCGGGCGGCAGGACCGCGACGTCGAGCCGGCCCGGCTTGAGCACCAGCGAGTGCTTGGCCAACAGTTCTCCGGTGTTGCGCAGCACGATCGGCACGATCGGCACGCCGGCCTCGACGGCCATGTGGAAGGCGCCCTTCTTGAAGCGGCCGAGCGTCGACGTCGCCGAGCGGGTGCCCTCGGGGAAGATCATCAGCGACGTGCCGGCCCGGATCCGATCCACCACCGGTGCCAGTCGCGCTCGGGCCTCCTGTGAGTTGGACCGGTCGATGTAGACCGGGTCCAGCAACAGGCTGCCGAGCAGGGCCCGCGGGTCGAACCGAGCCTCCTGTTTGGCCACCACGGTGAAGTCCCGCTTCAGCAGCGATCCGACGATCACCGGGTCCAGCGAGCTTTGATGGTTGGCCACGAAGACGGCGGGCCGATGCGTCCACAACCGTTCCTCGCCCACGACATTCATCGAGATCCCGCCCAGCGCCAGCGGCAGGCCGACCATCGTCCCGGCGGCCGTGTTGAGCCCTCGCTGCCGGTCCCCGGTGAGCAGCCCGACCGCCATACCGGCCGTGGCGGCGGTGTTGAGACCGCCCAGCGCCGCGGCGGTGCGCGCGAGCGACATCACCGATCCCTTCGCGGGGTCCCGCAGCTCGAGCACCGACCAGTCCAGGCGCTGCGCCGCCGCCCGCAGGCCGCGGTGCGGGTTGAGCGCGACCGGATGGCCCACCGAGGACAGGAACGCCACATCCTCGTATCCGTTGCCGTAGGCGTAGGACTCCTGCAGGTCGACGTCGTGCTCCCGGGCGAAGCGGCGCACCGCGGACGCCTTGTGTCGGCCCCACAGCATCGGGCCGTCGGTCTCGCCGCTGAAGACACCGTCCTCGACGACCAGCCTTGTGCACACGAGGTGTTCGATGCCCAGATCCCTGGCGATGGGGCGGATCTGATACAGCGTGGCCGCCGACGCGACCGCTACGGTGTGACCCATTCGTTGGTGGGCCTGCACGAGCGCCCGGGCCTCCCCACGGATGGTCCCCGCGATCTTGCTGAGGAAGAGCCGCTCGCCCATCGCCGCGAACATCTCCTCGCTCTGACCGCGCAGGGCGGTGAACACCCGGTGAGAGACCTTCGTCGGGTCGCCGCCCAGCACCTCCCCGTCGACGGCGTCGAGGGCGGTGCGCAGCAGGTCGAGCGGCGCCACGCCCCGCCCTCGCACCTGCTCCCCGAAGAACGCCAGCCCCGTATAGCCCGCGACCAGTGTGCCGTCCAGGTCGAAGAACGCCGCGACCTGTGGCCCCCGCGGCCCGGCCTCGATCTGCTCGACGGCCTGTCGCACCGGCCCCGACACCGCCCCCATCAGCGCACCTCGCTGTGTCGCCACGTCCGCTCGGTCGCCGCACGGTGCTCGGCCATCGCGGCGATCATGCCGATCCGGCGCACCGAGTCGGCGATCTCGGCCGCGAAGGCTTCCCGCCGGGCGGCGACGTCGTCGCCGGCCTCCACCAGGTTGCGGTGCCGCGCGAGCGCGAGCGCGGTCTTGTAGAGCTCGAGGGAGACCGACTCCGCCGACGCGACGCGCCCCTGCATCTGCCACTGCCGGCCCACGGCAAGGCTCTCCTCGAGCAGGTCGTCACCGTCGACCGCACTGCCGCCTCGTTCGGCCAGGCGATCGGCCAGCACGAGATAGGCGTCCAGGAAGGGCCGCAGCACCAGGTGCGCCACGTGCGGAGAGGCCGACGCGAGCAACTGCTGCGCCATGGCGCTGTCGGCCTCCGCCAGGTCCTCCCCGGAGGCGATCCGCAACTCATTGCGCAGGTCCTGCTCGAACCGGTCGCGGCCGGGGAAGAAGAACTCGAACTTGAGCAGGTCGCGCAGGCGCTTGGCCTCCTCCCACCCCACCTGCAGCACGCCTCCCGACGGCAGCTCGGCGTCGTCGTCGACCTCTCCGGCCGTGAGCAGCGCCAACTCGAGGATGGCCCGGTCGACGAGGATGTGGATGACCGTGTTGCGATAGAACGCCGCCACCAGGTGCTGGTCCTCGCCGATACGCCATACCGGCTCGGTGCCCCGGTCGTAGGCCGTGAGCACACCGCTGCGGACCAGGTCCTGCAACGCCCGCCGCACCGTGGAGCGGTCCTGCAGGTTGGCCGCGCCGGCGACCGGCCACCCGCGCGCGTCGATGTAGGCGGCCAGCGGCTGCACGGTCTGCAGCACCTGGTCGAGGGTGAGCGCCCGGTCGGCACCGAGCAGGGCGAGGGACACGATCGCGGTGACGGTCACCGGGGTGGCGCGGTTGAGGCGGTGACTGATGTCGAGCGCGATGCGCTCGGTGCACTGTCGCGTGGTCAGCCCGCCCGACTGCAGCTCCTCCAACCGCTCACGCAGCGAGAAGGATTCGCCGATCGTCAGGTAAGCCCGCCCCATACGCGCGCGCTGCACCGCGGCGAACCGCACCACGAACCCGAGGCTCTCGGCCTTCTTGCGGCCTCCCCTGGCCTCCGCGGTCATGCCCGCGACCTCGTGCAGTTGGTCGTAGACGATCGACACCGGCACGACCCGCGCATCGACGTCGTCGCCGCCCTCGACCGCATTGACGATGTATTTGAGGATGCCGTGCACCGGCGCGCGCAACTTGCCCGTGCGCGTGCGGCCCCCTTCGATCGACCACGCCAGGTTGCGGTGGTTCTTCACCAGTTGGCGAATGTAGGAGCGCAGCGTGAGCCGGTAGATCGGCAGGTCGGCCGTGGCCCGGCGGATGAAGACGATGCCGCTGCGGGCGACGATCTGCCCGAGGATCGGCAGGTCCAGGTTGGACCCGCCGAACGTGAAGGTGGGGCTGAACCGCCGTGCGCGCAGCACGTTGGGCACGACCATTCCGTCCAGATACGACCGGTGGCTGAAGGCGAGCGCCAGGCTGTGGTCGCGGTCGAGCTTCTTCAGCGCGGCGATCTGGTCCTCGTCGACCAGGACGTCGTAGGCCCGCATGAACCAGTTGCCGGTGCGCGACCAGTTCTGGGTGACCCAGTCACCGTGGCTGGCCGCCATCTCCTTCAGGTAGGTCTCGGCCTCGGCGCGCACCTGGGACAGCGGGCGGTTCTCCTCGACCGCCGCCTTCTCCAGCGCCTCGCCGAACCACGGATCGTCCATCAGCTCGGCGGCCTCCCGGGGCGGCGCGGGGGTGGGGATCGCGCGCCCGGCGAGTGTGCGTGCACTGTGCACGAGACTCATGGCTGGGGCCTCCTTGGGGTCGTCGATGTCGACCGGGACCGACGGGTCGCCTTTCGGCCAAGGTTGCCACAGTCGGCGCCGCGGGCGGCACGGGAGCGTCTTGCCACCCGGTCGCTTCGGCCGGTCAGTCCTGCATCAACTGCTTCTTTTGCACCTTGCCCATCTGGTTGCGGGGAAGCTCGCCCATCACCCGCACCTCGCGGGGCCGCTTGTGCACCGCGAGGGTCTGCGCGACGAAGTCGATCACCCGGTCCGGCTCGTCGACGTCACCGACGACGTAGGCGACGATGCGTTGACCCAGATCCGGGTCGGGCAACCCGACCACGGCGGCGTCCCGCACGCCCGGGTGGGCCAGCAGGGCGTGCTCGACCTCTCCGGCGCCGACGCGGTAGCCGCCGGACTTGATCAGGTCGACCGACTCCCGCCCGACGATGCGGTGGAACCCTCCGGCGTCGATCGTCGCGACGTCACCGGTGCGGAACCAGCCGTCGTCGGTGTGCTCCGCCGCCGTCTTGTCCGGGTTGTGCAGGTATTCGTCGAAGAGCGTCGCGCCGCGCACCTGCAACTGCCCGATCTGCTCGCCGTCGTGCGGCACCGGCGCACCGTCCTCGGCGCGCAGCCGCGTCTCGACCCCCGCCAGAGGCAACCCGACCCAGCCCGGGCGCCGCTCGCCGTCGTGCCGCGTGCTGACGGTGATCAGGGTCTCGCTCATCCCGTAGCGCTCGACCGGGGGCTGCCCGGTCAGTTCGGCGAGCCGGTCGAACACCGGCACCGGCAGCGGTGCGCTCCCGGAGACCAGCAGGCGTGCGCCGGCGAGCCGTCGGGCGCTGGTCGGGTCGTCGCACAGGCGCGACCACACGGTCGGCACGCCGAAGTAGAGCGTGCCGGAGGCCTCGGCATACGCCTGCGGCAGGGGACGCACCGTGTGGTGCAGACGCGAACCGACGCGCAGCGCGCCGAACACGCCGAGGACGAGCCCGTGCACGTGGAAGAGCGGCAGTCCGTGCACGAGCACGTCATCCTGGGTCCAGCCCCACGCCTGGGCCAGCGCGTCGAGGTCGGCGGCGACGGCCGCGCGGGAGAGCACCACGCCCTTGGGCGGGCCCGTGGTGCCGGAGGTATACATGATCATCGCGGCCGCGTCGGCCGGCGGCTCGCGGTAGGCCGTGCTCGAGGACGCGCGGACGTCCACCGGCACCGCCGGGAGCTCGACCTCGTCCCGCGGGCTGCCCAGCCACAGGGCCGCGCCGGAATCGCGCACGATGTGCGTGCGTTCGTCCGGCCCGGCGTCCTTGGGCACCGGCACGAGCGGCACCCCGGCCACCAGACACCCGGCCGCCGCGACGACGGTCTCGATCGACGGCTGGGCGTCGACGGCGACGGCCGGCGATCCGGCGATCCGGTCGGCGACCGCCGTCGCCGCGCCGAGCACCTGCTCACGCGAGAGCGCGGCGTCGCCGACCCGCACGGCGTCCGGGACGTCCGGCAGGGCACCGGTCAGGCTGGTCAACAGCGGGGCTGGTGTCGTCGGCATACCCGCATTATCCTCCACGATCCCGACGTCTCGAGCGATGCGGACGATGGACCACGGTCACCACGGTGGTGCGCGCCCCACATATAAACCAGGTGGTGTTGGCTCAGTCGAAGTCCCACTCACTTTGTATACTCTTCACCCAGACCTTTGGCCTAACTGCTTGAAGGCGCGGCGGCTTCCGGCTTCGCAAGGCAGAAAGGACGGGCTTGCTGTAGTATCCCCTGCACTCGGGCCCGATCCGAAGCTTTACGCTCTCCGGATCGGATAGCGGCAGTCCACACCGGATGCATTCCGTAATGGAAGCGCGCTGTCGCGCTTTGGATGACCACGTCCTTCGGATAGCCTCAATGCCATATCTGCGATCCAACTCTCTTCCAGTACACTCATCGGACTCGATCGAGATGCGATGACAGTTCGCCGCCGATGCAGTGTTGATCACCAGACTTACGAGTTCAGCTGCGTAACTTGCGTCTCGGGCCTTCCAGACAAGCACCGGCGGCCGTTCGTTCTCGATACTGCTGGCTTGAGATAGCGGTAGTCGCCAGCCGGCGGCGAGGCTATACGGCTCATGCACGAGCAGCCTCACCTTCAATTCTGGATCATTAACTCTCATTGCAGACCAGATCTCGCTGTTATCCGCGGCACCAACGTGATCAAGGCGCATCACCAGGCGCGTGCGGCCTTCGCCAACATCGACCTGCACCCTCGTCCGGTCTACCTCAATCCTTTTCATCTGATATGCGATCTCCCCGCGGGCTTCCTCCCAATTATCCGTTCGCACGCCTTCTTCCTCCCAAGTACTCACTTGACCGTTCAACCACGAATGATTAGACACCCATCACCGATGCTTCGCTGCCAAATAGCAAGATCCACTCCCCCACTGGATCGGGGCGATGCCGGTAGCGTGCGTAGTTAAGAAGAGCATCTGCCCCGTGTGCGAAGGCGGACCAAATTGCGGGACATCCCTGGACGGATACCGTGGCCCTCTGACACCCCGAGCGCCTCGTCGCCGAGCCCAACGGAGCAACGCCGTGGACGACGTCGCCACGGTCAACAACCGTCTGGAGCACATGGGGCACGAGTTCCGCCTCACCGGCCGCACCGCATGCATCCGGATGGAGACCGATCAGGACCACGCGGCCTCATGCTGCTTCACCGACGACACTTTTACCGACAGCCTGTACGCCGTCACCACGTGGAGCCCCTACTCCAGATCGCGCGGCAGGGGCTCGCAGGGGAGCTGCTCTGGCTCTGGGCCCCCGGCGACGAATGACCAGTCCCCCGCATGACCGTCCCGGGGGGCCGGAGCGGCTCCTCAGAGCGCCCGCAGCATCTCTTCGACCTTCTCCTTCGCGTCGCCGAAGAGCATGCGGGAGTTGTCCTTGAAGAACAGCGGGTTCTGCACGCCGGCGTATCCGGTGGCCATGGAGCGTTTGAAGACGACCACGTCCTTGGCGTGCCACACCTGCAGCACGGGCATTCCCGCGATGGGCGAGCCCGGCTCCTCGGTCGCGGCGGGGTTGACCGTGTCGTTGGCACCTATGACCAGCACGACGTCGGTCTCGGGGAAGTCGTCGTTGATCTCGTCCATCTCCAGGACGATGTCGTAGGCGACCTTGGCCTCGGCGAGCAGCACGTTCATGTGCCCGGGCAGCCGCCCCGCGACCGGGTGTATGCCGAAGCGCACCTGCACGCCGCGGTCCCGCAGCCGCTGGGTCAGCTCCGCGACCGGGTATTGCGCATGCGCCACGGCCATCCCGTAGCCGGGGGTGATCACCACCGACTCGGCGTCGCGCAACAGTCCGGCGACCTCGTCGACGGTCGCCTCGCGGTGCTCGCCCTGCGCCACCTCTCCGCCACCGGAGGTGGTCGGGGCGGCGCCGTAGCCTCCGGCGATGACCGACACGAACGAGCGGTTCATCGCGGTGCACATGATGTAGGACAAGATCGCACCGGAGGAACCGACCAGCGCGCCGGTGATGATCAACAGATCGTTGCCGAGCATGAATCCGGCGGCCGCGGCGGCCCATCCGGAATAGCTGTTGAGCATCGAGATGACCACCGGCATGTCGCCGCCGCCGATCGAGGCGACCAGGTGCCACCCGAAGGCCAAGGCGATCACCGTCATGATCGCCAGCGGCACGATCGAATGCTGCGCCATGAACCAGACCAGCAGCGCGACGCTGACGACGATCGCGGCGAGGTTCATCAGATGCCGGTGCGGCAGCGCCAACGGCTTGGACGGGATCCGCGCCGACAGCTTCAGGTTCGCGACCACCGAACCGGTGAACGTGATCGCCCCGATGAACACGCCGACGAACACCTCGACCAGGTGGATGTTCTCGTCGGCCCCCGTGAGCCCCTCGGTCGCGATGAACGAGTTGTAGCCGACCAACACCGCCGCGAGACCGACGAAACTGTGCAGCATCGCGACGAGTTCCGGCATACCGGTCATCTCCACGACGCGAGCACGCCACAACCCGATCGACGCACCGATCGCCATCGCGACCAGGATCAACAACACCGTCGTCAGCGCGTTCTCGGCCCGATCGGCCGACAACCAAATCGTCGCGACCAGCGCGATGACCATCCCGATGATCCCGAACGCGTTGCCCTGCCGGGCCGACTCGTGCTTGGACAGCCCCGCCAGGGACAGCACGAACAACACTGCCGCGATGATGTAGGCCGCCTGCACCAGCCCCGTGCTCATGCGGGGTCCTCGCAAAGTAGCGAGCGAAGCGAGCAACTTTGTGGGGTGCTCATCAAGACTCCTTCCGGAACATCTTGAGCATGCGTCCGGTCACGGCGAATCCGCCGAAGATGTTGACCGACGCGACGACCACCGCCGCGAACGCGATGATCCGCACCGCCAGGTGTTCACTGCCGACCTGGAGGATCCCGCCGACCAGGATGATGCCGCTGATGGCGTTGGTCTCCGACATCAACGGGGTGTGCAACGCGTGGGTGACGTTGGTGATCACGTAGAACCCCACGATCACCGCCAGTGCGAACACCGTGAAGTGGCCCAGGAAGGCCGTCGGCGACACGGACGCGATCAGCGCGAACACGATCGCCGCGATCGCCATCGCGGCCCACCGGCGCCGTGGATCCGGCGGCTTGACCGGCTCGGGCTCGACCGGTGCCGGTGGCTCCTTCTCCGGACGCGGCGGCGCGGCGGAGACCTGCACCTTCGGCGGCGGCCAGGTGATCTCACCCTCCCGGACGACGGTCAGCGACCGCACCACCTGGTCCTCGAAGTCGAGCACGACCTGCCCGTCCTTGCCCGGGGTGATCAGCTTGAACAGGTTGACCACGTTGGTGCCATACAACTGGGACGCCTGCGCGGGCAGCCGCGCCGGCAGATCGGTGTAGCCGACGACCGTGACACCACCGTCGGTCTGCACGACCTGATCGGCCTGCGCCAGCGCGCAATTGCCGCCGTTGGCGGCCGCCATGTCGACGATCACGCTGCCCGGGCGCATCGCCGCGACCGTGTCGGCCGTGATCAGGCGCGGTGCCGGTTTGCCCGGAATGAGGGCCGTCGTGATGACGATGTCCGCGTCGGCGCACTCGCGGGCATACAGCTCCATCGCGAGCTGCTCCATGTCCGCGGACATCTCGCTCGCATACCCGTCGCTCGAGGCCTGCTGCTCAGGCACCTCGAGTCGCGCGAACTGCCCACCGAGGGACTCCACCTGTTCGGCGACCTCGGGGCGCACGTCGAACGCGCGGACCACCGCGCCCAGACTCGCGGCAGTGCCGATCGCGGCCAACCCGGCCACCCCCGCACCGATCACGAACACCTTTGCCGGCGGGACCTTCCCGGCCGCAGTGACCTGACCGGTGAACAACGACCCGAATTGGTGCGCCGCCTCCACCACCGCGCGGTAGCCGCCCAGGCCCGCCATCGAGGAGAGCACGTCCAGCGACTGCGCGCGGCTGATGCGCGGCACCGCATCCATCGCCAGCGCCGTCACGCCCCGCTGTGAGAGCGCATCCAGCCGCTCCGGAGCCAGACCCGGCGCGAGCAACGCCACCAGCGTCGCCCCCGGCGCCAGCCGGCCGATCTGCTCATCCGCAGGAGGATTCACCTGCAACACGATGTCGGCCGACCACGCCTGATCGGCGGAGACGATCTGCGCCCCGGCCTCGGCATACGCCTCGTCCGGGCAACTGGCCTGCACCCCAGCACCGGACTCGATCACCACGTCGTAGCCCAGACCGACCAACTGGCGGGTCGTCTTCGGCGTCGCCGCCACCCGGGCCTCCCCCGGATGACGCTCTGACGGCACACCGATCCGCATACGAACACTCCTCGACGTCGTCGGGATTCCTTCCGCAACCGCAGTGCACCGGCGGTGATGGACGCCGGACGGCACGCGCGGACTCGCCCGCGTCGGGGTGGTGCGGGTCGAGACCGGTTCGCAGGAGGGTACCAAGGGTGCGGTCGAAGACCGGAATACGAGACGCGATCCGTCCGATCCGCGGACAGGTCACCCGGCAGCCACGTCGGCACTCCGACCGCTCGAGACTTGGGATACTGGGCGGCAGCGCCATGATCGGAGGACCGGATGACACCACCACAGCCCGACGACGTGCACGTCGTCGTGGTCGGCAGCATCAATCTCGATCACACCGTGACCGTCCCGCGCCTGCCCGGTGCCGGGGAGACCCTCATGGCGACGCAGTTGCAGCGCACTCCCGGGGGCAAGGGCGCGAACCAGGCCGTCGCGGCGTCCCGGGCGGCCGGCGCGCAGACGTCGATGATCGGCGCCCTGGGCAACGACCCCGCCGCGGGCGAACTACGGAAGTCCCTCACCCGTCACGGGGTGGACGTCCGTGGTGTGGCTTCGGTCGACGGCCCCAGTGGCGCGGCCTACATCACCGTGGACGAGCACGGCGAGAACACCATCACCGTCGTCTCCGGCGCGAACGAACGCGTGGCGATCGACAGCGACGCCGCAACGCTGATCGCCTCCGCAGACGTCCTGTTGGCGCAACTCGAGGTCTCGCAACAGGTCCTCGTCGACGCCGCGCGGCACCGCTCCCCCGGCGTGCCGTTCGTGCTCAACGCCGCTCCCTCGGCACATCTCGCAGAGGACCTGCTTGCCCAGATCGACGTGCTGGTGGTCAACGAGCACGAGGCGGTCGACCTGTCCGACCGGCACGATCTCGACGGTGCGCTCGAGGCGCTCGCCGACGTGGTGCCCGCCGTCGTCATGACCCTGGGCGCCCGAGGGGCGCAGATGCTGCGGCGCGGACGCGATGCGATCACCGTCGGCTCTCCCCGCGTCGACGCGATCGACGCGGTCGGAGCCGGCGACACGTTCTGCGGGGTGCTCGCGGCAACGCTCGCGGCCGGCATACCGGATCTCGAGGCGCTGCAACGGTCGTGCACCGCGGCGGCCATCGCGGTGCAACGCATGGGAGCGCAGGCATCGGTGCCGACGCCGGACGAGGTCGAACATCGGTGGCATGACTACTACCCCCTCGCGGCGCCTTGAGGCGATCGACGTCAGGCTGTTAGTGTCCGCAGACGCAACCGACGTGAGGGAGACGTGTGAGACTCGGGCTCGGCAGAGTCGCCGTCGTTGCCCTCGCAGTGTGCCTCGCCGGGTGCGGAGGAGGCGGCGATCACAGGTCGGCGCCGCAGTCCTCCGACGCACAGGTGTGGACCGCCGCCGCGCCGACCACCACGACGACTCCGATCAGCCACGCGCGACTCGAGAAGACCCTGCTGCCGGTGACACGGCTCCCGCCGGGATATACCAAGGAGCGCACCCGCACCGCGCGGATCGACTGCAGCCGCTCCGGCACGTCGAAGCCACCTCGGGCGAAGGAAGTTGCCTACCAGACGTATTCCCATGCGATCGGCCAAGATCGAGAAACGGTCATCCTCAGCATCCACCAATACGCGAGTGCGCACGACGCCCGCCGGACCTTCGACTCGATCACGCAGACCTCGTGTCCTCCGCAGCAGGTCAAGGGGCAGACCGTCACTCCGATCCGTATGCGGGCGCCCCACATCGGCGAGGCCTCCACCGGTTTGCGCATCCTCGCCGGGGGCACCGACATCGGCATCTACGACGTGCTCGACGGTGTCTCGATCGTGGAGGCACAGATCGTCGACACCGATACCCTCGACGTCGAGCTCCTGCGCAAGGTCACCCGCCGGCAAGTTCGTGCCTACACGAATGCGGCGAGCTGACCTGCTCCGCAGGTGACGGGCGGTGCCCGCCCAACTCGATGGCTCTAACTGACTTCTCGGCGGTTCTAGCGCACTACTCGGCGGTTCTGATGCACTACTCGGCGTGGGGGCGCCAACGGCGGTGTTTGGTGGTCTCCTCACCTTCGCGGATGAGCTGCAGACGCGGCTTGGGCCCGTCGGTGCGACCCGTCTGGGGCTTGCGCCGACCGGCGCGCCACGGCATCGGCCAGACCGCGCCCGGGCCGTCGTAGTCCTGCTCGA